>CAZCZD010000075.1:0-2576 GCA_964503305.1 uncultured Candidatus Saccharibacteria bacterium | reverse complement strand
GAAACACGGGGTCTTCTTTATTTTTCGCATGAGAAACCTTGGATATAATAGAGAGGCACTATTATATTTTGGAGGTAATAACTTATGAAAGATTATTTATTAAAATTTACGATAGAAAATGTTGGAGATAAGACATTTGATCAGGTAGTCAAAGTAGAGAGTGAGGAACAGTTATCGACTCTTGTGAAAACTCTTGAAGCAGCTATGCAGGCAAATGGGAAACCATTAGCAGATGCGTATTTGTATGGAGAGTGCTCAGGAGCGATTAAAACGATCCTCGCTATCGGAATTGGCACCGGAGCAGCGGCTTTAGGAGCATTATTAGTAAAGAAGATAAAAGACAACAAGAATAAGAAAGACTGATATTTGTAAACAAGTGTCTCTCTTTTTGGCTGATATTTTGTAAGAAAGGAAGTGAACAACTATGTATGACGAGTAAAGAACTATGGAATAAATACTTTATGTGGATGGTCGATAAGATCTATCCGACTCCAGAGTTAATCGATAGAGTTTCGCATGGTTTGTATGCACGAGATTTTGAATGGTTATATTCATTTGATACTGATGGAGATCCAGATCCGTATGATAAAGAAGAAATAATTCTGGATGAAATGAACCAGATTACTTTTGTGGTTGATGGAAGGGTTAAGAAAGACGAGAATCGAGTGTCTGATGCTTATAACATGCGTAGTAGATATTTGATGGAAGCAGGGTATCCATCGTACTTTAAAACGAAGTATTTGGATCATATTTCGGCTACTGTATTTGAGGTTTTGGTTGCTTTAAGTGTGAGATGTGACAAAGATATTATGGGTGACCCAGATTTTCCAGAGTTAACTACACCACTTTGGTTCTGGATTATGGTTGGAAATCTTAATTTTAGAGCTGATGAACTCGAAACTGAGGAACAAATTAGGCGTTCTGTGGACTATAGATGCGATATTTTTATGACCAGAAAGTACAATTTTTACGGTGAAGGTGGACCATTTATAGTGACCAGATACGGAAAAGATTTGAGAAAGACCGATTTATGGATGCAACTTCAGTGGTATTGTAGTGAGAAATTCGGTGAAAATGAGGTAATTTGAGGCTAAAAATAGGCAAAAATGGCCAAAAAAACGACCAAATGACCATATTTACCAGATATATACTCTTTATTGTGGATTAGCTAATTTTTAAAAAAATATATAAATATATATGGTCATTGGTCTGGTCACATCAAAAGTACCAGAAAGGAGGACAAATGAGTACAAGATTAGATTTCCTCGTCCCAAGATACAAAAATAACAAAAAGGCGTTGAGATCAGAAGTATATCCTGCCTTTATCATAGATGAAACAAAAGACCTCATGATACGCGGAAAAGATTTTTATGCAATCTGGGATGATAAAAGAAAACTCTGGACTACAAAAGAAAGTCGGGCTTTGAGGATAATAGATAAGGAGCTTAATGACTTTGCAGAAGAGAATAAAGATAAGTTTGTATACACAGATTATTGTATTAAGCATGTTCGCGATAGTGAAAGTGGGTCAGCAGATCAATGGCATAAATATTGTCAAAAACAGATGAGAGATTGTTGGAAACCTCTTGATAAGAAGATTATATTTGCCGACCAAGAAACTTGCCGTGAAGACTATGCTACAAAGAAACTTAGTTATTCTCTAGATCCTAACGGAAGTACTGAAGCATATGATAAACTCTTTCACACTCTGTTTGATCCAGAAGAACTTCAAAAACTTGAATGGGCTGTAGGTTCCATATTTGCAGGAGATAGTCCGAAGATTCAGAAGATGATTGCAATCTATGGAGATCCGGGAACGGGTAAGTCAACATATCTGAATCTGATCGAGATGCTGTTTGAGAATTATTATGTTACATTCAAGTCAAGCGATTTGGTTGGTGACAAGAATCAGTTTTCACTTGAGCCATTCAAAGATAACCCATTGGTTGCAATAGATGCAGAAGCAAAGCTTAGTTATGTTAAAGATATTACTATCTTGAATTCGATTGTATCACATGACAGAATGAGAATCAATGAGAAGTATAAGGCGACATATGAACAGAGTATTCAATCTTTTGTGTTCATCGCAACAAATGAACCAGTAGATATTAATAGCAGTAAGTCCGGAATGAATCGAAGACTTATAGATGTTCGTCCAACAGGTATAACAGTCAAACCAAAAGAGTATGATAAGTTATACGAACAGCTTCAGTATGAACTTGGCGCAATAGCATATCATTGTCTTCAGGTTTATAAATCTATGGGTAAGGATTACTATAGACGTTACGAGCCAAGAGAGATGAAGACTGAGACTGATGACTTCTACAATTTTATCAGCGATGAATTATATCCTGTTGAACTCGAGATGGGAAAGCAAGAAGGGATAGAACTTTCAGCAATTTGGAGAGCCTATAAACAATTCTGCGAAGACATGAATGTTCGATATCCTATTCCGTATAAGAAAATCAAAGGAGAACTTAAGGGATATTTTAGAGGATTCAAAGAAAGAACTAAAACATCGGATGGTCATTATGTCAGGAACTTCTATTATGACTTTGACAAGAATAGTATTGGCT
>CAZCZD010000074.1:0-2685 GCA_964503305.1 uncultured Candidatus Saccharibacteria bacterium | reverse complement strand
AAAAGTCGGCGACAACACGACGCTTGGTGTTGGCCTCACTACCTCTGCCTTGGAGATGTCCAACGTCGATATTGCGAACGAGTTATCGAACATGATTACGACTCAGCGAGGTTTCCAGTCGAACTCGAAGATTATCACGGTCTCCGATGAAATGCTCGAAACGCTTATCAATATGAAGCGGTAAAACGTTTCGTGATATAACGAAATGCAACAAAGCCGCTATAATCGTTGCATCGTTGCAAAAAGCTCCTGCACGTCATCAATTGGCGTTACAGGAGCTTTTTTTACGCAAAATGCGTTGAGCATGCATGAAGACTATAGCCGACTTGTGGAAACCGCGCTGGATAACTTTTACTTCTTGGACAAGCTATACTCCGTATTTTTTCCACGTCCCTGACGCAATAATATCCCCTGTTCCGTCATATTCTTCAACAGACGGATAGCCGTAGCCATACTGACCGATGTGAGGCGTTCCACCTCCTTGCGTGTAATCGTAGCGTGTGTCTGCAAGTATTTTCGCACGGCTGCTTCAGGGGTCACATATTCAGACGGTTTTTCCTTGACTTCCTCCGCATGTACCATACGCGGCAATATGATCTTAAAGGCATGGGGAGACAGCAGAAGCTGAGGCTTTTTCGCATAGTCACGATAGGCATGATAAATTTTCTGCAAGCCCGTACCGTAAGCCTCGATAAGTTCCAGCCGATAAAACACCTCTGCCAAGCGTTTATTGCGGCACACTGACACTCCCAGAAGAATATCTTCCTTCTGAATGCCCGGCATCAGCCCGCCCAAAGAAATAAACTCCATGCGGTCGGCGTAGACGCTAATCAAGGTACTGGCACTGATGGCATAGTCACGATGCACAATACAATTCAATAAGGCCTCGCGTATGGCCACATCAGGGTAGGCGCGTTTATCCTGGCGATAGAGTCCTTGAAAACTGGCCGCCAGCTCATTGTTAAGCTGCAAATAACCGTAGCATGCCTCCAACTGCGCTAGCAACGAGCCACGGAACTCCTTGCGATCTTGAAATTCGCTCTGCTCCGTGCCACGAAACACCGCTGCCTTAATCGTAAAGGGGCATTGTTCTGACAGCAATAAGGCCAGGTTCGTATACAGGCCATCCTGCCGCAGCAACCCCAAAGTTTGCATTTGCTGCTTCCCCAAAGGTAATCCATGCGCTGCAAAAACCGCCTGCGTCTTCTCAAACGTCAACGTCTGTTCTAAGGATGCCTGTGCCTCAAACACATCCCCATCGGCTTCTTTAATCATCTGGCTCAGCAACGCCTACCACGCTGCCATCATCGTCAATGCCGATATAAATATCCCCGCCGAGCGTATTGGCAAAAGCAATAACTTCCTTCTTAACGGCTTCTGTTAATTCCCTTTTGTACTCCAAACGCTCATTCTCTATCCGCATCATGCTAATCACCTCTTTAATCACAATTATAATCATAATAATCAACTAGTCAAGCTGTTTTTTGTTGTGGAGGAGAGAGAGCACATCTACCTTTCTCAAAGCGCCATGATACGATAATCGTTGCATCGTTGCAAACAAAAACTCCTGTACGTCAGTGCTTGACGTTGCAGGAGTTTTTTATGCAAAGTGGGCTTCCCATTTTTTCTTTACCAAATCCTGGTTGGCAGCCAGCCATTGCATGATACGGTTCAGATCAGTGTCGGGTATTTTGCTCTTATTATGCGCAAGATGCGGGAAAGGCAGGAGCCAGATTTTGGTTGCATCTTTATGTGGCTTGCCTTCGCAGGCATGTACATGTATGGGCTCGGTGCCATCGTCAGACCAAAAGAAGATGATGTATTTGCCGAAACGACAGACTTTAGGCACTTTTACCCTCCTTTTCACGCGCCATATCCCAAATCAGGAATGCGTTCGTGCGGGCGTATTGCAGGAGTTCCTGCTGTTCGCTGGGAGAGAAGTTTTCGGTTGCCACGATATTGAGTGCGGGCAGCGTGGATTCCAAATAAGCAAAGTCATTTTCAATGGGCTTTTCAAAATAGATGCGGATATAATCCATTCCGCCTGCTTGCTGGATATCGCTGAAAGTGAGCGTGATATCATCCACCTCAGAAAAGAAATTTTTCATGGCGAGTGCCTCCTTTCTTCGTGGGATTTATAATAGCTTATGAAATACGTCGGCTACGTTGACGTAGAGGTCGTCGTAGAGGGAGACCTTGATCTGCTTTTTGACCTCGGCGCGTTCCTCGTCGGTCATGCGGTTTAGTTCCCAGTCGGGATAGTCGGTGTAGATGTCGTCCAGCTCGAAGTGGCCGTCGTGCTGCAGGTAGACCTCGACGGAGCGGGAAAGGGGCGAGACAATCCAGTATTCTTTGACGCCAGCCTCGGCGTAGTGGCGCATCTTTGGGCCACGGTCGTTTTTTGCTGTAGAGGGAGAGAGTACCTCCACCACTAGGTCAGGTGCGCCGTATATGCCCTCAGGCTTGATAATGTCGCGGTTGCAGACAATCATCACATCGGGGATATAGTGATTCTTTTCATCAAGGTACACATCGACACCATCAGAAAAGGGAATACATGGTTTGTCCCAAAGATAGTCTTCAAAAATGTGCGAGATATGCGTCAATACCATATTGTGACTGGTCAATGGTCGAGGTGACATCATGACAACTTTTCCTTCAATGAGTTCCATCATTGGCGGTTCC
>CAZCZD010000073.1:0-2693 GCA_964503305.1 uncultured Candidatus Saccharibacteria bacterium | reverse complement strand
TTGATTGATTCCATAATTATTGCGGAAAATTTAGAAGATACTGAAAGAGGCAATGACGGTTTTGGGAGCACAGGAAAATAATGAACAATGGAAAGCATTAAGCAAGAAGTGCAAGGGCAACACCTTGCATTTTTTGCTGCATAAAAATATAGATGAATCAAATATAAATATATGGTATAATTAAGGAATGAAAGGCGGCGCAAAATGGATAAATTAAAAATCGAATACCTAAAGAAAGAAGAATTAAGACCATACGCAAACAATGCAAAAATCCATACTGATGAGCAGGTGGAGCAGATAAAGAAAAGTATTGAGGAATTTGGATTTAATGATCCGATAGCGATATGGCACGAAAATGAAGTTGTTGAAGGTCATGGGCGTTTACTTGCAGTAATGCAGATGGACGATATAAAAGAAGTTCCTGTTATCAGACTTGATAATCTGACAGATGAACAGCGAAAAGCCTATATATTGGTTCATAATAAATTGACTATGAATACAGGCTTCGATTTTAGCAAGTTGGAAATCGAACTCGATGGAATTGCAGATATTGATATGGAGCAGTTTGGCTTTAGTGTAGATGCAGGATTTGACGAAAATGCATTAAGCGGCTTATTTGAGGATGCAGAACCAAAACCAAAGGAGCCGAAGAAAATACAATGCCCGCATTGCGGAGAATGGTTTGAAACAGAATGAAAGTATTTTTAGCAGGAACGGGATTGCTGAAGGATTATCCCGATGAACTTTCAAAAAGCAAATATATTCTTGAGAGTTTTTATTCAATAAAAGATTGGCAAATACCGTATATAAAAAAATGCGATATGTTTCTATTGGATAGCGGAGCATTTACATTTATGAAAGGAAAGACAAATGTAAATTTTGACGCATATTTGGATAAATATATCGAATTTATAAATAAGTATGATGTTAAATATTTTTTTGAATTAGATATAGATAAAATCGTAGGATATAAAAAAGTGTTAGAATATCGAAAACGATTAGAGCAAAAAACTGGAAAACGATGTATTCCTGTTTGGCATAAATCACGAGGATTAAATGAATTTATAAAAATGTGCAGTGAGTACGATTATGCGGCAATAGGTGGTTTGGCAATCAAAGACATAAATAAAAACCAGTATAAATATTTACCTATGCTAATTAAAAAAGCGCATGAATTAGGATGTAAATTACACGGCTTAGGATTTACATCTACATCATACTATAAAAATATACGCTTTGACACTGTGGACAGTACAACGTGGAATGTAGGAGGAAAATTTGGAAATGTGTGCATATTTTCACCTAAAAATTTGATGAAACAAAGAATACAAAAAAAGAGTATGCGTTGTACAAAGCAAAAAGAACTAATGTTAATAAATTGGAATGAATGGATTAAATTTCAAAGATATGCAGATGCAAATTTATAAGGAGGAACGATATGAAACAAGAGAATAAGCAGAAGATTTCTAAAATTATAATGAAGCCAAAGGCAATATGTTTTTGTCCATTAGGAAATGATTGGTATACAAATGAATTTGAGGTTGAATTTGTCCCTGACAAGACCTTTCCTGATTATTGCGATGTTGAAAAGTTTTTAAATACAGTAATTCGTGGAGAAACACTTATTATTGAAGATGCCGTTTCTATATTTTATAATTATTTAAAAGCAGAATACGATCCATTGACCTTAAAGGTTACGGCATATGTGAATGACGTTACAAGTCATTCGCCTGTTGTTGTTATAAGAGAATGATAAAAAGCAGTTATGCAAAATCCTGCTATAAAAAATACTAAGGAGAAATAAAAATGAATGAATTGATTTTGTTTGCAGAGATTATAGTTGTATTTTCGATGGTTGTTATTTGTAAGAAGCTTTTCGGAAAATCCGGAATGATTGCATGGGTTGCAATCGCAACGATCATGGCAAATATAATTACTGCAAAAAACGCAACAGTCTTCGGATTAAGTACAGCTATTGGCTCTGTAATGTTTGCTTCAACATTTTTGGCAACAGATATTATATCTGAATGCTATGGAAAAAAAGACGCAAAAAAGGCAGTCTGTGTAGGATTATTCGCAGATGTGGTTTTAATAGTTTCAACACAGATAGCATTAAGATATATTCCAAGTGAATTTGATTATGCACATGAGGCAATGAACACTTTGTTCTCGTTAAATTTAAGAATCAGCATTGCAAGTGCTTTAATGTATTTTATCGCTAATATAGCAGATGTGTATTTGTTTAACAAAATCAAGGAAAAAATGAATGGCAAAAAGTTATGGCTTCGAAATAATGTGTCAACGATCCTGTGCAACTGCTTAGAAAACTTTGGATTTATTATACTTGCTTTTGCAGGAATTTATGATTTTAATACTATTATTTCGATTGCTGTAGGTACAAGCATCATAGAATTAATCATTGCTTTATGTGATACGCCATTCTTATATATCGCAAGGAGAATAAACAATGGCAAACGAACAGAATTTGCGACCGAGTGAGTATAAATTAAGCCAAGAAGAAGCCAAGAAAGGCGGAAAAGCATCCGTAGAAGCAAGGCGCAAGAAAAGAGACCTACGTGAAGCCTTGGAAATGCTCTTAGAAAAGGATTTTAAGGACAGAAACGGCAATGTATTAAGTGGTACAGAAGTAATCACAGCAAAGCTGTTTGAAAAGGCATCAAAAGGCGATGTAA
>CAZCZD010000072.1:0-2707 GCA_964503305.1 uncultured Candidatus Saccharibacteria bacterium | reverse complement strand
GAGTAAGTATAGCAATGTTAACAGGAGAGAATTCAATATTAACAAGAGGAAGTCAAGCAAGTGTAACAAATCAACTAGGAAGTGCACAAGATGCTATAAGTTTAATGGTATCAGATAAAGTAGCAGAATTTTATGAAAAAGCATATGTAGATGGAGAAACAAGTACATTAACAGGAGGACTAAATGCATATTTAGCAGGAAGTGCTGGAATAACACCTGCAGAGGTAGAAGACAAAATAGATAATCCAAATATAACAGTTGATGGTAACAACATAACAGTAGAATGGGGAGACTATGCAACAACAGGAACAAAAGCAGATGTATTTGTAATAACATTAACAGATAATACAAAAACATATACAACAACAGGGGCAGTAAATAATGGAAAAGTAACATGGACGATAAGCAGTAACAACAAAGGAAGCACAACGCCAGTTACACCAACTCCAACACCAGCAACAGGAACAACAATAACTCCAGTAGGAGGAGGAACACCAATAACAATAACAAGTACAACAACACAAAATGATGTAAAAAATTTATATGGTACAAAAGTACAATATACACCAGATAATCATGATCAAAATAATCCTTTAACAGATAATACAGCAAACACATTTAGATTATTTTATATAGTAACAGAAGATAATTCACCATTTGGAGCAAGAGGAACAATATTTTTAAAGGCAGATTGCGGATCTAAAAGTGTAACATTAAAAGATGCAAATGCAGGAGGAAGCACAACACCAACAACATTTGGAAGTGAAATGGCAGGTGTAAGAGCAGCATTAAACCCAGATTGGACAGAAGATATAGAAACATTAAAAACAAATGGAGCTTATGTATCATGGATGTTAGACCCAGCAAATTGGATAGGATATAAAGATACTACAAATTTTACATTAGCAGATTATAATTACGTAGTTGGAGGACCAAGTGTAGAGCTATTTTGTGCATCATATTCAGCAAAATATCCAAGTAATACACATGAAGCAGAATATGTAAGTCCAGGATATAAAGTAGGAATAAATGGAGGAACAAAAGCTAATAATACAGATCCCAATACATTAACAGACGCAGATCCACATAATATGTATAATCGAGGAAGTGCTAAATACTACTGGTTGGCGTCGCCTTCTGCTAACAACGAGGAGAACGTGATGTTTTTGAACTGCAACTACAGTTTTGTGGACAACAGCCGCTATGGCAGCTTCTATGCGTTTTGCCCGCTAGTTTCTCTAAAATCTGGAGTAGGTATTACACTTGTGTCTGAATCATAAAAAGTGGGAAAAAGAGTAGTCAGAAATAGTAGAAACCATTTGTGCGGGGACTTTTGTGCCCGCGCAAATAAATTTTTAAAATTTACAAATATACAGCCAGGCAGTTTACTGCCTGACTTTTTTGTTACAATCTTGTAACAAAACTGTAACAAAAAAATAATATTTTCGAACCCAAAAAATGCCCAAATTTACTTGATAAAAAAAAACAATTTGTATATAATAAATATGTAAAAATGGAGAATTTATTAACTGCAATAAAAAGCAAATTTTATAGATTCAAAAACAGGAGGTTCAACTAATGAAAAACAAATACGAAGTAAACTATAGAAACTTAAAAATGACATGTAATCCAGAAATGTTTAAATTTGAAACAACAGAAAACTTAGAGCCAATAACAACAGGAATTGGGCAAGAAAGAGGAATAAAAGCACTAGAATTTGGAGTAAATGTAGATGTTAAAGGATATAACCTATATGTAGAAGGACCAGCAGGAGTAGGAAAAACAAGATATACAAAAAATTATTTAGACAAAATAGCAGTAAAAAAGAAAGTACCACAAGACTGGTGCTATATATATAATTTCGATAATCCAAATGAGCCAATAGCAGTAAGTCTTCCTGCAGGTCAAGGAAAAGAATTTAAAGACAGTATGGATGGGTTTATAAAAGAGATAAAAAAAGATATAAAATCTACTTTTAATAATGACGATTTCGAAAAAGAAAAAGCACTTATAAAAAAACAATATGAAGAAAAAAGAGAAAAATTAATGGAAACTCTTTCAGAAAAAGCAATGAAGTTTAATTTTCAAGTAAAATCAGCACAAAATGGTATATATATGATGCCAGTACTAGATGGAAAAGCTTTAAAAGAAGAAGAATTTGATAAATTAGATGAGAGCTTAAAAGCAGAATATGAAGGCAAATCTGAAATAGTACAACAAATGATTATGGAAGCAATAGGAGAAATAAAAAACATAGAAAGAATATCAGACAAAAAAATCTCAGAGTGGCAGTCAAATGTTGCTTTGCTTACTGTAAATGTTCACATCAATTTCCTAAAATCAAAATTTAAAAGAAACAAAAAAATTAACAATTTCTTAAATGCAGTAAAACAAGATGTTTTAAAAAATGTACCTGTATTTTTAGAAGATCAACAAAATTCACCTCAACAACAAGTTATACAAAATCCATTACAACAAAAGCCAGATCCATGTTTAAATTATAGAGTTAATTTATTTGTAGACAATAGCAACTTGGAAGGCGCGCCAGTTATAATGGACACAAATTATACATTTAACAATATTTTTGGAAAATTAGAATATGAAAACTATTATGGAGCTTTAAAAACAGATTTTACAATGCTACAAGCAGGACTTTTGCAAAAAGCAAATGGTGGATATATTATTTTTCAAGCAAAAGATTTATTGC
>CAZCZD010000071.1:0-2712 GCA_964503305.1 uncultured Candidatus Saccharibacteria bacterium | reverse complement strand
ACCGCCTGGTCTTAGCCAAAACATACTCCATAGAAGTTCCCTCCATCGCCTATTATTAGGTGTGTAGCCACATTCTACTTCAACGCTTAATTTACATGCTTTTTTATTATACAACCTTATTGCACTTCTGTCAAGGCAATTTTCGAAACTTCTTTCATTAATTGTGTATATGTGTCAATGGGTTCAACTCTATTGTAAATTCAGCAATATTTCCTCCCATGTCGTAAATGTTGCACTTTGCTGTAGTAACACCTGTTTGTAAGCTTTTTATAGTCTGCTAAATAATTTTTAATCAGTGGTTTTTGTATATTCAAATGTTACATGATAATCTCTACCAGTAAACCAAGAACAATATAATTCAAAATATCCTTCATCAATTTGAGCACATGTGTATGCACCTCCATAAAAATTTAAAGGCACAGTCCAAGTATTTGTTACAAAAATACTTCCATAAAGCGATGTAATCTGTTTAATATCTTTTGCAATGTCAGTTACAGGAAACATCTTTGTCCTTACTCCTGCATTTGGAGTTTTTCCACATATTGTTTTTCTATAAATAGGTTTCCTCCTATCCAATTTATAACTGAAATTATACAATTAATTATAAAATAATACAACTCATTTTCAAAAAGAAAAACTAGCTCTAATATGCAAACACTGAAATGAACCCTCCTTATTAAACTTTTTTGTCTAATAATTTGGGTTCACTTCATTATAAATTTATATGTTAGTCTTTTTATTAATCTTGTTCAGCAGTATCAAAAATTTGCTCTGTAAAAAATTCTCCTAATGTAATTCCAAAACCTTCACAAATGTGTAATAATGTATCTAATTTTATTAATTCTGTTTTGCCACTCATAAAAGTCGAAATAGTAGAACATGGTATACCAGACATTTTGCATAACTTCCATACATTCATATTCTTTTCTTTCAAATAAAATTTAATTCTTTTTCTAATTGCATCTGATAATTTCACTTTTATTAAGCCTCCTCAAAATATTTTAAAATTAATAAAATTATATATAAATGCAATCTTCTACCACTTTGGTACATTGAAAAAACATAAAAATATTTTCGATATATCGAACTAATTTGTTGAATTGAAAACTTTAATATGATATAATACTTTTGTTTCAATTTACAAAACTACCAATGAAACTTTTAACAAAAATATATTGAAAGAATAGTACTGTTTTGCTATAATATGAATGAATAAAAATTAAAAAATAAAGGAACTTATAATTATGAATAACATTGTTAAAACACTTTATACAACATATATTGTCAACTTTAATTTAATAAACCATTTATATTAAGCTATATAGACTATTTTTCCTATGTATTTTTTGCAAATCTTGATAAAAATAGTCTTTTTATCGTATATTTATAAACTATGGAGGTTTAGAATGAAATATTTAAAATACAAAAGATATTTTAAGCAAATAACAGGAATAACTTTAATATCATTAATTGTAACAATTATAGTACTTTTAATATTGGCTGGAGTAAGTATATCAATGCTTACAGGAAGTAACGGATTAATTTCAAAATCACAAAATGCAAAGGAAGAAATCTTAAAATCTCAAGCATTGGAAGAATTAAGATTAAAAGTATTACAAGTCCAAATAGATAAACAGGGAGCAGCAAAATTACAAGATGTTGTTGACGCTTTAAAGTCTGACATTGAAAATAGCTATATACTTTCAACAGAATTAGCCACTATAACTGGACCAATTCCAGACTTAACTAATAAGTCTGAATTATATGTAAAATATAAAAACTCTTGGTTTAAAATAGATGAAAAATTAGTAGTTACATTAGTGGATTATAATAAATCAGAGTCAGAAAAAGAAAACTATGCACAAGAAATTGGAAATAAGACAGAATTTAATTATACTGGAAATTATCAAGAGTATGAAATTAAAGATACAGGATATTACTATATACAATGTTGGGGAGCTTCTGGCGGTTCTGATATAGCTTGGAATAATGCTTATTTTAACAATTATGGTACTGGTGGTTATTCCTCTGGCTTTATAAAATTAAATAAAGGTGAAAAAATATATGTTTATGTTGGTCAACAAGGTGCTAACGGAATTACAACAAGAAATACATTAAACTCTAGTTCTTTTAATGGTGGTGGTTCTGGAATGGGCTCTTCTGATGGAGATGATGGTGGTGGTGCTGGTGGTGGTGCTACCGATATTAGGCTTGTTTCTGGTAATTGGGATAGCTTTGAAAGTTTAAAATCTAGAATTATGGTTGCAGGTGGTGGCTCTGGCGGTACAGTAGTTCATCCTTCTTTCACACAAAAATCAGGTGGTTCTGGCGGCGGAATTTCCGCTACAGGTAGTATTTGGAAATATTCTAATATAGAAGTTCCTAATCATACATATAATGCTACTCAAACTACTGGTTACAAATTTGGGATTGGACAAAATGCTATTACACTTGGAAATTCTGGCGGAGCTGGTGCTGGTGGTGGATACTATGGTGGGTATTCAAGTATAGACAATCCTGCAGGTGGTGCTGGCGGTGGTTCTGGTTTTATTTCTGGTTATGATGGTTGTGATGCTATATCAGAAAATTCAACTGAAGATAATATCATTCATACTGGTCAAAGCATTCACTATTCTGGAAAATATTTTACTAATGCCATCTTACTTGATGGTAATAGTAATAAAATCCCTAATAAAAGCACTAACAACGGAT
>CAZCZD010000070.1:2494-2948 GCA_964503305.1 uncultured Candidatus Saccharibacteria bacterium | reverse complement strand
GGTTGTGACATACAAAATATTAAAACAGAATACCTCAAAACATTTAAGTCTGTATTCGGGAAAGATGACACCAAAGATATTTTAGAACATCTGAAAAAAGTTAAGTACACAGAGGAGGCTAACCATTTCCATATCTCTCAGTATAACACTTGTACCTATTTTATGATACAATGGCTGACGGAAGATTTGCAGATACAATCAACAAAGAGCAATACAAATGCCATGCAATCTCGCAATAGAATGTCCGCGAGAGATTTAGTGATAAGCGAAAATGCAAGCCTTGAGTTCCGTGAGAACCCCAACACAGGCAAAATCTTTTTTATCTGTGGCAGCAAGAAAGGCTATGTTTCTCCTGCTGCTGTGGAAAAGATGAAAACAGGTTCAATTGACGATTTTTATTATGTAGAGGTTAGCGTTGGTGGTAAAGATTATGTACCATGTCTTTGTTATGCAA
>CAZCZD010000070.1:0-2484 GCA_964503305.1 uncultured Candidatus Saccharibacteria bacterium | reverse complement strand
CTTTACGCTAATTGCGCCCTTTCATCCTTTATATTATTAAACAGTTTGATGCAACCACGCATAATACCTCTAAATTAAAAGAAAGAATAAGAACGAAACTGAGAAATGCATTTCGCGAGTTCATCGAAGATGCAAAAAAAGAAGATACATACAACAAAATGGAAGATCCAGTCAAATACTTAATATTAAAAACAGCAGTCGCAAATTTCTATCAACAAATGCAGCATGAAAAATCATTGGTTGCAATGTCTAATCTATATCAAATAGATTATAACACACTTTTAGATGAAGAGTGTAGGAAGATTATGGAAGAAGTTGAAACCGAGTTTTTTAATAACACTGACCCTAAAGAAGAAATCGGCAATAAACCTGATGATGATTTACCGTTTTAGTAATTGACGTATGAGTACATTTGAATTAATAGCCACATGGATATGGCTTATAGTTTTTGTAGTACCTTTTATTTGTCTTTGTTTCTTTTTCATTGCAGGACTTGTAAAGAATGAAATTGACAAGGGAGAGAAAGAAAGCACAGGAATAGTAGGGTTGATAATTGCAATACTCATTGCTTGTGCCATCTTTTATGCTCTATTCTTTGCTTATGAGTGCAACTTTGACCATTTTAGACATACTTAAAGATGAAAGCATTAGACTACATATTGGCGAATTACCAACAAGAGAAGTACCAAGCCAGTCTTGCGGAAAGGAAAGTATTGAGGGCTTTGGTGCATACCCTCAAAAAAGAAGAACTGCTTATTCTTCAAAAGAAGTTGAAACGTGGCTCTTCCAAGTGGAGCGTAGGGAAAGCACTTTGTGATGAATCTACGAAAGTATTGGAAAAAAAATATCCTAAAAAAAATGAAAGTATTTCTGCCCTCTTGAAAGCCTTTACAGACAAACAAAGTGGCAAGGTTGCAAAAGCAAGAGCAGAATTACGAGAAAGATTTGACAAGCAATCATTTCAGACACAGCGGAAAATTCTCCAAGCCATGCTTTCTGCTTCAAAGCAAGACAGAGTTTGGGCATACAAGCAGTTAAGCAATGGTTGGGACGATTTCTTCTTTGAAGACGTGAAAAACTTATGGGAGCAGTACCATGAAAAAGAATGTGTGGCTGTTATCATAAAACATTTCCCGATGGAATATGTATATGAAAACCTGTCCGCATTAGATACACATTGTAACTACACTAATCTTTGCATTAAGTTAATACACCATCCAAAGTTCCAGATTGATAAAGAGCGGCTGAAAGAAGATTTTGTATTTTATGGTCATCCCGAAGTGGAGTATCTCTACATCTTAGCGAAATCAAAAAGTAAGATAGAAAAAGGAGAAGCCACACGTACATTATTTCATCAGATGGCTGTATTTATCAACATAGTTAATACTCCACCCCAATTTATAGGCAACAGGGCATACAACTTTGAACGTCAGATAGAAGATGGGAATGTTACCACCAAGCATCTTGAATTCGTATCTTGCGTTCTCTGGTGCATGGGTGAGCTGGGCTTGGTAGAAGAACTGATTGCTTTTGAGGAATGGGACAATATGGTCAAGCACAGATTTTATAGCAATGAAGAAGTGGAACACCTTACCAGAGGGTATAACACTGATTGCATTAAAGAATTATGGAACTTATATCGTCAGACTATTGTTGAGTGTTTACCGAATGAATATCAGCAGTTAGTACAAGTCAAATTCACTTCCCCACCAAGACAGGAAGTATCATTTGAAGAAATGAAACAATGCAATCCTGCATTAAGCACCCTTATTGACCAATTGGGTTTAGAGGTTGCGAAATAAATCAAAAAAGAAACGAAAATGAAGATTTCAATTAAACATGGAATACAACTTGTGGGCTTGCCATTGGTTCTATCCTCTGGCAAGTCTGAAAGCGTCTGTTTCTTGATAGATACAGGTGCCACCCATAATGTGTTGTTTGACTTCGTGTATGAGCATCTGAAAGATGAAGTGAAGCCTATAGAGGGGAGCCAACAGATAATGGGGGATTGAGGGTGATTGCAAAAAAGTCCATCTTGTGGAAGCCACCTTTGATTTTGATGGCTATGCTTGCACTTCAACTTTTGCTGTGATGAATGTTTCAAAGGCAGTTCAGCAGATGCAGGATGAAACAGGCATACAGATACACGGCATATTAGGTATACAATTCCTGTTGGCAAACAAATGTATATTAGACTTTAACAGACTTCAAATATCAATCAGCGATGGAACAAATATTCATATCACATCTTCATGACCCAATAGAGTATACGGAAATATATGCACTTTTAGATTTATTTCTATGACAAAGTGCATGTAGAGTGTAAAGAGTATTACAAAATCAAAGTTGGTCGGATGTTGGTCTCTGACCTTAAATAGAGTTAATTAACCGACTGACATACAAGGATGTAAGTGAGATTGAAGCAGAGTCTCATAATCTGGAGGTCACAGGTTCAAGCCCTGTCTGGTCCACAAAGGAAAAACA
>CAZCZD010000069.1:1717-2992 GCA_964503305.1 uncultured Candidatus Saccharibacteria bacterium | reverse complement strand
AGTAGAAATTTCATCTACAAAATCAGACACAAAAATTACAGACAAAAATGTCGAAAAAGAAATTAAATTAGAAGATCCTACATCAAAAGCTACAATGTATGTATCAACAGACACATTGTCAACAGTAGTAGAAAATAGAGAACTTGTATTTAACGTAGTATTAAACACAAGTACTATAAACGACGCCCTATATAAAAACCCATCAATCAAAATTACTTTGCCAAAAGACGTTACAAAAATCGAAGTAACAGACGCAAAAGTATTTTATGATGACGAGATTAAAGCAGGAAGCTTTAATACAGAAAACAATGTTTTAACAATAAATATGCAAGGTCAAGAAACAAAATATAACACATCAGCAGCATCAACAGGTGCATTAATAAGAATAGTAGCAAACGTATCATTAGATAACTTAGCACCATCATCAGAAGGAGATATTTCTCTTGAATATTCAAACGAATTCACAGGAGAAAATAACAGATTAGATGGTAAAATAAATGTTGTAGCACCATCAGGATTTGTTACAACAAACACAATTTCAATAGATGGCAAAGAAGAAACAGCACTAGAAGACGACGTAAAAAATATTGAAATAAATATAGAAGACACTTCAAGAAAGATGACTGTAAGCGGTAAAATTGTAAACAACTTAGGAGAAGATGCAGAAGGAGCAGTATTAGTAGGAAGAATTCCATTTGAAGGAAACAAAACAGAAAATGGAGAAGATTTATCATCAACAATCACTACTAAGTTAGCATCAGCAATAAATACAGATTTGCCAAACGCAAAAGTATATTACAGTGAAAACGCTGAAGAAACAATAGATGGAAGCAGTTGGAGTGAGAACTTTACAAACTCTGCAAAATCATTCAAAATTGTTGCAGGTGATACAATAAAAGACAAAACAGTATCAAACTTCAGCTATGAAGTTACTCTTCCAAAAGACCTAGACTATGAAAAACAAGCATCAGAAACATATGGTGTATATTATAGAAATAACTCAACAGAAGGAGAACAATATAATTTAGTACAAGCCAAAGTAGCAACCTTCACAACAGGCAAAAAGCCAGATGTAACAATGGAAATCTCAGCACAAGATTATAATGAGGGCTATGCAATAGATAATGACGGCAAAGTAACTCAAGGCGAAAAAGTATTATACAAAGTAAAAGTAACAAACAATGGAAGCAAAGACGTACAAAACGTACAATTAAAAATTAACCTATCTAAAAACTATGTAGGCAAAAACAATGAAACAATTATAAATAGTGATAA
>CAZCZD010000069.1:0-1617 GCA_964503305.1 uncultured Candidatus Saccharibacteria bacterium | reverse complement strand
ATTACAAAATTAAACAAAGAAGATACTACATCATTTACAGTAAATGTAGCAAACACAGATGAATATGCAAAAGATGGTGTAGAAATAAAAATAGAGCTTCCAAGCGAACTTGAATTTACAGGAGATACATCAACATATACATATAATAAAGATGACAACACAATTACAAGAAGCGTAGACTTTTACAAAGGCAGCAATTCTTACAACTTAACTATTCCTGTAAAATTAGTATCAGAAACAACAAAGAAATTAAACGTTGTTGCAACAGCAAGCTATGATGGAAAAGAAGTAAAATCAAATACACTAGAATTCAAAAACAAAGCAAACTCTACAACTGTTACAGCAGAGCAAACTACAAACATTCCAAATGGCAGTATGTTAGATACAGATAGTGTAGAATATTATGTACAAATTAAAAACGACTCAGATTTAGATGCAACAGTAAACTTTAAAGACACATTACCACAAGAGCTAAGAGTTACAAAAGTATCATTAAACTTAAATGGTGAAGAAACAGCAAAATTAGCCACAAATTATATAATAGATACTATAGTAATTCCAGCAAAGCAAACTGCAAGATACACAATCACAGCAGATGCATATACACAATATAAATCAAGTGATATTACAATAAAAAATGAACCTACAATCGTATTAACAAATGGAGACAACGTTGCAGTAAACTCAGTATCATTAAAATTAAATGGTACAAGAGAAGGCAGTGCTTCAGAAGAAAGTGTAGACACTACAGTAACAACATCTTCAAGCGAAACAGAAGATACATCAAGCAAATTAAGATCAATCTTCGGTACAGTATGGTTTGATGAAAACAACGATGGTATTAAAGAAGAAAACGAGCAAAAGCTTGAAGGCGTAAAAGTAAGCTTGTTAGATAATAGCACAAAAGAAGTTGCAAAAGATTCTAATGGAAACGAGCTTAATGTTACTACAAACTCAAACGGTGAATATACATTTACAAATGTATTACCAGGAGAGTATGTAATAGTAGCAGAATATGACAATCAAAAATATGTAGTAGGAAAATATGATGCAGAAAATTCTACAAGCGCAGAAAACTCTAACTTTGTACAAACAAAATTAGAAAATAAAAACGTAGCAGCATCAAACACAATTAATATTACAGACGCAAATGTTTACAACGAAAACTTGGCATTAGCATCAAACAATATATTCAACTTAAGCCTAGACAATACAATATCAAAAATAACAGTTGTAAACGCAAAAGACAGCAAGCAAAATAAAACATATACTTATGGAAAAGATATTGCAAAAGTTGAGCTAAGCACAAAAGATGTAGAAAGCACAACAGTATTAGTAGAATATAAAATAAGAGTATCAAACATCGGTAAAGTAGCAGGATATGCAAAGAAAATAGTAGATTATATACCAGCAGGATTTGCATTCAATGCAGATTTAAACAAAGATTGGTATATTGAAAGCGATGGAAATGCCTACACAGCCAAACTTGCAAACACATTAATAGAGCCAGGAGAAACAAAGGAAGTTACATTAGTACTAACAAAGAAAATGACAGGCGAAAATATTGGTACAATAAGAAATACTGCAGAAATTGCAGAAGACTACAACGAATATGGT
>CAZCZD010000068.1:0-3036 GCA_964503305.1 uncultured Candidatus Saccharibacteria bacterium | reverse complement strand
TAGATTCATTGCAGATAAATATAAAAGATTTAATGAAAAGTTTTTAAAAGGGGACGGTCCTTTTTTAAAAAAAGGACCGTCCCCAATTAAAAAAGAGGTGAAACAATGGCAGAGTTAAAAGAAGTAACAATTCAAGATGTTATAAATAAAAAGAAATCAGTGTCAAGAAGAGTAGATAGTAAATTCATAATGAAGGCATATAATTATGCAGTAGAAAAGCATGGTGACCAAAAAAGAAACTCAGGAGAACCATATATAATTCATCCATTGCAAGTTGCATATACATTAGCAGAAATGGGGTTAGATGAGCAAACAATTGCAGCTGCTCTTTTACATGATGTAGTAGAAGATACAGAAGCAACAAATGAAGACTTAGTAAATGAGTTTGGACAAGAAGTTGCTGAGATGGTGGCTGGTGTTACAAAATTAAGTAATATACAATTTGCAACAGTAGAAGAAAATCAAGTTGAAAATTACAGAAAAATGTTCCTAGCAATGGGAAAAGACATTAGGGTTATATTAATAAAACTTGCAGATAGACTTCATAATATGAGAACTTTAAAATATTTAAAGAGAGAAAGACAAATTGCAAATGCAAAAGAAACAATGGACTTATACTCTCCACTTGCAAATAGACTTGGTTTATATACAATAAAAGCAGAATTAGATGATTTATCATTTAAATATTTATACCCAGAAGAATATAGAGAAATAGTTGAAGGAATCAAAAAGAAAAGAGAAGAAAGACTTAAATTCCTAGACAAAATAATGGATGATATAAGAAAAGACCTTAAAAAACATAGAATTGATGCAGAAGTTACAGGCAGAGCAAAGCATTTTTATAGTATATATAAAAAGATGCAAAGAGACAATATTAGCTTAGACCAAATTTACGATTTATTTGCTATGAGAATAATAGTAAATTCGGTAAAAGATTGTTATGCTTCATTAGGGGTTGTACATGAGCTATATAACCCTATGCCTGGAAGGTTTACAGACTATATAGCAGTTCCAAAGCCAAACATGTATCAGTCTATACATACAACTCTTCTTGGACCAAAAGGAACACCATTTGAGGTTCAAATTCGTACATGGGATATGCACAAAGTTGCAGAGTTTGGTATAGCAGCACATTGGGCATATAAAGAAGCAAATTTTCTAGGAATAGGAAAACAAAATGTTAAGGTTAAAGATGATGAATTAGCTTGGCTTAGAGAGACTATAGAGTGGCAAAGTGAAATGCAAGACCCACAAGAGTTTTTAGAAACTCTTAAAACAGAGCTTTTTGAAGATGAGGTTTATGTGTTTACTCCAAAAGGAGCTATAAAGGTATTACCAAAAGGTGCAAATGCGATAGACTTCGCATACGCAATACATGCAGAAATAGGACATCATATGACAGGCTGTAAAATAAATAGTAAAATGATGCCTATACTTACACCACTTAAAAGTGGAGACATTGTAGAAATTATTACTTCAGATAATTCTAAAGGACCAAGTATGGACTGGCTTAAGTTTGTAAAAAGTTCTTCTGCAAGAAATAAGATAAATAGCTGGTTTAAAAAAGAAAAGAAAGAGGAAAACATCGAGAAAGGAAAAGAGTTAATCGAAAAAGAAGTAAGAAGAATAAGCATAGACTATGAAGATTTATTTAAACCAGATTATATTAAGCCTATGCTAGATAGATATAAATATGAAAATTTAGACCAAATGTATTTGGCAGTGGGTTTTGGTGCAAATACAGCAACTAAAGTTATTGCAAGAATGTTAATAGAATATAGAAAAGACCACAAAGAAAATGACATAGAAAAAGAAATAGAAAAACTTACAATAGAAAAGCAAAACAGGAATTTCAAACCATCAAATAATGGAATTATAGTCAAAGGAATAGATAATTGTCTTGTTAAATTATCAAGATGCTGCAATCCACTTCCAGGAGATGAAATAATAGGATATATTACAAAAGGAAGAGGAGTTTCAGTTCATAGGAAAGATTGTGTAAATGTTAAAGAGTTAAATAAAGAAGAAAATAGGATGATTGATGTTGCATGGGCAGAAGAAGAAAAAACAGCATATAAGGTAGACATTGAAGTTGATGCAAATGATAGAGCAAATCTTCTTTCTGATGTTATTGCTGCACTTGCTAATGTCAAAGCAAAACTAATTAGTGTTAATGCAAAAGCAAATAATGATAGAACAGCAACAATAGATATTACTATAGAAACACAAGGATTGGATGAACTAAATAATATATTAAAAGCACTAAGAAAAGTTGATAGTGTATATGATGTAAAAAGAAAAAAGAAATAAATTTGTCTACTACAAATTACAGGAGATGAGAGTATGATACTAAAAAGAATTAAAATAAATACATGGATAGGAGATCCTACAAATTGTTATATTATATGTGATGAAGAAACAAAAGAAACAATGGTTGTAGATCCAGCAGGTGAAGTAGATAAAATAGAAGAAATGATTAATATCTTAGAAGGAAAATTAAAATATATATATTTAACACATTGCCATGGCGATCATATAGAGGGGGTAACGGAGTTACAAAAGAGGCTTGGAGGAAAAATATTAATTCATCGTGATGATGCAGAAGGACTAAATGATAAGGCTATTAATTTAACTCAAATTATAGACTTGCCAGAAATAGAGTTAGAACCTGATTCAAGAGTAGATGATGGGGATTTATTGCATTTAGGAAATATAGAATTTAAAGTAATTCATACACCAGGCCATACCTGTGGGTCGTCATCACTTTATTGCAAGCAGGAGGGCTTATTAATTTCCGGAGATACCTTATTTAGAGGTGCATGGGGAAGAACAGATGTGCCAACATCAAGTTTTGTTCAAATAATAGACTCTATTACAAATAAACTTATGAAATTACCAGATGAAACAATTGTATATCCAGGACATGGAAAATCCACAAAAATTGGAGAAGAAAAGCCTATATATTTAGAACTAAAACCAAGAGGATACTAGTATTACCAATTATTTACTTTGACTTAAGGTTTTAATAGATGTTAG
>CAZCZD010000067.1:1615-3073 GCA_964503305.1 uncultured Candidatus Saccharibacteria bacterium | reverse complement strand
ACATCCTTTTGTATAGCTCTTCATTTGGCGCATACATTTTTTCTCTTTCAACATCACTTATACTGTTTCTATATTGCTTTGTTTCCTTTATTTTTGCAAGTACCAAGCTATATTGACCATTATTTATATCTTCTACAATTTTATTTAGTCTTTCATTTATAACAGCTACATTGTATAAATCTTTTTGTTTAAAAAACCAATTTAACAATTTTAACACTTCTATTGTTTCTTCTTCATTTAAAGCATTTGTATCTATTATTTTGCATAATAGATATGGCATAATTCTTGCATAGAAAAATCTATAAAATCCTAAATTATTGGTAGATTCAAAATTGTTAAATATTAATTTGTATGACTCATTTAGTCTTTCAAAATAGTTTTTTGTACAATTTGTTGAGATTGAAACATTTTCTTCATTTTGTCTATAGTTATACACTACGTCATTTATAAAATAGGCATTATCTGTATGCACATAGCAATATGTTGAAAATATTGCATCTTCTGCTATTGCTTTTCTAACAAATCTTAGTTTATGTCCTTCAATAAAGTCTCTTCTAAAAATTTTATTCCATACAACAGAATTCATTACAAAAAAGGATTTTTTATAATCATCAATTTTTAATTTAAAATTATCATATATATTAGGATCAAATAATGGATTTTCCCATTTTTTTCCGTCATGTGTTACATGTATATAATTTCCTGTAACAAAATCTGCTTGTGTTCTTTCTATTTCATTATATAGAACTTCACACGAATTAGGTTCATAGAAGTCATCTGAATCTATAAACATTATATATTTGTCTGTTGCTACATCTAGTCCTGCATTTCTTGCAGAAGAAAGACCTCCATTTTCTTTATGTACTACTTTTATTCTAGAATCATTTTTTGCAAGTTCTTCACACATGTTTCCAGAATTGTCTTTTGAACCATCGTCTACAAGTATTATTTCAAGATTTTTATATGTTTGCTCCATTATACTTTTTACACTGTTTTCTAAGAATTTTTCTACATTATATACTGGAACAATTACACTAATTATACTATCCATTTTCACATCCCTTTCTTTTGTTTTTGAAATATAAAAGTATGTCAAACCTTTAGTATTATATCATTTTTTGTCATTTTTTGTCAATGTCAATGGGGACGTATCTTTTTGACAATTTTTTAATGTTGTCAATCAGATACGTCCCCATTTACATATTTTTAAAATGTATAATACATTGTATTATCTGCAACTACTCCATGTGGAAAGTATATTTGATGTGTTACTCTATTTATTATATATAACTCGTTTTCGTTATCTACAGACATTTTCCTTTTTGCTTTAAAGAAATCACCTTTTTGCTCATATCCATAATTTAATGTTAAACCATCAAATTTTTCTACATCTATAACATCATATTCGTTTCCATCATTAGGATTTACTTCGTTATTTAATGCTGCTCCATCTTCATT
>CAZCZD010000067.1:0-1605 GCA_964503305.1 uncultured Candidatus Saccharibacteria bacterium | reverse complement strand
TCATTAGCGGCATCTTTTAATCTTCTTAAGAATATTTCTTTGCTTTGTGTATAATTACATAAGGTGGGAAGCTCTCCATATTTTAAATAATATTCATCTACTTTTCCATTAAGTGCATCAATATCTAATCTAAGTTTATTTATTTTTGACACAGATAAATGATTTTGAGTATTGTAAATTATAGCTCCTGTAATAAACATTAAAATTATCATTGATATAATTAGCGACATTAATGTGATACCTTTATTTCCTTTATTTTTCATACTTTTTCATCCTTTTTAATCATTTTTTGTTTTGCATATTATAGAGTATTTTTTTAGCTTTTCATAAACTAAATAGTTTATTGTGCCTGCTGGGAATTTTCCGTTTTTGTCTTTCTTTCCTGCTGGCACTCCAGTTAAAACTTCTATTCCTTCATCTATATTTGAAACTGCATAAATAGTAAACATTCCTGTTTTTACACTTTCAATTATTTCATCAGGTAGTTGTAGATTTCTTACATTTTGCTTTGGAATCATTACACCTTGTTTTCCATCAAGTCCACGCATTTTGCATATTTGATAAAATCCTTCTATTTTTTCATTTACTCCACCTATAGGCTGTATCTCTCCTTTTTGGTTAACTGAACCTGTAACTGCTATAGATTGCTGTATTGGTATTTCTGAAAGGCTTGAAAGTAAGCCATAAAGTTCTGTACTTGAAGCACTATCTCCGTCAACGCCATTATATAACTGTTCGAAACATATACTTGCTGTTAAATTAAGTGTGAAGTCTTGAGCAAATTTTTCTCCTAAATACCCTGAAAGTATTAAAATACCTTTTGAATGTGATGAACCAGAAAGTTCAATTTCTCTTTCTATGTTTATAATTCCATCTTTTCCAGTATAAGTATTAACTGTGATTTTTACTGGTTTACCAAATGTATAGTCTCCTATTGACATTACTGTAAGCCCATTTAATTCGCCAACTTTTGCACCTGTTGTGTTTATTAATAAACTATCATCCTTAATCATTTGGGCATATTTTTCGTCATATTTCTTAATTCTTTCTTTGCTTTCTGTTAGAGCTTTTTCTATATAATCTTCTGTAATGACTTTACATTTTGACATTTTTGCCCATGTTGCAGCTTCTGCAACAACCTCAAAAATATCATTAAAAGCTGTTGATAGCTTTCTTTGGTCTCCCGCCTTTCTAGAAGCATATTCTACTATTCTTGACATTGCATATTTATCTAATGGTGGTAATTCTTCTTGTATGCAATAATCGTAAATAATTCTAGCTAAATCATTAACATTTTCTTCATTTATATTTGCTTCATCTTCCCATTCAACTTTTATTTTAAATAATTTTCTAAAATCTTCGTCCATTGAAAATAAAGTATAGTAAATATTTGCATCACCTAATAAAACAACCTTTAAATCTAATGGAATTGGTTCTGGTTTTAAAGATACTATAACCATAGATGAACGTTGCTCTGCAGAATTATCTATAGAAATTTCTTTTACTCTTAATACCTTTTTAAGATTTTCATAACACATTGGATTTTGTAATAAATCTTTAGCTTGTAAGATAATGTATCCACCATTTGCTTTTTGCAAAAGTCCT
>CAZCZD010000066.1:2517-3138 GCA_964503305.1 uncultured Candidatus Saccharibacteria bacterium | reverse complement strand
AGTCTCTTGGATTTTAGTATAAGACTGAAATGCGGAATCCTAGAAAGCCAAATTTAAACTGCTGGGTATACCAGAATACACCGGAATTTCAACTGGCACTCAAGCAGCTTTTAGGGGAGGAGCCCGCAAATGGCTAGTGATTCTTTCGTTTTTAAGAAAAAATGGATTGATAAAATTGAAGCTCTTCCGGTGGAGCAATAGAATCAAATTCTTGCAGAAATAGTTAGATATGGTACTGGAGCAGAAATGAAATATGAAGGAGATGCTTACATTTCTTCACTTGTTAAAATGGTAACTGATGAGATTGATTTCTCTAAAGAGAAGTATAATGAGAAATTGGTTATGAGTTAGTTTGGTGGAAGAAAGAAAAAAGTTGATGATAGTCAAGTTTTACGACTTGCTTTAGAAGGTAAGAACTCAACTGAAATTGCAGAAATCTTAGGTGTACGTAATAGTTCTATTGATCAGAGTGAAGGTTGGAAGCAACGTAAGAAGGTTGTTACTTAATCCGAACGAAGCGAAGGATTAAGATTGCAAGGGTTGGAAGAAGAGAAAAAGTATTGTGAAATGAGAATTTTGCAAAATTTTTGCAAAAAATTGTGTATTCGTCAAAGCGGGGTT
>CAZCZD010000066.1:0-2507 GCA_964503305.1 uncultured Candidatus Saccharibacteria bacterium | reverse complement strand
CAAAACTTGCAAACGCGGGGACAGATTCCAATACAAAAATCGTAGATTTTTGATTTAAATTTTTGCAATTTTGCAAGATTTTTGTAAAATTTTTGCAAAAACTTTGCAATTGTACAAATCTATATATACCTATTTTTGCAAAAATTTGCAAAAAATTTGCAAAATTTTCTCGCTTCGCTTGAAAATTTTGCAAAGGGGCGCGCTACGCGCGCTTCGTAGATACTTTAAAGTAAAATAAGGAGGAAAGCTTAATCCGAGCGAAGCGAAGGATTAAGAGCGAAGAGTTAAAATGTTTAAAGGATATAATGGTATTTATAAAGGTACATAGATTTATTTAACAGAAAGAAAAGATTATAAACCTATGGAAGATACTTATATTGTACTAATGGATAGTTTAGATACTATTTATAATGGTTATGCTGTAGGGGTATATAGTAGAGAGAAGGGAACTATAATTTTCAATCCTAAATCTATTAAATTCCCATTTGACCCTGTTACTAAGAAGATTATTAAAGAACCTGAGTTTGAAGATTATAATACTAAGGGGCTATAGTTGGTTAAGACTTCTTTGTATTATAGAGAAGAGGAACAAGGGAAAAATGAAATAGAAAACTAGAATGAGAATCCTTCGGATTCTCTATGATAAAAAGAAGAAGAAATAGATAAAATAGTTTTACAAGAGATGGAAGAAGAAAAAGAAATTGAATAAAAAAAAGAAAGGACAGAAAGTTTATTAAAAACTTTCTTTCCTTTTAATTATAGTAATAGTAGGAAGAAGAAGTAGAAGACTATACTATTAGATATTATAAAATAAGATAAAATAGTATAAAATTAGATAAAACAAGAAAAATGCTTATAAAACAAGAAAAATGCAGAGAGGGACGTGCCCCCGCCGCATCGTGTCATATGCTTTTTTGTTCTATATTCGACCGTTTTCAATGTTCAGACTAATGGACTGGATTATGCCAGTCCATTAGCACGGAGAAATGTTCCAAGAGCGTCATTATCTCTCGTTTTCTCCTTCTTTATTTCTGGCTTCTTGTTTCCAGTAGCAGGAACAAAAACACCCAGCTCCTTGCATAGAGTATCTATTGACTCTAGGTAAGCATCTACGTTAAAGTCGGATATGTAGTCAGCTACCTCTGGGTAATACTTTCTTACATAGTTATTGCAAAGATTAAGAATCTGCTCAGCATCCTTCTTCTTCTGAGCTTCCTGGTCCTTCTTTGCCTTCATCTTGATAGCTTCATTCAATGCCTTAGCAAAGCTGTC
This sequence comes from uncultured Candidatus Saccharibacteria bacterium, assembly GCA_964503305.1. GTDB lineage: Bacteria > Patescibacteriota > Saccharimonadia > Saccharimonadales > Saccharimonadaceae > Nanosyncoccus. The sequence continues at coordinate 1,235 of CAZCZD010000066.1, read as the reverse complement.
AGCTATATTCTGTGCATCTTCTGTCTCAAGTAATGTGTATAGTTTATCTACGCTAAAATTCATAATAATATTTTCTCCTCTTTTTTATTTCCTATATATATAATATCAAAATTTTTTATTTATGTCAATATAAAGAAAGTTATGGTCGAGGCGCTAGTTTCTCCCTGAAAGGGAGAAACGCGCCTCGGAGAAGATTAATTATCGCGAAGCGATAATTAATCTTCTCTAAGTTTTTGCTCCTTTTTTAAAAAAGGAGTCTACTTTCCTTAAACCCTTCTATTTGTTATATAAATTGCAAAGTAGATAAAAATCCTGTTTTGCACAAGAATCGCACACTGGAAAATATTTTCTTTTTGCTTAGATTGCGGAAAAGGATTATGAAAATTTTTTTTATATAGTAACATAAAAATGTTATATTGTCAATTGCGGCCGCGACGGCCGGAATTAATATAACCCCCTATTATTATAGTGTATTTTTTTAATATTGTCAAATGCGGCCGGGTATATCCAGGAGAAAAGAGAGCTATACCGGGGTCGCCGCAGAAAAAAAGATTCTTCTATACTATACCATACTCTTATTCTCTCTCCTTTTTGCTTTCCTTCTGGAACGATTGCATATGCGGCGGGTCCGTCTCTGCGTTCGCAGATTCGAATAAAAGATGAACATATGGACCCTGGATGTCGCCCGTGACGGCCGCGCCCGGGTAAAAAAGGAGGGCGCGTAGCGCCCGACCAAGAGAAGATGCATTTTCGGGAAAAATAGAGGCGCATATGCAGGCCACTTTTGCAAATTGATTTTGGCCATATGGGTACAGTGTCGGGAAAACGGCGCCTAACTGGCGTCAGCGCGCCGGAATTTCAGCACTTTAAAGTAGAAAAGCATCCGGGCGAGTTAGCTTACGCTAACCCGCTCTTTTGCACGTACAAAGTCGTTTTCTCTCTCAATCTTATAGAGATAACTGCCCCATTCCGCAAGTTGAAAAGCATGATAAGGAAAAATCATCTTGCTTGCACACTCATAAATCCAAGGCACAATGTAAGCATTAGATTCAACCCATTTACTTTTTTCAAACTCAGAAAAGAAAAATCTTACATCGGGATGTTTTGTACTTGAACCCCAGCACTCTAAAATTGTTTCATGGTCTGCTATTCTTGAATAAAGTTTAAACATTCTTTTCACCTCTCAAAGACTTGTTAAATACATATTTATAAAATGTAAATTAAGAATTACGCTC
>CAZCZD010000065.1:0-3244 GCA_964503305.1 uncultured Candidatus Saccharibacteria bacterium | reverse complement strand
GAACAGTATCGTATGTTTGTTGAGGGGAAGATATCGCACGCAGAACAAGAGCTGCTGATACAAAAGGATATGAAAGAAGATGATATGTGGCTACCATGGTAAGCCTATATTTTTTGATATACAATTCATAAAATTGAAATAACTGAGACAATATGGAGGATGAACATTTGGCAATAACAGTGAAAAGTATGGCAACATCCGGTGTGGATGGATTTATGGTTGAAATAGAGGCTTCAACAATAAGAGGTCAGCAACAAACTCTATCAATAATAGGTCTTCCGGATCAGGCTATAAAGGAGGCAGGAGAGCGCATACAGGCGTCTATTGAATCATGTGGTTATGATTTCCCAAAGGATAAGTCAATCATCAGTCTGGCACCCGGAGATAAGAAGAAGAGGGGATCACATTTCGATCTGGGAATGATAATAGCACTTTTGTTTCAAACAGATCAGATTTCGCCAAAGAATCTATCAGATTATGCATTTATCGGGGAACTTGCACTTGATGGACGTATAAGACCTTGTACCGGAGTTCTTTCTATGGTGACAGAGGCAAGGAAGTGTGGGGTTAAGGCGGTTGTAGTACCTTATGAGAACCGACAGGAGGCAGAGTCGGTATCTGGTATTAATGTATGTCCGGTTCAGACTCTTCAGGATACAGTAAGGTTTCTTGAGGGACGGGACCTTTCTAATCAGCGAGCAAATGCAGACAATACTAATAGCAAAGAGGATGCTATTCTGTTAGAAACAACCGACAAGTCTGCAAAGCACGAAGAAAATGGAGCCCCCATAAATAGTGACATTGACTTTGCTGATGTAAAGGGGCAGGATGATTTGATCGATGCTATCGTTCTTGGAGCGGCAGGCGGCCACAATATCCTTATGCTTGGTGAGCCAGGGTGTGGAAAAACGATGATAGCACAGCGTATACCTACTATACTTCCGCGGATGACAGAGAAGGAATCATTAGAAGTCACAAAGATTCACAGTATATCAGGTCTTCTTGATGCGGGTACTGGGCTTTTAAAGATGCGACCTTTCCGTGCTCCTCATCATAATGTGTCGTTAAATGCTTTGATTGGTGGTGGTAGTTATGCTCAACCGGGAGAAGTGTCACTTGCACATAACGGTGTGTTGTTTTTGGATGAATTGGCGGAGTTTTCAAGAAGCACTCTTGATGCACTTAGACAGCCAATGGAAGACAAGCGTGTTACCATATCAAGAGTTAACGGGACGAATTCATATCCTGCAAACTTTATGTTTGTGTCTGCAATGAATCCCTGCCCTTGCGGATATTATCCGACGAAGAAGTGCCGATGCACTGATTATGAGATAATACATTATAGAGGTAAGATATCAGGCCCGATTCTTGAACGCATAGATATTCAAAAAAGTGTAGCGCATGTAGACTATTTTGAATTGAACGAGAGAAAGAGCAGTTACACATCTGAGGAACTGAGAGGTCGGGTTGAAAAAGCAAGAATGATACAACAGGAAAGATTCAAAAATGATAAAGACGTTAACTGCAATGCTCAGATGACCACTACCATGATACAGAAGTATTGTAAATTAGATGAGGAGTGTACGCAAATTCTCAAAAAAGCGAGTGAAGAATACGGATATAGTGCAAGAGTTATTCATAAACTTCTGCGTCTTGCAAGAACGGCAGCTGATCTTGATAATTCAGAAAATATTAGAAAAGAGGATATTATAAAGGTACTTTCGTGCAGGGACTTGGATGTATCAAGTAGTAAAATGTATGCTATAAAATGATGTTGTAGGGATGATAAATGAAAAAAGATACAGTTGAAAAATATATCAGATTTACATTGATACCGGACTTTGGGATTTTGAGCCAAAACCGATTATTAGAAATGTGTGGAAATATAGACAATTGCTTTATACTATCTTTAGAAGATTTTTTGTGCATGAATAAAAATGCTGATAAGAATACAAGAATAAGTCGTGAGAGGATAGAGAAATTTGTAAACTTTAGGGAATCCCAGGAAATAATAGAAAAGACACAGATGGTAATTGAGGATTGTAAAAGCAAGGGAATAGAAATCATTACAAAGGATAGTAATAAATATCCTAATCGTTTTGGTGGTCTTACTGATATGCCTCTGGTATTGTATGTAAAAGGTAATCTGAAAATCAATGAATATAATCGTAGCATTGGTGTTGTTGGGGCAAGAAGGTGTAGCAGAGAGGGAAAGGCTACATCAATAGAGGCGACAGAAAATGAATTGAAGAATGGTTCTGCCATCATTAGTGGGATGGCAAAGGGTATTGATTCTTATGCACACACAGCGGCAATAATTAATAAAGGATATACAATAGCTGTTTTAGGTAATGGACCGGACGTCTGTTATCCCAAAGAACATGATAAACTATATGAAATGGTTGTTGAAAATGGCTGTGTTTTGTCTGAGTATTTGCCGGGAACAACACCAAGAAATTATATGTTTCCAAAACGCAATCGACTAATAGCTGCATTATCCGATGTGCTTTATGTAGTTGATATTGGAACACATAGCGGTACGGAAACTACGGTTGAAGCTTGTAGAACTTATAAAAGAAAGATAATAAGGTTGCGAGCTGGTATCTGATAATAAAATAATCATATGCAATACCCAATTGGTCAAAAAATCATGAGTGATCGGTCAAATTTATTTTGTGATTCGCTTTACGGCATTAAATTAGTTTTAAATGGATATAATATATGCATATAATACGATGGCATTCATTGGGAAGAATGCTTCCGGTAAGACATCTGCTGTGGAACTATTGGATGCGTGCTATTCAATACTGGGTGAATTCCGTATAGAGAATAAGCATTATTCCTATGATGGGGTTGAGATTGAGATTGTTTTCTATCATGATAATTATGTGTATCTGTATGAGACAGTGTTTGGTGCAGATAATACACTTGGTAACAAGGCAGTGTTCAAGGATGAGCATATCTATAGGAAACCATATTATAAAACAAATGTGAAAGAAATCTATGATAGAGATTCGTTTATAGAGATAACTGATGCCGGAGATCTGCCGGAGGATACATCTAATATCTTTTTTGTGCTTAAGAAAAAACAGACAAGGGAAATATACTTTGATAGTTTTGGTAGCGGTGCTGATACCTATCAGATCCTGTCACCGCGAACTTTTTGTGAACTTTTGTTAATGCTGTTGACAGGCATAATTTTTAAAGTTAAAATCCGTATAATAGTATATATTAATAGATGGAT
>CAZCZD010000064.1:1023-3324 GCA_964503305.1 uncultured Candidatus Saccharibacteria bacterium | reverse complement strand
GTGTATTTGACAGTGATATTAAGAAAAGTACAACTAAAGAGGAAATATTAAAAATGATGCCTAATATATATGATAAAGCAGATGAAAGAAAAATTATAGAGATGCTACCATATATGACCTATAAAGATTTAGAAAGATTAATTGAATATATTAAAACAAGTGATGATATAAAAACTTTTTTCTATAAAGGGCAACATCCTGATATAAGATTTTTAGAAGAAGCAATGATTATAGTTATGAGAGTTAAATATCACAATTATAATTACACATTAAATCCAGGAGTAATAGAAAAATTAAATGGATTATTTTCAAAAGAAAATAGAGAAATAGCTCAAAGATATGGAGAAATTGAAAATTTAACAAGAGGAATGTTATATTCATATGGTATAGTAGATTTTGACTTTTTAAGAAAACAATTAAGTAAATATATGAATGAAATAATAACTGAAAAAGAATTAAGAGATATTTATTTTACTAGATTAAACTTAAACACTTTTGTAAATGATTATAATATTAGATGGATAAATAATAATGAAATTCAACCATTTGTTACATATTTAGATGAGGAGGAAGTGCCTATTGACATAGGACAAATTGCTGAAGAACAAAAAGCAAGGAAAATGAGATATAAACAATTTAGTAAGCAAGAGTTATTAAAAAGAGAAGAATACCTATATGACGAAAGAGCAAAAAAATTATATAAATTTCTAAAATCTAAAAATGACAATATATATGAATGGACATTTAAAAGATTATTAAAAAATAACGAATTAGGAATAAATATTTTAGGTGAATTATCTAATATGTGTATGTTCGAAGATGACTCTGAATTAAAAAAATTTATGGACTTATTCACTGATTGGTATAATAATAGCCTTCAATATATGTTAGGTGGATATTCACCAATAGAATTTGGAAAAATATATAAATAGAGAAGGTGTAAAATAAGGTTACATTATGGAAAAGTAATTAAAAATGAATTATATGTTTAAAATAATATAAGAAATATTGGAGGTATTTAAATGGAGCAAAAAACAAATAATAAAAAGTATAAATATTATGAAATAAAGGTAAGTATAAGAGATACACACCCTCCCGTATGGAGAAGATTACAAATTCCAGAAGGTATAACATTTCACGAATTAAATGCAATTATACAACTTGCATTTGATTGGTGCGGATATCATGCGTATAATTTTGAAGTAGGAGCTACATTATATGAAATAGGAATGTTTATTGAATTACCAGAGATTGATGATGGATGGGGAGATTATGAAATAAAAAATTCAAAGAAAGAAAAAATAGATAAATATTTTAAAGAATATAAGCGAATGAAATATACATATGATTTTGGAGATGATTGGATTCACGATATTATAATAGAAAAAATAGTAGAAACTGATATAAAATTAACTAAACCAATTTGTATAAAAGCAAAAATGGCAGATTTACCTGAAGATTGTGGTGGCTCATATGGATATGAAGAATTACTTGATATATTATCAGATAAAAATAGTGAAAGATATAAAGAAATGAGGGAATGGGTTGATTGTGGTTTTACAAATTGGCATGATGATAGAGAATATGTAGATATAGAAGAAATAAATACAAGACTAGAAGACTATAAAGAATATGCAAAATTTTTATTAGGAAATAGATGTTAAAAGAGTAAAATATGGTAATCAAATTGGGACGGAGGATTTTTGCTAATTTCTAATAAGCAAAAATCCTCCGTCCCAATTTGACTACCATGTGTTATACAGCTTTTTAATTTTGTCAAAAAATAAGAAGATTTTACATCAAAAATGTAAAAATATGTAGTAAATGTGAAATATATATACTAATTTGATGTAAAAAATGTGAATAAATAAATTGAAATAATGTAAATAATGTGGTATTATTATTAAGGAGGAAATTTAGTATGAGATTAAAGAGAAAAGTTGATCAATATCTTATTGATTGGAAAAATGATAAAAATAAAATGCCACTTATTATTAAAGGTGCTAGACAAATTGGAAAGACAGATGCTATAAGGAATTTTGGAAAAAAGAAATATAAAAGTTTTATAGAAATAAATTTTATTTTTCAACCAGAATATAAGGATATTTTTGAAAATGGATTTGAAGTTAATGATATTATAAAAAATATATCGTTAAAAAATGGAAATATAAAATTTATTCCAAAAGATACACTAATTTTCTTTGATGAAATGCAAGAATGTCCTAGCTCAGCAACCTCTTTAAAACCTTTTAAAGAGGACGGAAGATTTGATGTTATATGTTCTGGCTCATTGATGGGAAT
>CAZCZD010000064.1:0-1013 GCA_964503305.1 uncultured Candidatus Saccharibacteria bacterium | reverse complement strand
AAAATTGAATCAAATTCGGTTGGAAATAAAATAGATTACGTTATGCATTCGTTAGACTTTGAAGAATTTCTTTGGGCAAAAGGAATTACTGAAAACCAAATTGAAGATTTATATAAATGTATGATTAATATAATACCTTTATCTAAAATTCAATACAATGTATTTATGGATTATTTTAAAGAATATATGATAGTGGGTGGTATGCCAAATATTGTTAGAACATTTATAGAAAATAATATATACACTGGTATATTAAATATGCAAAGGCAAATAATTTTAGATTATGAAGAAGATATTACCAAATATGCAGGAAGTTTAGATAAAACTAAAATACTAAATGCTTATAGAAAAATACCAGTATTTTTAGGTAATGAAAATAAAAAGTTTCAAATAACAAAAGTTGCAAGCGGAGCAAGAAGTAGAGATTATGTAGGAGTTATAGATTGGCTTTCAAATGCTGGAATAGTAAATATATGTTATTGCATGGGAAATTTAAGCCTTCCGCTAAAAGGTAATTATAATCCTGATAATTTTAGATTATATTTTGGAGATCCTGGATTATTAATAGCAACACTTGATGATGAATCACAACAAGATTTAAGATTTAATAAAAATTTTAACACATATAAAGGTGCAATTTTTGAAAATATTGTTGCAGATATGCTTGTTAAAGAAGGATACAATTTATATTTTTATAGAGATGAATCAGGAAGATTGGAAATGGATTTTTTTGTAAGAGATACTAAAAATTTAATTCCAGTTGAAGTAAAAGCAAGTGATAATGCTAGCAGTTCACTAAATAATCTTATTAAAAGTAATTCATATAAAGACATTAAATATGGCATTAAACTATGTAATAAAAATATAGGTTTTAATGATAAATTTTATACATTTCCTCATTTTATGACATTTATGTTAAAAAGATTTCTTATGGAAAATCAATCAACGAACTAATAGGCAAATTGGGACGGAGGATTTTTGCTAATTTCAATTAGCAAAAATCCTCCGTCCCA
>CAZCZD010000063.1:0-3351 GCA_964503305.1 uncultured Candidatus Saccharibacteria bacterium | reverse complement strand
AGAACAAGAGAATGGCAGCAAAATTTGAGGAGATGACTACCAGACAGCAATATAAGCATTTACACATGATAATGCACATTTATTTTATTTAGATGTATCAAAAATGTTTTTAAATATATAAACCAAAAAAAGAGCTTTTAGCACTACATACAATGTTTATATACAACCTGCTGAAGGGCAAACATATTTTGCAAAAGGATTTAGTTCAGAAACTCAAGTTAAACAGGCTGTACAAAAAATAAATGATGAAAAAAATAAGATTATTTCAAAACTTTCTGGAAGTAAGTATAATGACATAAAAGCAATTCATGATTATTTAATAGACAATATAGAATATGATGAAAACAATACCATCATAGGAATGTATACAATATATGGAGCTTTAATACAAAAAAAATGTGTATGTGAAGGATATGCAAGAGCATTTAAATATTTAGCAGATTTTGCAGGAATAGAATGTGTTTTAATGCAAGGTACAGCAACAAATAGTAGAGGAGTTCAAGAAAATCACGCATGGAATGCTGTAAAATTAGCAGGAGAATGGTATTTAATAGATACAACATGGGATGATCCAATTATTTCTGGAAGTGGAATAGTTATGGGAAATGTGCATTACAGATATTTTTTAAAGGGAACAAATGATTTTTATAAAGATCATTCACCTGAATATGAGTTTTCTAAAGGAGGACATAAATTCTCTTATCCTACAATAAGCCAAAAAAACTATTAAACTATACTTTTTAAAGGTTTATCTGATGAGATGAATAAAAAAATGGAAAAAATTGCCAAAAACTATTGCAAAAAAATTAAATTTATGATATTATATAACTATGCAAACTATTTTGCATAGTTATTTTAATTCATCTTTTTGAAAAAATCCCACTTATTTAATTCTTTATATTCATATTTCAAATCAAATTAATAAAAGAAAGGATAGAAATATGAATAAAATTTTAAAAATAACAACATTAATTATATGTCTATTAACAATTATCTGCGGAACTGTACAAGCAGTAAACAACAGCACTATAGACACATCTAGAAAGGCAAGTTTAACAATAACGCAATATGAATATGCAAATGGAGAAACAACAAAAAAGGAACTAAAAGGAGCAGAATATTCAATTTATGCTGTTACAAAAGATACAAAAACAGTAAGCCAGGCAGAAGCTTATATAAAAGATAGAGATCCAGTAGAAAGAAAAACAACACCAGAATCAGGCAATATTACATTTTCAAATCTTGAACTAGGGAGATATTTTGTAGTAGAGACAAAAGTTCCAAAAAATGCTTTAACAAAAACAGAAAGCTTTTTAGTAGATTTACCTAGAACATCAGACAATGGCGATAAATGGGACTATGATGTTACAGTATCACCAAAAACTACAACCATTTATGGAGACTATACTTTTACTCATAATTTAGAAGGAAAAGAAGATAAAAGTGGTGAAATTTGGAGACTTGAAAAACAGGATAAAAATGGCGGAATGGAAACATATGTACCAGATGGAACAATAGTTACAGATAAAGATGGTAAATTTGTTATAGAAAATCTAGAAAAAGGTAGCTACAAAATAATGCCACTTTCTTTGACTGAAAACTATGTATTAAACCAATCAAGATTTATTACTTTTGATATTAATGAAAACAATTTACATGAAACTGGAGAACTTACAACAAGAAAGATGACTTTAGAACATTATGTTGAAACAGAAAACGGAGAAAATGCTACAAAATCTGGAGTTTTTGGAGCAAAAAAGGTTACGTGGAAAACAATAGCAAGTGTTGATGAAAATCCATTTGATATGGAGTTATATTCTATAACAGAAGAATTGCCACAAGAATTAGTTTTAAAAGATGATAGTATTTCTTTATATGGTATGTATGAAAATGATGAAACAAAAATAGAAATATCAAAAGATGAATATGAGTTAATAATAAATGGTAAAAAAATGAAATTTAATATTTCTAAACCATGTTTAAATAATTTTGCAAAAATCATTATACAATATGATACTACATTTTCATCTCAAACTGTAAATGATGGAGAATACAAAACAAAATCAACACTAGAATATACAAACCATATAGATGAAAGTGGAGATAGTCAAAGCACAGCGAAAATCCAAAAAGAAGCTACAGTATACACTGCTTCTGTTTTAATTGCAAATACAGATGAAGCTGGAAATGCTTTAAAAGGTGCAAAATATAAAATAGCAACATCAATGCAAAACGCTAAAGATGGAATTTTTCTTAAAGATGCAAACAATAACGATATTGAAGTTACTTCAGGAGATAATGGATATGTTATATTTAATGGCTTAAAAATAGGAAATAAAAATCAAAACTATAACGATGCAGAAGGCTCATACTGGTTAGTTGAGATAAAAGCACCAACTTATACAGAAAATGGTACAACAAAATATTATAACTTGAATGAACAACCTATAGAAGTTATAGTTAACAAAAACAGTGGTATATATGATAAAGATTCTACAACAATTGTACAGCACAAAAAAGGCTTTATATTACCACTTACAGGAGGAACATTAAATCTTATTCCAGCATTTTTAGGAACAACTATTATTGGTTTTGCAATTATTATGAAGAAAAGAAAAAATAAAAATGTACACAATGCGCAAGAAAGAGTCTAAATTATATATTTTAGTTATTTTTATAGGGATATTAGTTTTTTTATATCCTATTCTTGGAAAACTTTTAAATCAAAAAAATCAAACTGATGTAATCTATAAATACTCCCAAAAAATTAAAGAAATGAATGATGACGACATAGAAAAACAAAAAAAGAAATATGAGCAATATAATAAAAATATAATAAATAAAAAAATTTCAAAAATAGATTTATTAGAGAAAGGAAAGGTTTTAGGATATATTAAAATAGACAAGATAAAGCTATATTTACCAATCTATGAAGGAACAGATACAAAAACACTTTATAATGGTGTATGTCATTTAGAAAGCACAACTTTACCAGTAGATAAAGGCAATTATCATTCTGTTTTTGTAGGGCACTCAGGGCTTACAGCTAAAAAAATCTTTGATGACTTACAAAAGCTAAAAATAAAGGATAAATTTACAGTTACAATTTTAAATCAGACATATACTTATACAGTTTATAATATAAAAAAAGTTTTACCTGAACAAACTCAAAATTTGAATATTAAAAAAGGAAAACAGTTAGTGACTCTTGTAACTTGTACTCCAAGATATATTAATTCTCATAGACTTTTAATAATGGGTGAAAAACAGACAATTTATCAATGAAAAAATATTAATATCTATTGTAATAAATATAATTCTTTGATATAATAAGTATGAAAATACTGAAAG
>CAZCZD010000062.1:0-3419 GCA_964503305.1 uncultured Candidatus Saccharibacteria bacterium | reverse complement strand
CGGTGTCCGTGTTTAACTTGCCGGTTATCACGAGTTGACTGTAGCACCAGATCCGTCCCATAATGAAACGAAAATGAAATCGGGTTATGGTGTTCAGGTGTCGTCTACAAACTGTATGACAGGTGTTAAAGATACAGAATCTGCAACTTACGGAAAGATGTATACGATGTGTCAATACGCTTATGCGGCACTTCCCGAATACAATTATGCGTTTGGTGAGGGAAAATGTAAAACGCTTATAACCGGACACAAGAACGAATATATGCAGTGGATTTTCCCGACAACAGGAAAAGCAGAGAATACGCATTATACGCCTGTTTGGTATCCTGACGGAATGTATCAGGTTATCGTCCATGAATCGGACGCTTGGACTCCAAACGGAATGATAACAGCAAACAATGTACCGAACACTTTAACTGTAAACGGCAATATGTATGATGATTATTTTATTGGGCGGCATTAACAAGAAATATAGTAAAAGACGGCATCGGAAACGGTGCCGTCAAATTATTGAAGGAGGTTGATTTCGTGATACCAAATGAAGAAGATAAGCGGAAAATTGGCGACTATGTTGTTCTTAACTCATTGAAAGTCGGATACAAAGAAATTGTTATCGGTGAAAACAATAATGCACCTTCTAATGAACGGTATCTCTGTTGCTATGCAGAAAACAACGGTATGTTTGAACACTATGACAAAGCCATAGTCAGCGATAATTATGCCGAGATTGTAAAAGAGTTTGGTGAGCGTATCAAAGAGTCTGCCGACAAAATACTGCAAGAGCAGGAACTGGCTGAAAAAGCGATTGGCGATGACAGTGAATGGTTTATCGACCGGTGTGACCCTGTTAGCATAGATGATTGCATCGAAAATAAAGTCCTCGTCATCAACGGAGATTATTTACGACCTGAGTTTCGCAGAGCAAGTAGGCAGTTAGTTCTATGCACAGGCGGTTTCGGGGCACAGTCAAACCCGAGAGGCAGAAGTTGTTATTGCGTTAACCTATATGACGGCAAAAAGGCTTGTTATTATCGCTCGGATGTGCTCGGCACAATAGAACCCGAAAAACTTCCCGACTGGGCTAAAACAGGACTTGAAAGAGCAAAGGAAATAGCGGCTAACGAAAAAACACCCATAAAGGGAGAAAGGGATGAGGCAAGATGAAAGAAATAAAAGTAAGAGATATAAGCACCAATATTCGTGAAAACGGTGTTCTTGAAATCTATGTAAAAGGTCTTCTTGCGGCAGAAATATCCGATGGCAAAGACTCAATGGACTTTGTCATAGATGTCCTTGAAGGTATGGATTATTCGGTCTTGGATAAAGAATTTGAAAAGCGACCAACTGTAAAGGCGGAAGATAAATACACCTTTTCGCAGTCGTCTCAAATCTCAGCACAATGCGGGCTTATAGGGTATCTTCGTGCGGATATGGATACAAACGGCAACGGCTTTTTCTCTACTTGGAATGATTATAGGAAAGACCTCAACACCGATGAGTTCAAAGCCGAGTTTGACAGGGTTATAAACTCTTTGCGAGAAGAAGGCGACATTCTTCATAACCGCACATCACTTACTAAGTATTGTTATTCTACCCCGCAAGCCAAAATGAATACCGAGCAGAACTATTACGGTATTCGTTTGGATACCGATAAATACGCATATCTTATGAGATTGAATCCTGACAAGGGCGAATACAATCTCTATTGCTATTGTTATATAAAAAATTGGTTAAATGACCATATAAAACAGGCTGAAAGAGGTATCCGCTTTATTGATCCGAATTATAACGAGTTATTCCGTATTCCTGACGGTGATAGAATCCGTATCACCTTTGGCGAAGGTGAAGTTTCAGAGGAAGTGTGTCGATATATTGACGATTATCATATGGAAGTCGGCACTAATCTCTTTCATATATGTGAATTTGCCGAGCGAATGGAACAAAACGGCTGCACTGTAATCCCTTGGCGATCATCTTTGCCGGAATATTGTTACAGCACTCTCGAAAGCACAGGTGAGCTTATCATTATCCGAAAGGGTGAAAACAACTATTATCGGTCAACGCTTGATTGTACGGACAAAGATGTGACACGCGCTGTTGCTGAAGCAAATAATCAACAGCTCTGTGTAACCAAATCACAGGAAGAATCGATGAAAACCGGCTCTATGTTCGGTTGGGCATGCCCGGGGGCTGACCCGAAAAACTATGATAAAGACGGCAGCCTGATCCCAAGTAAAAATGACAGGGGTGAAGAGAGATGAAGTATGTATTTAATGTAAAAGAAATATCTTACGGGTGTATTGAAGTAGAAGCTGAGAGTGAGGAACAAGCAAGAGAAATTGCCGACGAACAATAAATCGGTGCCAAAGTCGAACCTATTAGCGAAGTTATACAGCAAAAAGTAATTAAAAGAGATGACAGGGGTGATGAGCGATGATTGATACCTGTGTTTGCTGTGGAGAATATGTGCCCGAAGGAAGAATGGTTTGCCCACAATGTGAAGCAAAATCAAATGAAGGGAGCGATGAGTATGAGAGAAGCTCCGAAGTATACCGTATGGACTGACTATTACCTCGATTTAGAGGATTGGCGTGAGTCTTTGGAGAAAGAGTATCCCGGATATTCCGATGATGAACTGACTGACATTATGTATAAAACCAACTCTGCCAACATTTATGACGAAAGAGCCAATCTTAATATTCAGTTTTCAAAACCGATTTTGGTAATCGGCGATTTGGGACGCTGGAACGGTCGGGTAACCGGTTACAAGGATATTGACAGCGGTAATGTCCAAGACTGCCTCTATTCGGATAGAGATTACAACACATGGTATGTGGACGAGCATGGAGATTTACGCTGTGAAGCCATACACCACGACGGAACGGACTATTACCGTTATCGGGTATTTAAACCAAATGTCACCGAAGAACAAATGGAAGACCTAAGAGATAAAATCTATTACGGCAGAGCAACGGAAAAAGATATAACCTCCGTAACCGACCGTTTAGGCGATGTTGTCGGCAGGATTTACGGTTGGACTTTTCCGGCAGAGGTTCAAAAAAGTAATATGGAGGTGAATGTTCGATGAGTAGGTATCGCGTTGATGTAAATGAGGAAGAGTTTGAAAACATCACCCTGTTTGATACTCCTATGCTGTTTACTTCTTCCCGTTGTGACAGAAAAACATTGCCGCAAGGTATGTATATGTATGAAATTCGCCATGACGATGATGGACAAGGTTATCCGTGCGAGGTTGCTGATTGGATAATTGTTAATCACTGGGGAACGGTCATTTCAAACAGACCTATCCGTTTTACGGAAACCGACAGTAACGGCAAACCGTTCCGTCTGATAGATTCCGAGAACGACTGGAATTACGAGAGTACAGATTCAACGCTGAAAGAATATATGGAACAGTA
>CAZCZD010000061.1:0-3511 GCA_964503305.1 uncultured Candidatus Saccharibacteria bacterium | reverse complement strand
TGAGTCCATTTTATTCTATGCTGAAATGTGGACACAGACATTTGAGACTCTGAGTCCGATGCGTCCATTTCTTACATCCTGCAAATATACCATATATCCCATAATCCTTATCTTTGTAAATCAGGTAATCACCAGAAGCAGAATGTCCAATAAAGCCATACTGTTCCTGTCTCTGCCTGAGATTGTGAGTATACCTCTATACTTCACGTCCCAGCAGACTCATCTGGTTTGCTGGTTTACACCGGAAAATTCATTTATGGGGGGACCACTCAGATATCTTCCTTACATAATCTTTGGCTTTTACAGTCTGACATTCCTTATAAATAATTTTGTCTATTTCAAGAATTACTCCAAGATATATAACCTCATTGTAGCTTTTATTACTATTGGTCCTTTCATCGGAGTGTTCTACTACATGTATTCCAGAAAGGATAATGATTACTGTGCTCTGTTCACTTCATCTATTCTTCTGTATTACATTTGCATTTATATTCACATGGCTAAGATTGATCCTCTTACTGAGCTCCTTAACAGACAGAGCTTCTATCAGGATCTCAGATCCAATGCCAGGATAATAACCGCCGTTGTTTCTGCCGATATGAATGAACTCAAGTTTATAAATGATAATAAAGGACACGAAGCCGGTGACACTGCTCTTAAAACAGTATCAGGTATCATCAGAGATAACTGCGGAAGTAATGGAACCGTCTATCGTATTGGAGGAGACGAATTCATTATTCTCTATATCAATACTGACGAAGAAGAGATAAAAGCATCTATCGAAGCAATTCGAAACTGCTTATCCGAAACCTCTTACTCCTGTGCCTTTGGATATGCCATGAATAACCATGATGAAGATATAAGTAAGATAATAAATAAGGCCGATCATGAAATGTACGAAGATAAAGCAGTCTATCGAAAAGGCAGAGTAACCTACAGATAAACTTCGTGGTTGACAGAGTAAATACTAAGTCTTATAATTGTCGGGAATAAAAAAGGGGAGCTGAACCTGATTCGGCTGAGAACAGACTGTATTGTCTGGACCCGTAACCTGATTTGGATAATGCCAACGTAGGGAAAGACTTTACATTTACAGCAGGTATGTCCGAACTGGACACTCCTGCTTTTTATTTGCAATATAAAGAAAGAAGGAAAAAAACAATGTTTAAAGAGTGTCTTGAAAATGTAAGAAACAAAGTACCTCTAGTACATAACATCACAAACTATGTAACTGTTAATGATGTAGCGAATGTACTTCTGGCCTGTGGTGGAAGCCCTATCATGTCTGATGAACCGGAGGATGTGGAAGATATCACCTCCATCTGTGGTGGCCTTAATATCAATATAGGCACACTGAACCAGCGTACAATAGAAGGAATGTTCAGAGCCGGAAGAAAGGCTGAGAAGCTGGGACACCCTCTCCTGCTTGACCCTGTAGGAGCTGGTGCTTCAAATCTCAGAACTGATACTGCAGTTAAGCTTATGGATGAACTGCATTTCTCAGTGATCAGAGGAAATATATCCGAGATCAAAACCCTGGCTCTTGGAAGTGGAACTACTAAGGGCGTAGATGCCGATGTTGCTGATGCAGTAACCGAAGACACTCTAGATGGTTCTGTAAAATTTGTAAAAGACTTTGCAAAAAAAGCTGATTCCATTGTAGCTATAACAGGTGCAATCGATCTTGTAAGTGATGGCGACACCTGTTATGTAATCAGAAATGGTCGTCCGGAAATGGGAAAAATCACAGGAACCGGATGTCAGCTCTCAGCTCTGACTACTGCTTATGTTGTAGCAAATCCTGAAAATAAACTTGAAGCTGCCGCTGCTGCTGTATGTTTAATGGGACTTGCCGGAGAGATAGGCTGGTCACGTATGCAGGAAGGTGACGGTAATTCAACCTATAGAAATCGTATAATCGATGCCATCTTCAACATGAACGGAGACACACTTGAAAAGGGAGCTAAGTATGAAATTAGATAAAAAGGATTTACTATTATATGCCGTTACTGACCGTCACTGGTTAAATGGAAGAACACTCTACGAAGTGGTTAAGGAAAGCCTGGATGGTGGAGCAACCTTTATCCAGTTAAGAGAAAAAGATCTGGATGTTGAAAGCTTCCTAAATGAAGCCTACGAACTAAAAAAGCTCTGTGCCGAGTATCACGTTCCATTTGTCATAAACGACAATGTAGACATAGCTCTTAAAATAGATGCAGACGGTGTACATGTAGGTCAGAGTGACATGGAAGCAGGCGACGTACGAAAGAAGCTGGGTCCGGATAAAATAATCGGCGTATCTGCCCAGACTGTTGAGCAGGCTTTACTCGCGGAGAAAAGAGGCGCTGACTATCTAGGTGTTGGCGCAGTCTTCCCTACCGGTTCAAAGGATGATGCGGACGAAGTATCCCATGAAACCTTAAAGGCCATTTGCGACGCCGTATCCATACCGGTAATTGCTATCGGCGGAATAACTACAGAAAATACTAAGGAGCTTGCCGGAACAGGCATCTGCGGAATCGCGGTTATCAGCGCGATCTACGCACAGGCTGATATTCCAAAAGCAACGAAAAAGCTTAAGGAAATCACTGAGCAGACTGTAGCTGATTAAGCTGTTTCTGTTTAACAATCAGGAATAAACTGGAATAAACAGATATAAACAGATAGGAACGAAAATGATAAAAGGAATCATATTTGATATAGACGGTGTACTGCTTGATTCCATGCTTATCTGGAATGATCTCGGAGCCAGATACCTTCGCTCCATCGGAGTCATACCGGAGGCTGGTTTAAATGAGATACTTTTCTCCATGAGTATGGAACAGGGCGCCGACTATCTGAAGGAACATTATAAACTTAAAGAATCAACTGATATTATCCTTAATGGAATACAGGATATGCTTAAGGACTTTTATTTCACAGAGGTCAAAGTAAAACCGGGAGCTGATGAGCTGATGAAATATCTGAATGATAATCATTTCAGGATGACTGCCGCCACATCAAGCCCGAGAACACACGTAGAAAAAGCTCTCTCCAGAAACGGTCTCCTTCATTATATCGAAGTGATATATACTACCGGAGAAATCGGGATAAGCAAACATTCCTCTGCCATCTATGATATGGCAGCAGCATATATGAATCTGAAGCCTGAGGAAATCCTGGTATTTGAAGATTCATTATATGCCCTTAAGACTGCGAAAAGTGCAGGCTACAAAACCGTCGGAGTATATGATAAGAATGGAGAAACTGACCAGGAGGGAATGAAAGAATCCTCAGATATATATGTAAAAAATATATCTGATGTTATACCCCGATTATAAATATGGAATAAATACCAAAAGGTATTATCTTTCACTCACAACTTAGTTTATAAAGCGGCGTATCGGGGGCACCACCTTACGTCGCTATAAAAAAGATGCACATATAATCTTAATCAAAAAAGAAAGAAGGTAAGAAATATGAACACAGCATTAACCATTGCTGGAAGCGATTCCAGTGGAGGCGCCGGTAT
>CAZCZD010000060.1:0-3669 GCA_964503305.1 uncultured Candidatus Saccharibacteria bacterium | reverse complement strand
ATTTTAGATAAAAAAGTCCTTCTTAAAATAAGAACCTTGTTGTTCTCATAATAAAACAAAACTAGCGAACCAAAAAAATTGCCTGCTCTTCAATTCTTCAATTCGCCTTTGTTCTTATTTTAATTCCTCTTTTCTACCTTATAATTATCAAAATTTGATTTAAAAATTGCCATAATATGGCTATTGTATTTCAACGTTTCTATTTTACCATATTTTTCTAAGCCTTGTCAAGGGTTTTACCCAAAAAAAATGATTAATTAATGATTATTCCAAATTTAATATTACTCAACCCTGCTTAACGTGATTAATATATAAATTTTTTAGGCACCTCCAAGCAATTCCTGCTCGGTTGCCTCCTAAAAAGATTTATATATTAATCACTTGCGCGGGTTTAGAATGTAGTTTTTGGAATAATCTTTAATTAATCATTGTATTTTTTTAATAAGCTTTACAATGTTATTGACGTTTTTCCAAGTATTTGCCGGTACTTGTGTTGGTTGAATTTCTATATCATATTCATTTTCCAGTGTTTCGATTAATTCAATAAATGCCAATGAATCTAAAATCTCTTCTTCTAATAAATCTGTATTTTTGTTTATATCTTTAACTCCTGTTAATTCTTCAATTATCTGTATAATTCTTTCTTCCATCTAATACTCCTCTAACAACCTTTTCTCATCACATTTTCCGTTATTGTTTAAGGGAAAGTTATTTACTATTCTTATTTTTGGCATCATATAATCAGGTAATTTCTTTTTTAAATCTTGTTTTAATTTTTCTACTTCACAATCTGTTTTTACAAAAGCAATAATATTTAAAATGTTTCCATCTATATTGTGTTTTGCTACAACAACTGCTTTTTCAACATACTCTAAATTTAAAATATTGTTTTCTATATCTGTAAGTTCAATTCTATATCCTTTATATTTTATTTGCTTATCTTTTCGTTGTTTATAATATAATAGTCCATCTTTGAAATATCCTATGTCGCCAGTTAAATAGCCTTTTTTACCTTTAAAATCTATAAATGCTTTACTTTCTTCTAAATATCCTTTTGCTACACTTGCTCCAGTAATTAGGATTTCACCAAGTTCTGTTTCTTTTAAATTTTCATCTACTATAAATATTTCTACATCTTTTTTTGGGCTTCCCACAGGTAAATCCTCAAAAATTTCTATATTATTTTTATTAATACTTATGCTTGTTACTGCAAATGTACATTCTGTAGGCCCATAGCAGTTTACAATTTCTATGTTTTCAAATCTTTTTAGCAATTTTTTTGCAGTTTTAATTGATAGCTTTTCTCCACAAAAAACTATTTTTTTAAGTGAAAGCATTAGTTCTTGTGAAAAAGATTTATCTAGTAATAGCAAATCTGCAAATGATGGCGTCATTACAGCTAAAGATGCATTGCTTCTTTTTAGTTCTTTAAATATTGCTTCAAAATTAAATTTTGAATTGTTTTCTAATATAAAATGTGCACTTCCAGTAACTAAACTTAAATAAAAATCTGCAATAGATAAATCAAATGAAAAATTTGCTTGATTTAGTATTACGCCTTTTTCGTTTCCAGCTATTTCTTTTAGCCAATTTACACAAGAATTTAAATTATTATAACTTATTTTTACTCCTTTTGGCTTTCCTGTACTTCCTGATGTAAAAATAATGTAATATGTATCTTCTGGCTTCATACTAATCTTTGTGATTTCAGTATAATTCTCATTTTCCATTATGGTATAGACCTGTTCTTTTTTGATTCCATTTTGTAGATTTCCAATTATGACTTTAGGTTTTATTTGATTTATAATTTCTTTAATACGCTCTTCTGGCATGCTTTCGTCTACAGGAACATATGCCATTCCTGCATATGAGCATGCCAAAAAAGTAGCCTTCATATATATATCCTTATGTCCATATACTAAAACTGGTTTTTTTTCTTTATTGTTTTCTAACAAATAATGATAGATATTACAAACATATTTGTATAATTCAGAATATGTATATTTCTTTTCACCAATTATATAGGCTATATCTTTTCCATTATTCTTTAAAACTTCTAATATTTCTTCTAATATCATCTTGATTTTGCTTGGAGTTTTAATTATTTTCCAAACTTACCTCCCTAATTTCTTCTTTTGGAATTAGATTATAATCATACATTACTTTTGAATGGTTTTTTAAAATTAACTCTTTCTTAATTTCTTCATGTGTATCAGGGTTTATAACTACTTTATATACCTTGCTATTTCTATAGAAAACTCCTTTTTCATCTTTTGCATAATGGTTGTCCTCTTCCACAATTTTATATTTTTCTTTTAAAGGAACCGTACTTCTTAATTCACCATAAAGAAATGTATCGTCTAGCCAAACTCTAATTTGAATTGGATGTTGTGTTGTATTTTTAAATCTATAATCTAAAGCCTTGTAACTAATTGATGTTCCTGTTCCAAATGGCTCTCTTCTTTTTACGTCTGGGAATAAAGCATCTGAGTGATGATGAAGCTCTGTTACTTCAAGTGGGGTATGTAAAACTAGCCAATGAATCATATTTGCCATTTGACAAAGTCCACCACCAATGCCTTTTTTCATATTGCTATTGCTTATAACCAAACCCTCTTTATATCCTTTTTTCTTTGTTGCATCTCCAACTGTATTCCAAAAAGAAAATTCTTCTCCTGGCTCAATTATTATACCATCTATCTTTTTGCTTGCAAGAGTAAGATTTGTAACCTTATTTTTTTGTAGCTCCATATCTACTCCATTTAGGTTTCTCATTAATAACTTTGTGTGGCCTTTCCATATATATTCTAAATTTTCTTTGCTAAATTTTTTTGCAAATTTTTTGCCAGCTTTAAAGTCTTGCCAATCTTTCTTTTTTGCCTCTTTAAATATTGATATTTTGTATGCAATTGGTCCATATTCGCAAAATAATTTCCTACTCATTTTATTACCCCTTTTATTTTACATATTTTAAATTATATCTCAAATTAGTTTTTTACAGTATTTTCATAAAGTCTTTTGGTATATCACTCGTTAACTGAATTTCTTTTTTTGTAATTGGATGTATAAATGAAATTTTAAAGCTATGTAATGCTTGTCTATTAATTAAGTCTGATTTTTCTCCATATAAAGTATCTCCAAGTAAAGGATGGCCAATATATGCCATATGTACTCTAATTTGATGAGTTCTTCCAGTTAATAATCTACATTTAATTAAACTATAACCATTTAACTTTTTTACTACTTCGTATTCTGTAATGGCTTTTTGCCCACTTTCAGATACACATCTTTCTATTATGCTTTTTTCTTTTCTTGCTATAGGTAGCTCAATAACACCTTTTTCATTTTCTAGAGGTCCTTGTACTATTGCTAAATACTCTTTTGTAAAAGTATTTCTTTCCATTTGTCTTATTAGATTTTCCTGTATATATTCATTTTTTGCAAAAACAATTAGACCAGATGTATTTAGATCTAATCTATTTACAGGTCTTATTTTTTTATAAATTCCATTTTGCTCAAAATAATACTTTACTCCACTAGCAAGTGAATCTTCATAATGTAAAATAGATGGATGTACTGCAATTCCTGCTGGTTTATTTATAACTAATAGCCCTTCATCTTCATATACTATATCTAATCTCATCTTTTTAGATATAATATTGCTATTTT
>CAZCZD010000059.1:2678-3671 GCA_964503305.1 uncultured Candidatus Saccharibacteria bacterium | reverse complement strand
TGCAGGTCATTTAACTTTAGAATATAAAGGTGAAGTTGCAAGTGCTACAGCAGTTAGAGATTTCGTTCGAAGAAATCGTATGAAAGAAGTTAAAACTTACACCACACCTGCAACATATACCATTTTAGAAGAGGAAATAAAAAAAGGACATTTTATAACAGATATGTCTCCTTTTGAAAATATTATAATTTATAATTTAAGAAGTATGAGTTTGGAACAAATTGCAAATCTTCCAGATGTTTCTGAAGGTTTGGAGCATGCCATAAAAAAAGCAGCAAATTCATGTAATACAATAGACGAATTTATTAATATTGTTAGTACTAAAAGATATACTCAAACTCGTATTAGACGTATTTTGCTATACTCTTTGCTTAAAATAACAAAAAAAGATATGGAGCTTTCAAAAAAAATAACTCCATATGTAAGGGTTTTGGCATTTAACGAAACTGGAAAGCATTTGCTTTCTAAAATTTCTAAAGCAAATCCTAGACTAAGTATAATTACTTCTGTAAAAAAATTTAAAGATATAAATTTAAATAAAAGTTTGCAAACTATGCTTAATAAAGATATTTATGCAACTAATGTGTATACTTTAGGGTATAGGCGCGATTCTTGGAGTAATTTGGATTATACAAAAAAGGTGATAAATTAGTTATCGTGGCTGGTTATAAATTGAGATAGTTCTGAGTAATTTTGGATTCATCTCATTATTATGTAAGTAATAAAAATTATTTTTAATAAAATATTATTATAACGTGATTAGTTCGGTACATCCAACTAATCTAGTTTTAAAATATAAAAATTAATATGTATAAATAATTTGGCAGATCAAATTATCTATACATATTCTCTTTTTAATCTCTCTATCTTTCAAAATCTTGCTTTTTGCTTTTTATGCTCATTTCCGTATTTATATCTAATTCTGGATTTCTAATCTTAGCTGCAATTAATTTTCCTCTTATTTTATGTATTAAATCGTCTTTATTATTTTCT
>CAZCZD010000059.1:1453-2668 GCA_964503305.1 uncultured Candidatus Saccharibacteria bacterium | reverse complement strand
AAAGAAACTTAAGCTTTGATTTATTTTAGCATCATAAGGTTTAGTATTATCTAAACTAATTAGTTCTTTCATTTTATCCATATTTTCTATAAATCTTTTATCTATATGATTCATCACATTTTGATTTTTTATTAATACTTCATATGTTGCTTGAATATATGCTTCTCCAAGTGCTACAGCTAGTTCAGAATTAAATGATGCTGCTATTTTCTGCTTTTTAAAATTACTATCTACATATTCCCCAGAAACTTCTGGTGCGTATGAAACCACATTTTTACAAGTTTTTTTCAAAAATGGGTTTGATTGTTTATCTGATAATTCAAAAAGCTTTGGATTTCTTTGTTTTATTTTTTCAATTATAGATAGTGTTCTATTTATATTTTTAGAATGTTCATATATTACAACACTTTCTGTTCTTGCTCTTTTATCTAATTGATTATCAGCAATAAACTTAAAATAAAATGGTTCATCTCCGAATTCTTTTACAAGTTCACCACTAAGGTCTGCAATATTTTCTCTCTTTGTGTTTATATAAAATCTTACAGTATCTGCCTTATCGTATGGCATTTGAGTTTGAGACTTTATATGGTAAAAACTAACACCTTTTTGGCCCTGCTCATAAATACTATACTTATCTGGTTGACTCTTTAGATATTTCATTAATTCTTGCTCTTTTTCTAAATTTTTTCCTGGGCTCTGATTTGACATTGCATATAAACTGGTTAAAACATTATATGATGAAACACTTTTATTTTGTTGACTAAAATATCCAACTCCTGAAACATATTGCTCAATTGCTGCTTCAAGTGTTCCTTCCTTATACTGAATTTCATTTACTGGTTGATTAATTGTTAACTCAGTATTTTGATTATTAAATTTTATTGATTCCATAAATCTTTTTTTGTTATTATTTTCATTTATTGGATTTGTTCCATCTGTTAATAATTTTGGTTTATTGTTTCCGGTTATTTTATTGATTAATTCTTTTATTTTATCTAATACGTTCATATAATAGCCTCTTTTCTTATTGTAACTTTTCTATTTCTCCTCTTGCAAGTTCATCACATCTATTGTTTAGTTCTACATCACTATGTCCTTTTACTTTATTAAAAGTAACTTTATGTTTTTTTGTAAGTTCATAAATTTCTTGCCATATTTCTTTGTTTTTAACTTCCGCACCATCTGCAGTTTTCCATCCTTTTTTTATCCAATTAT
>CAZCZD010000059.1:0-1443 GCA_964503305.1 uncultured Candidatus Saccharibacteria bacterium | reverse complement strand
TGGTTAAAAGCATTTACAGAATATGCACTATCGCTATAAAGCTCTACTTCGCACTCAACCTTTAGCGCTTTTAAAGCTTCTAAAATTGCAGTTAATTCCATTATGTTGTTTGTTGTTTGCTTGCTTCCTCCAGATATTTCTTTTTTATAATCTCCTGCTATTAGCACTGCTGCCCAGCCTCCAGGTCCCGGATTGCCTGAACAGGCTCCGTCGGTATATATTGTTACTTTTTGCATAATTTTCTCCTATTTAAATTAAAAAATATTTCGCTTTTGGCGTCGTTAAATTTATATTTTTCAATTTTATTATACCTTTTTATTTTTTATAAATCAATAGTTTAAGTTTAAAAAAAAGAGGATGTCAAAGGGGACGTATCTGATTGACCACTTTTTAGTTTATGGTCAATCAGATACGTCCCCTTTGGCCATTTAAAAAGTTGTCATTCAGATACGTCCCCATTGACCGCGTCTCCTTTCACCACTTTTAAAAAATCTTTTTTAAATTTAAGCAAATACTAAATATTCTTTTTAAAAATTCAAACCAATTTTCATTTTCTTGTGTACGTCTTTCTTCCATTAATTTATCTATATATGGTAATCTTTCATCTAAAAACTGTTCAATTTGATCTAGTCCAAATCCTGGTATATTATACCATAAATTTGTTTCCTTTTTAAATGTATCTTCTGGAATGCTATTTTTAAAATCATAAAATTCTTTCATAATACTTTCTTTTGAAAACAAGTCTTTTCTAAGCTCGAACCACCTTTGTGACAATTCATTCGGAAAGCATTTTATCATTCTTGTAATCAAGTTATTTGTACTATGGTCTGCGATTTCATCTTCTGGAAGTGTTTTGTAAGACTCATTTAAAGTTCCATCTGTCCATGTCCCCCATGTACTGTCCAAATCATAAAGACATGGATACCAAAGTTTTCCGTTATTATAACTTACTAGCATCATGTTTTTACCAGTATTGTCAATTCCTTCTATCAAATAAACCATAAGTAAATAATTAAAAGCTGCATCTTTGTTTATATATTTTTCAAAATCACGTCTAAACTCTTCATCAGATGTATTATTTATAAAATTTACTAGATTGTTAAAGCTTGAAACAATTTCTTGACTCTCTTCTCCAACTTCAAATCCCCAACCTGTTCCTTCAAAAGAATCTAATGTTTTCTTAAAATTGACATACTCTGTATACCATTCTCCCTCTATAACAACATGTTCAGGATTATCTTCATCCATATTCCACATCCAGGCATCCTTCGGAATGTTCCAAGTATAAATTCCTAAAAAATTATTATTTATATATACTTCAATTGGGAATCCATCTATTGAGCCATGATTCGGAAGGTCATTTAACACATTGTATTTTGCTTGAACTTTACCTGCAATTCTTGCAGCAACAATGTTTCTACTATGTGTTTTGTCTATCCAATT
>CAZCZD010000058.1:0-3788 GCA_964503305.1 uncultured Candidatus Saccharibacteria bacterium | reverse complement strand
GAATCTGTTTGTAAGTCATAATAGTTACCTCCTATAAATATAAGTAAGTTGGTCTACTCTCATTATATGAGATGCTTTTTATGCGAGATTGATGCTAACGGATCCACCATTACTCGTTCCAACAGAAACAGGAGATGGCTTTGGAAGCGGATTCTCGATAAGATTTTTAATTATTTCAGCCTTCTTGACTTCTGCTTCAGCCTTCTCTTTCTCGATCTTGGCTTTCTGGATCTCAGCATTAGCCTGCTTAGTCTTCTCTTTTTCGATCATAACAGCCTTACGATCTTCAGGAGACATCTCTTCAAATATCTTTGACTCCTGTATAGATTCCTCATGTCTCATCTGAGCCTTCTTTGTCTCATACTCGAAATTACGCTGCTCCTTCTTCTCTGCATTTTTGTGCCCAAGATAGATGCCTAGACCAATTGCTCCGAAAAGTCCTGCAAATGCTACTGTATAAACCGTGTTCTCATTCATAGTCATTTTAAGTTACCTCCTAAATATTGAGGTGACCGCAGTCACATCTGAAGTCACCTCGTTCCCACTCTCAATAGTCTCCCATATACCTCTTTCTTTCATGCGGATATGGATTGTATTCCACATAAATACATGGGCGCTCATCTGGAGTCATAGACGTATTCAAATATAGACTGAAGTGATCATCGGTTGTCCACTCCAGCATATCTCCAATACCGGATGCCACTCCTTCGATTGCTAACTTATCATACCACTCATTCAGACTATTGCTGAACTCATCTGCAATTTCTGATATAAACATGTTCTCAGCTCTGTGTAACTTCTCAGGTGTACTCCAGAAATATCTTCCAGTAATACTATCCTTACAGAGTACATCTCCAATCTGTGGTGCATTGATCGGTGTAGGCATCTGACCATTATTGTTCTCATAGTCATCATTGATCTTCTTCTGTGCTACACCATCTCTAACCTTACGATCTGTGTTTTCACCCAGCTGTTCCTTAACTTCATTACGATAGTCATTAAGCGCTGTTGTAGCCAGGTTTGCAGATGCTAGAGCTGCTGTTGTCTTAACATCACGAATATGATTGCTTCCAAGTGTCGCAAAGATACTCAGACCTTCAACAGCTGCAACAGGCCAGAAGTTCTTGGCAATTATCTTTGCCTTTGTCTTAG
The DNA here is from genome assembly GCA_964503305.1 of uncultured Candidatus Saccharibacteria bacterium. Lineage (GTDB taxonomy): Bacteria > Patescibacteriota > Saccharimonadia > Saccharimonadales > Saccharimonadaceae > Nanosyncoccus. The sequence goes on along the minus strand of CAZCZD010000058.1, from coordinate 2,636 downwards.
CTGGCACTTCTTCACTGTCTTTGTGAGCTTCTTCCAAATCATCTACTGTCTTAGCTCCTGCTTTTGCAGCCAAAAATATAGCTGCGATACTTCCTACGATTCCAGCTGCTGTTAAGATCGTACTGGAATGCTCGCCAACGAAAGTTTTAAATCCCATGTTTCTACCTCCTTTGGGACAATACAAAAAATAAGAAGACTAGCGATGGGACTCGAACCCATAACCTCCAAATTACTTTGGTGCTCTCCCAGTTGAGCTACTTACTGCTGTCTTCTCATCATAATGCTTGTTTTTTATGCGAATATACAGTTCCTAAGAGTTCTGTTCGGATTGATAGTGTACATCAGAGCTGTACTACCAAATCCATCGTTCCAGTCAACCATTGCTGGAGCTAAATCAAAACTAAAATCTCCACAGACCTCATCATCTTCAGGATCCCCTTGATAATATTCGACATTACCTATTGGCCTACTTCCTAATCCAAGATACTTCATCATTTCATTTACTGTCATGTCAACTCCAGAGTTTAATTGAAGCATACACTTAATTTCTGCATTCTGGACTTCTGTCAGATTGCTATAGAATAGGACTCCTAATGACGGAATATAGAACAATTCATCATTTGGTCCAGATATTGCAAACACACAATCTTCTGCTTCTGGTAATTCATCAGCGTTAAAGAAAAACTGATATATGTACTCTTCACCCTGAGGACCTACCTCTTTATCATCTTTCTTTGGCTTCTTGCGATTCTTAGCTAGTAATGCAGATTGAGCTGCTAAAAGAGCCTTAGCATAATCATCTCTGACCTTATTCGAATATACGCAGTCAATAGATCTAAGAGCTATGAACCCTACTAAGCAGATACCTGTTTGCCAGTAATGCTCTGCAAGTATCTTTGCTCTCTCTTGTACTGGCTTCTGTTCATGAACGGTTTGATCTTCCTCTTCTTCGCCATCGATATCATAGATATACTTTTCTGTGTTCTTAACAGCAAATATAACTGCTGCCGTACCTAAAGCAATCTCTCCTATACAGAATAGTAAATTGCTATTCTTAGATAATCCTGCTTTAATGCTTGACATAAATTTCATAAGCTATACCTCCTACGTATTTATAAGCTTACTTGTTGTCTGATAACAGGGCTTTTAAAATATCGCCGGTTCCCTTATTGTAACCCTCGGCTCTTGCCATCTTGATCTCTACTTTCAGATGTGCCTTGACAAGAATACTTCCTACTATTCCTCCTGCTACAAAAGCAATGAGGATTTTCCTGTCTACTTTTTCCAATTTTTCTTTGAGTGTTTCTTTTTCTTCCATAGTTAAGCTCCTTTCTTTCGCTTTGTTTAAGCAAAAATATAAGGACCTGTGTTTCCACAAGCCCTTACCGTTTACTGAACTTCCTGAAAATCTTCTTTTGTTGGTTTCTTGCTTGATTTTGCTGTTTCTTTCTTAGCTTTAGCTAATGCATCTCTCATAAGTACAGTTCCGACTACCGTAAAGCCTCCGGTTACTAAACCTTCCAGAGCTTTCTTAGCCAGGCTGCTTCCTAATGCTTTAACTGCTGCGTCTGTTAAGTTAATCATAATAGTACCTCCTATAAAAATGATTTTTAATAAGTTCTTTTCATTAGAACACATGTTTTAGATGCGAGGTAAAAATAATAGAGCCTAGTTTCCTAGACTCCATCATTTTCATTTGACATCTCTTACTTTTGCTTTAACCCATCTGTCTTCTGGTCTGTTAATATTGCTCCAGAACTCATCATTTTCTTTCTGCAACTTTCTTACTGCTCTTTTTTCAGCAATATTGATAGCTGCTATTCCTGCGATGAAAGCAAATACTAGCTTCTTGTCGGTTTTTTCCCACTTCTCTTTAAGAGTTTCTCTCTCATTCATAAAATATACCTCCGTTAATTTCATTACACTAAATGCTCTCATAAATGTTCAAGCATAAAGAAAGAGGATTTGCATTTTACAAATCCTCTAAGTTGCTTCAGTTATTCAGCTTTTACTTTTCAATAGCATCTAAAGCCCATTTCTGAATTATCTTTTTCCGTACCTTCCAGCTCAGAATTGTTAATCCAATACATCCAGCTATATAAGCTGTTACAAGTACTGCCTTCTTAACTGCCTGTTTCTTTTCTTCTTTTGCGTTCATGTTAATACCTCTTTCTTATAATCTCAGAAACCACCTTGGTTTCCTCTCATTATATGCATTGTTATTCTTGCGAGTCGAACACAAAATAGGACCCCACGTTTCCGTGAAGTCCATTCTCTTTCCACAATAATGTTACTTTACGCTGTCTTTTCTTCTGTCTGTTTCTCTGTCGCTTTAGTCTGCTGTGCTTTGATAATATTCTGCATTAGTACTGTTCCGCCAACCGTCGCTACTCCGGTTACTAAGCCCTCAAGCGCTTTCTTGGCTAGATTAGTACCTAATGGTGCTACTATTCCAGCTGCTGCTTTTGCTAAACTTTCACAAATCATAATGGTACCTCCTATAATAAAATAATGTCTTCTCATTAGAGGAGTTGTATTTATTGCGAAAATATGAAGCCTTGTAAATACAAAGCCTCATACCTTTTACTCAATTCACCTCAAATCTTAGACTTATCTGTCAATAACCTAGTTCCCAT
>CAZCZD010000057.1:0-3835 GCA_964503305.1 uncultured Candidatus Saccharibacteria bacterium | reverse complement strand
ACATGGCTCATGCGGAGAGTTGATAAAGGATGGGACTCGGCTGGTTCAATATCCTCAAGGCCGTACCGCCACATCTTACACCGTCCCCGATGGTATCACGTTATTGTCGGATTGCCATGTCATCCGCAGCTCTTATTTGACCGACTTGAGTTTCGGCACAACGGTTTCAACTGTATATGCCCGTAGTATAGAATGCCCCAATGTGGAGAATGTGACCATTCCGAAATCTCTTACTACTCTTCCTTCGATGACGGGTCTGACCAGTTTGCAGAACTACAAAGTGGTGGAAGACCACCCTGTCTACTCGGATATCGAGGGTGTGCTGTGCAGCGCCGACAAGACCGAACTGATAGGCTATCCCAAAGGAAGAACGTATGCCGACTATTCCATACCTTCTTCTATCGTAACGGTGAAGGAAAGTGCTTTCTATGGCTGTAAATTCAACAGCCTTGATTTCTCTACGGCCACTAGCTTGGAAGTGATAGAAAGTACGGCTTTCAGAGGTATAAGTTTTAAATCCGACAATAAAACTCCTGTGCTTGAGACTCTTGACTTGTCGAAAACGAAATTGAGAGAGATTAAAGGAACCTATACGTTCTATGCAGATTATATAAAAAAACTGATTCTGCCGGAGACCATCAAAACAATTGGAGATTTGGCTTTTACAGGTAATTATATCGAAGAGGCCAATTTCCCTGAGGGCTTGGAGACGATAGGTGTAGACGCTTTCAGTGGAAATAGGCTTTCTACTCTTCACATCCCCTCTACCATGACAACTTTTGGCGACGGCGCTTTTAAGGGGAATAATACGCTTACTGCCATCACTGTGGCCGACGGCAATACTGTCTTTGCTGCCAGTGAGGGCGTGCTCTATACCAAGGACTTCACCAAACTGGTGTTCTATCCGCGTGGCAAGGCAGACACGGAGTATGTCGTGGATGAAAGATGCGAAACCATACAGGGAGAAAGCATGAGTTTCTGCAAGTTCGAGAAAATCACTTTCCCAGAATCGCTTATTACGATAGAGAGACAGGCTTTTGAAGCTTGCAAAAATCTGACGGAAATCGTATGGCCTGAGAATTGTAATCTTAAAACAATTGCTGGCCATGCTTTCAATGGCTGTACAGGACTGGCCAGTTTCGACCTGCCGGCTTCGGTGGAGGAAATCAACGTGTTTGCTTTTTGGGGTGATGTTTTTACGGAGTTTAGGATTCCGGACAGCTCAAAACTGAAGATACTTGACATGGTGGCTTTCTGCCATTGTGATAATTTGACTACATTCACCATTGGCAAAAACACTGAACTGGAGAGAATCACCAGTGTTGTCTCAGGAGAATACTATCCTGGAAAGAATATTTCAACATTCATTATTGAGGAAGGCAATACAAAATTGACTACGTTGGATACAGAGTGTTTCAAGCGCATTCCTTCTATTGAAACCGTGATCATCGCTCCCGACTGCGGACTCACCACATTGGGCACCAGTTGCTTCGAGGGCTGCCAGCATCTGACATCGCTCACCCTGCCCGCTGCCGTGACCACCTTGAGAGCCAAGTGCTTCTATAATACGCCTAATCTGACCGACTTGGTATTCACCGACACCGATGAGCATCCTGCTCATTTGGAGGCCATCGGCGACAACTGCTTCTGGCTTTGCGGACTGACCAGCTTTGTGGTGCCTCGCTCTGTTAAGACCATTGCCCGCCAGGCTTTCCACGAGTGCAACGCCCTGGAGACTGTATCCATTCCTGCCGGAACTACCAGCGTAGATAAGGAAGCTTTCTATCTCTGCGATAAGCTGACGGCTATCAATGTGGACAAGGAGAATGCCACCTATGCCAGTTCCGACGGTATCTTCTGCGACAAGATGAAAGAGACCCTCATCATTTATCCTGCAGGCAAGGCCACCGATCATTTCCAGCTGTTGCCACCATCGCTCACCAAGATTGGTCCGATGGCTTTCTTCTACAGCAAGAACCTGAAGAACGTGATGATTCCGAAGCATGTGACTGAGATTGGCTTCAGTGCATTCATGGGCTGCACCAGTCTGACTGACATCGTACTGCTGGGTGATGATCCTAATGCCATTAAGCTTACCAGTACTGGCGGAGAGCATCCCTTCAAGGAAGTTCCCACCGACGCCACTGTCTGGCTTCGCCACGACCTGCAGGGCAAGGGCATAAGCGAGTGGAACGGATTCACCAAATTCGACTACTGCAAGATGTCTGCCGACGAAGAAAAGAACCACCAGTATGAGTTCTTCGTGATGGACGACAACGCGAAGAGTGCCAACGTGCTGAGCGTGAAGAACAACGCGCTGGACTATACCATCGTGATGCCCGAGAAGGTGAGCGACGGACAGAATGAATATAATGTAGATTATCTGGGCGACTTCATGCTGGAGGATGCACAGGAGAACGTGAAGGAAGTGGTGGTGAAGCATACGCCGAAGTATGTGGGTGCCAACGCCTTCGACTCTGCTTTCGGACATGCTGATGCCTTCTTCACATGCGACGTTCCTTCTAATGACATGAGCACCATCCGCTTCGAATACGACAAGGCTACGTTCAATGGCCGCTACAACGAGGGCCAGAACCTCTATATGAAGAAGAGCGTGGCTGAACAGCTGAAGGCCGACGCGACGTGGGTTGACATGGCCGATGCCATCCAGTGGCAAGTACCCCTGCCTGCCATCTCTACCAACTACGGTACCTTCTCCCGTGAGTTTGCCGTTGACCTGGATGCCATCAACCCCGACAAGAAGAATCCGAATGTGATAGCCTTTACTGCAGGCAGAGCTAACTATGACATAGAAAAGAATCTGACTACCGTAACGATGTTCAGTATCAACAACGATGGCACGAATCCTAAAGAATGGAGCGGCGAGGGCGACGGTACGTATATCCCAGCCAACACGGGCGTACTGCTGAACGCCTACAAGGGTACCTCAACGGCTTTCGTCAAGGCCACTACCGACGACGAGACTGGCGAAACAACTGAGGCCAGCGGCGACTACTATCAGATTGCTGAGACTCAGACGGACAGCTACGATGGAGAAAACCTGATGGCAACAGTAACTATACGCAGCCGTAAGATCCAGCCCACAGAAACTATCAACGGCAAAGAATTCTTCAACTTCTATGTTGCTAAAGGTTTGTTGTGGTCAGTCACAACGGAGAGAACTTCCACCGTGCACAAGTCTTATCTGCAGCTGTCGTCGGATGTATATCCTGCCGGAGCAAAACTTTCCATGGTGTTTGACGTCGATGATAACGGACAAAGTGGCACAACAGGCATAGACGGTGTTCAGACCGGCGTCAACAGTTCTGACGTAATTTACAACATGCAGGGCCAGCGCGTCGAGAAAGCCGTTAAGGGAATCTATATCAAAAATGGTAAGAAAGTGTATGTGAAGTAGTTGCATCTGCTTCACTACACTTCAAAAATATAAAAACAAAACAAAAACTTATGAATCGTATGAAAAAGAAACAATATAAAAAGCCAGTGACAGTTGTCATAGAGACAAAACTGGACAGTCTACTCTATGAAGCATCGGTACCTTATGGAGGTCCTGGTGATAGCGGAATTCCTGACGATGCAAAAAAAGGGTTTTTTGATGAAGAAGAGTATGACGACCCATTACACAGAAACAACTATTGGGATGTGTTTGGGGCAGAATAAGCAGCCGGCATCGTAAACAATTGAGTTTTATATTTTAAAGTTTATGTTACTAAGTAAAATTAGTGTTCACTGATTAATTCAGTTCAAAAACAGAAACTAATCCCCCCTTCCGTTCGGGAGAATAGAAAGGGCGTACTTACTAAAAATCGGGGTA
>CAZCZD010000056.1:0-3932 GCA_964503305.1 uncultured Candidatus Saccharibacteria bacterium | reverse complement strand
TTCCGGAGTACTTACCCCGCTACAGCAACGAGGAACTCCACCGCCACGACGTCCTGCCCGGCCTTACTGGCCTGGCCCAGGCCAACGGCCGCAATGCCCTGTCCTGGTCGGAAAAGTTCCGCCTGGACAATGAGTACGTGCACCACATTACTTTCATGGGGGATGTGAAGATTCTATTCGAGACCGTAAAAAGCGTCCTGCATCGTGAAGGTATCAGCAGCGGGACAAGCGCGACGATGGAAATCTTCATGGGGGATGAAAGCGAGACATAAACAGCAGATATGAAAATAATTTTTACGTCTGTCGGGCGGCGGGTGGAGCTGATGCAGGCTTTCCGTGCCGCGGCCGACCGGCTGAATGAGAATGTAACAATCATCGGGGCAGACATCACGGATACCGCGCCTGCCCTTTATTTCTGCGACGAACAGGTTCGGGTGCCGCGGATCAGTGATACGGATTATATCCCTTTTCTGCTGGATTACTGCAAGGTGAATGCCGTTGACTGCCTGATTCCCACGATCGATACGGATCTCATGGCCCTGGCTCGGGCAAAAGGTGATTTTGAGCGCATCGGGACGAAAGCCCTGATCAGTGCTCCGGAGAAGGTGGCCCTCTGCCGGGACAAGAATCTGACAGCGGATTATTTCATCTCATTGGGACTGAAGTCTCCGAGACCGGTTCATGATGTAACGGCATACAAAGGCGGATTTCCGGCTTTTATCAAGCCAAAGGACGGGAGCAGTTCCATCGACGCATATCGGGCGGACTGCCGGGAAGATCTGCAGGTCTACGCTGAAAAGATCGGGGATTATGTCATTCAGCCCTTCATTGAGGGTACTGAATACACTATAGATATTTTCTGCGACCATGAAGGAAATCCGGTTTATATCACGCCAAGGGAGAGAATCGCTGTTCGGGCCGGAGAAGTTCTGAAGACGAAAATGGTTCAGAATCAGCGTATGATAGAAGAAATGCAGACGCTGATTGCCGATTTCCATCCCTGCGGGCAGATTACCGTGCAGCTGATTCGGGAGAAGAACACCGGAGAAGATTATTATATAGAAATAAATCCCCGTTTCGGCGGCGGGGCACCGGAAAGCATCAAAGCTGGGGCCGACAGCGCAGAGGCCGTGATCCGCATGCTGCGGGGAGAGTCCCTGTCCTATGTTCCCGGGGCGGCCGAGGACGGGGCCATATACAGCCGCTTTGATCAGAGCATAAGGGTAGAGGCCTGACAGGATGATTGAGATTTCAAAAGTGACGGAGGTCATGGACCATCTGCAGGGTCTATCCGCGGTAATCTTCGATCTGGATGATACCCTTTATCCGGAGAAAGCATATGTTCGTTCCGGCTATCACGAGGCAGCAAAGCTTCTGCCACAGCTGCCGGATGCGGAAGAGAGGCTCTGGCAGGCCTTTAAAGACGGGGAGAATGCGTTTGACAAGGTGCTCACGGATGCCGGAATCTTCAGCCCGGAGCTGAAAGATCGCTGTCTGCAGGCCTACCGCAGCAATCCGAGCCCCGACATTCATCTGTATAGTGGCGTCAGAGAGATGCTGCTGAGTCTGAGGAATCAGGGCCTGAAAACCGGCATTATCACGGACGGGCGGCCGGAAGGGCAACGGGCGAAGCTCAACGCCCTGGGCTTGCCGAATCTGGTGGACCATATTATCATAACGGATGAACTTGGCGGACCGGAATTCCGCAAGCCGTGTCCCAAAGCCTTTGAACTCATGGAGAAGGAATTGGGATTGCCGTTTCAGAAAATGGCATATGTGGGAGACAACGCGGCCAAGGATTTCAAAGCCCCGGAGCAGCTTGGAATGCGAACCGTGTGGGTGAAGAATGCGGAGGGACTGTATAGTTAGAAGGAAAGATGGATACTATCCGAATAGCATATTTGCTTTTGGCGCATACTTGCCAGGCCCAGATTAATTCTTTTGTTCATCAATTGCTAGACTATGGCGAATGCGACGTATACATACATGTAGATAAAAAACATTCCGATATTCTGCCGGAAATTCAGCAAAATGAGCATGTTTTTGTTTACTCAGAATTCGCGGTAAATTGGGGGGGTATTGAGATTCCGTTAGCTGCGTTGTTTTTGATGAAAAAGGCTTTGGCTTCAGGAAATCAATATTCTCACATGTATTTTGGCTCTTGTCAGGACATGCTTGTAAAGCAAGGACTATATGAGTACTTATGTGAACATAGACAGAATCTGTTTATTACAATAGGGAGTCCAATAGAACTTCCATCTCGGTCGGTCGCTTGTTTTCAGGTAAGATGGCCAAAGAAATTATTGGTTCGAGATAACTTACATCCGTACCGGCTTGTTAGATTTGTCATACAGTGGCTTTGTACGAAAGGAATTATATTTAGAAAAAACACCAAACAGCTTCCGAACGATATGGTTATTTGGGGTGGAAGAACGTGGTTTATTTTTCCTGTTGATGCAATCTGTTATATTGTTGACTTTATTGATAATCATTCCAACTATGTGGATTTTTGGCGAGAAAGTCTAGCTTCGGATCTTATGTTTTTCCAGACGATTATTATGAACTCTCCTTTGAAAGATAGGGTATGCAATGAACTGATGTACGTTCATTTTGGGGAAAAGCTTTCAAATAATAATCATCCGGTGGATATTTCAATAGAGGACGATTTGGCCATAGAGTCGGGAACCTATTTCTGTGCCAGGAAGTTCAATTATGCTGACGCAGATGTAGTGAATTACTATCTGAAGAAAACAAGAAAATAGGTAATTAATAGAAATGGGAAAGCTTGATTTAGCAAAATATTATTTTTGCAGCGGCGTTACTGTACTAAGGAAACTGGGCTTCAGAGATGGTTGGCCTATGTTGTACGGCTGGATCATTCATAAGTTAAGACCTTCGTATAGAACTACGGATACATGGTTTTTTCACAGTCAAGAGTATAATTTGGATATTTATTATCGACCGTTTTCCTCAGACTGCAATCTTCTGTGGGATTTCTTCGTATTTGGAACTAACAGCGATTATTCTACTGGTCATTATTTTTATAAGGAGATGGAGGGGCAAAGTGTTGAGTACATCATAGATGCCGGAGCAAATATAGGACTGTTTTCTGTTCTGTATGGTAAAAAGTATCCGGACGCAAAGATTATTGCAATTGAGCCGGATGCAGATAGCTATCGCGTTCTGAAAATGAATACCGAATTTGACAAAAATGTTACTTGTATTCATGGCGGACTTTGGTCCAAGAGTACAGAATTGGCAATTGAGAATCCAGATTCCGATAAATGGGCAATTCATGTGCGTGAGCAGATTGGGGGGGCAATTCAGGCTTATTCTGTCCGGGATTTGATGCAGAAAAACAGATTCCCGTGGCTTGATGTTGTGAAAATGGATATTGAAGGATCTGAGTACCCCGTATTTAAGGCAAAAGATGCAGATGAGTGGATTCAACAAACAAAACATATTTTCTGCGAGACCCATGCGTTTGAAGGGAAAACTTATGATCAGGTGACAGATTTTATCATGGAAAAATTAAGACGGTCCGGATTTTCTCATAGGCAGGTGGGAGAAGACCATGTATTTCACAGACGATAAATCTTTCCGTAAATGCTGGTAAGAGGTACGCCGGGGGCGGACTTTCACGTCCTGACTGAATGGCAGAAGTGCGGTATTTTCGGTTGAGAGGAACGAGAAGGTCGGATCCCGCATGTACCGACCGTCATTCAAGACATGGGGACGCTCTTTCTTTCCCTCTTTTGCCGTGGCTATCCGCCACTTTGTTCCGGTGTTGGGAGGGCTCGCGCTCTACATTATTCATGCGAAATATTAAATATTTGTAAAATATACGAAATAATATTGCAATAAAATAGCCTGCATCGTATACTTCGGATACAAGTTTCCAAAGGGAAGGTTTGTGTCAGGAGGGGAAATAT
>CAZCZD010000055.1:0-3989 GCA_964503305.1 uncultured Candidatus Saccharibacteria bacterium | reverse complement strand
GCCTTCGACGCAAGCATACGCTGCAAAATGCAGATGGTGCGTTGAAGCATATCTGGAATATTCACGGGGAGATAGAAGCCCCTCAAACCATTATGCTTGGATTGTATCAGTACTGCGGCTCAGTTGGAAGAATCAGCGAGTACATGAATGGCAAGTATAAGTACAAGCGAGATAAACAGATTCAAACAATGCCAAAGCTTCTTGATCGTCTAAAGGACGGAATAGATGAACCATTCTCTTGGATAGACTTTTTCTTTATCGCAGATATTTACATGATTGGCTTTGGCTTGCTGTATGATGAAATCGACCTCTGGTGGGTTCTGACACGCAGAAAGAGACTGATACGTCAAGGCTATGACATAAAGAATCGTGTCTATTATTGTGGCAATGTAGACTCGGGGAAAGAGAAGCTTTTTGCCACGATGGGTGTTAAGGTGATTAAGCCGGATGCCGGGAAGGGCGATTATAAGGGGCAGTATATGTCGTTGCTGGATAAGATTGAGCGAATGGGGTGATTACTAAAGAGGAAATAATAGAATTATGACTACAAATATAGTAGATAGAGGATCTTGGTGGAGACGATGGGATTTGCATATACACACCAATGCGTCTGACGGCAAAGGAACATGCGAGGAGATATTGGAAGAGGCTAAGAAAAAGAAGATACGCAGTATCGCAGTAACCGACCACCATACCTTTGCCAATATTGATGAGATGAAGAAACTGGCACCTAATTATGGAGTGTCAGTAATTGCTGGTGTGGAATTTCGTACAGAATATGGCGATGAGTCTGTACACATGATAGGCTTGTTCCCCGATGAATATGAGGGTACTCGTCTTACAGCAGAGTTTCTTCATGATAACATACTCAGTCCTTTAGGCGTATCTAAATCAACTATTCTTGAAAAGGGACGAAGGATTAAACCACAAGGTAATGAAAAAGATTGGTTTGAGGCAGGTATGTTTCAAGTACAAGTCAACTTCAAAGATGCTGCTGACTTGATACATAAGTATGGTGGACTAGTGACTGTACATGCAGGAAATAAGAGTAATAGCATTGAGACTATGAAGCACGATGGTAAAAGCGTGCGAAATACCTCAATAGAAAATTCCTTAGGACCAGTAAAAGAAGAATTGTTTACCGAAGGTTACATAGATATTTGTGACATCACTCAACCCAAAGATGCTGTTTTCTATATGCAACAGTTTGGGAAGCCTTCCATTACAGCATCAGATGCTCACAAAGTTGAAGATGTAGGAAGTAATTTCTGCTGGATAAAGGCTGATACTACTTTTGAGGGTTTACGTCAAGTGCTTATAGAACCAAGTCGCATATCCTTTGAAGAACCGGAAGTTATCCAAAGACTCCGTCGCAATCCTGACAAATTTATCATAGGTTTAAATATTAGGAGAACAGATACGGCAACTATGCCAGAGATATGGTTCGACAATACGAAGATACCCCTTAATCCTGGTATGGTAGCCATCATTGGAAATAAAGGGAGTGGTAAAAGTGCCATAGCTGACATTCTTGCATTATGCGCTGATTCAACTACAGAATACCTCTCTTTTCTGACCCCGAACAAGTTCAGAATGAATAAGCCCTTTAACAGGTCCAGACAGATAGAAGCAAACATTCAGTGGTTTGATAAGTCATATTCTGCAACCAAGACCCTTGATATGGATTCTGATGAAACGCAGCCCAAACGTGTGAAGTATATTCCACAGAATTTTCTCGAAACAATTTGTACTACAGAAGAAGACGAGAAGTTTGAGGCTGAACTTAAAGATATTATCTTCCAATATCTTAAACCGGAAGACCGTTATAATCAGGAAAGTCTTGATGGTATCATAGAGTATCTAACAAACGAAAACAATAAGTCGTGCGAGCTCATTCAAGACTCCATCCAACGTTTGAATGAGACTATTATAGGGCTAGAGCAAATGTTGGAACCAAACTATAAATTGACCTTACAGAACCAGTTAAAATACAAGCAAGACCAATTAAGTAATGCTCAAAGTGCCAAACCTGTTGAAGTAACTAAGCCAGACTTGTCAGGAAATGAAGAAGCTCAGAAAGCCAAGTCTGCCATAGATGCACTTGCAACAGAGGTAGGAAAACTGAACGTAGAAATAGAGCAGAAACAAGAAATGCTTGCTGCCAAGAAAAAGGGGTTGCAGGATTTGCGTGCTATAAAGGAGAGTTTCGGTAGACTGAATGTCCAAATACAAGAGTCATTGGGACAGTTTTCATCTACTCTTTCTGCATACGGTCTGGAAATAGATAAAGTATTCCAGATACAGTACCACCCAGAAGCGCTGGATGCACTCATTACAAAAATTACAGAGGAGAGTGATGTGATTTCGAAAGAGGTAAACGATGAGTCAACAGGACTTGTCAAACGTTTGGAGGACAAAAATAAAGAACTTGAAGAAGCGAAGAAGAAACTAAGCGAACCGGAACTAAAATATCAAGAGTATTTGAAGCGGAAGCAGGCTTGGGAAAAGCAAATAGAAGAAATTACTGGTACTCCGGAAAAAGAAGGAAGTATCAAGTATTATCAGGCGAAGATAGAATACGTGGATCATCATCTGCGTGAGGATCTGTCCAAGCAACGTATAGCCCGAAGAGCATCAGTCAGGCAATTGATGGAGAAGAAAGCAGAGGTTCTTTCAACTTACAATACTTTGTTTGCACCTGTTGTTGACTTTATTCAAAGATATAGTTCTGAATTAAACGACTACCCGATAGAGTTTGATGCGGCTTTCTCTATCCGCAAGTTTCCAGAACATTTCTTTGATTATGTTGGGCAACAAGTGTCAGGCTCTTTCTATGGAAAGGAGGCAGGTATGCTTCGTTTAAATGAGGCGATTGAGAGCATAGATATGCAAGACATAGAATCAATTGTTAACTTTCCTGCTGTCATCAATGGGGATCTGTTGGCTGACAAAAGAGATTCAACAAAGGTTGTTGCAAAGAACGTGGCTGACCAGATAAGGAAGGGACACTCTCAACAAGAATTGTACAATTATCTTTATGGGATGGAATATGTACAGCCGTTCTTCCAACTGAAGATGAATGGAAAGCCATTAGCATCGCTTTCTCCCGGAGAGCGTGGTGCTCTTCTCTTGCTGCTTTATCTCTTTGTTGATATGGACGATAAACCGCTTATTATCGATCAACCGGAGGAGAATTTGGATAATGAGAGTGTCTATGCTTACCTTGTTAGATTTATACGGCAAGCCAAGAAAAAACGCCAGATAATCATAGTTACTCATAATCCCAATCTTGCAGTCGTATGCGATGCTGACCAGATTATCCGTATGAACATAGACAAGCAAAATAAAAATACGGTTACATTTGCGTCAGGCGCAATTGAGAATCCTATCATCAACAAGCAGATTGTCGATGTACTTGAAGGTACATATCCTGCTTTCCATAACCGGGACTGCAAATATATCGAAAAGACATGATACATGCTTTAATATAAGAAGTATTAGAGAAATGTCGTAAAATAGATAATATGAAACCATTAGACATATACATTATGGAGAAAGAATCTGAAAAGGTTTTGGCACAAGGTCATGTGACCACGATGTCGTATGACCTGGAAGTGAAAGATGATACGAATATCAATCAGGAGATAAAGGATATTCTTATTGATAAAGGCTGGAACTTTACTATACCTGAACAGAAGGTAATTCCATATGTGGGAAAGACAAGAGTTGTTAAGGATGCTGATACTCCTTATACGACAGCCTGGAAAGAGAATGTTATGCCCACGGATGCAGTTAATGAATTTTATACTGCAATTTTGGCTTATAATGCAAAACATGCACTCGATAACCCAATGGTGTTAGGACGGGGTAATGCTTCTGCCGTGTGTGACAATGTGTATGATGCAATAAAGATTTGTTGATACCTTTCATGCGCATCATAGGATTATACGGACACGGACAGTGCGGGAAGTCAGCGACGCTGAATGAGG
>CAZCZD010000054.1:0-4003 GCA_964503305.1 uncultured Candidatus Saccharibacteria bacterium | reverse complement strand
CTGGAACTATTGATTTACCAGAAGGAAAAGAAATGGTTATGCCAGGTGATAACATCGATATGACAATCGAATTAATTACACCAATCGCTATTGAGCAAGGATTAAGATTTGCCATCCGTGAAGGTGGCAAGACAGTTGGCTCAGGCGTTGTAGCTGAAATTATTGAGTAAAATAAAAAAAGCAGAAAGCTTTGCTTTCTGTTTTTTTTTTCTTTATAAAATTCTCAGTCCACCAAAAATTTTTGTAATTATCAGACATTTCGTTATTACAACAATATTACAAAAATTTTATAATTATTACATTTATATTAAGTTTTTATACTTTAATTGACAAAAAAGTACAAAATGCATTATTATTAAGATAAAGTATATTCCAAAAACAATTGTGAATAAAAAGTAATAATCTTGAAAATAATAAAAATAAGATTAAAAAGAGATTAAAAAATTAGGAGGATTAAAAAATGGAAAAGAAAGAAACTAATGAAGCAAAAAGAAAAAATAATGGAAAGGTAGGAGCATTTTTGCTAGTATTACTTGCAATAGTTCTCCTAATATTTATTGCAACAAAAGTATTTAAGAAGGATACAACAAAAACAAGCGGAAGCACAACTCAAAACCCTGCTCAATCTTCACAAACAGTAAATTCAGCAGCACAAAGCAGCAGTAGCACTGCACAAGCAGCTACTCCTACAAACACAGCAAGCGCAACTGAAACAGCAAATTCAGAAACTACAGCAGCTGAAAATAAGGTAGAAATTGAAGAATTTGTTGCTCAAACAGAAGATGGTGGAAAAGTTAATTCAAACTCAAAAATCAATCAAACAAGACAAGTTGGAAACTTTAAATTTACAAATTTTCAATTAACAGAAAAAGATAATCAATCAACATTACTTGCAACAGTTGAAAATACATCAGGAAAAGATATTACAAACTACACAGACCTAGACATCACATTCTATGCAAAAGATGGTTCAGAAATTGTAAAAATTAAAGGCTTACTTGCACCAATCAAAGCAGGTGAAACAACACAATTAAATGCAGGTTTAACACAAGACATTGCAAACGCTTATGACGTAAAAATTGAAATTAGCAAATAATAATTACAAAATATAATAAAAATAGTGCTACAAAGGAAAAGATATAATAAATTTACGCAATATATAATTAATGAAAATAAAAAGAAAAGGAAGAAGCTATGTTCACTAATTCGGAAAATAATAAGAAAAAATCAAATAAAGTAATAAGTGAAAGAACAGAAAGCAAAAGAGTAAAGAAAGGTTCAAAACAAAATAAGAAGAGTCGTGCATCTTATGGTGTTACAATGATGAGCTTAGTAATTACTATAATTGTTATGCTGATTTTAGCAGGTGTAACAATTACTCTTTCAGTTGGAGAAAATGGAGTATTAAAGAAAACCAAAAAGAACATTGGTGTATATGAAAACTCTGCGAATGTAGATGATAATAATATAGAAGAATACTCTGAATATGTAAGAAGCTTAGTAAACGTTCCTTCTGCCAAACTTATAACACTTACTGCAGCACCATCTCAAGACTATTGGACAAGAGGAGATGTTACAGTTACAGCAAGTTATGATACAAAGAACATATCAAGTACAACACGTGTAGAAATGAAGATGGGTGACGGAGATGATTGGAAAGAACAAACATCAATTACAGTACCTCACGGTTCTGACACCGAAAGCCATATAACTCTTCATACAACTGTATATGCAAGATTTATTAATAAAATAGATAACACTTCTTCAGATTATGTATCACTAGATGTTGCAAATATTGATACAGATAATCCATCAGCAGATGCACCTACAATCACAGCTACAACATCAACAATTACAGTTACTTGTAATCAAAAAGATGCAACAAGTGGTATCCAAATGTATGAATACAGTATTGATGGAGGAACAACTTGGGTAAATGATGGAGTAATAAAAGGATCAGGTTCTTCAGATAGTGAAGCTGGCTCAAATGGATCATCTTCAACAACTACACAAAATGACAAAGCAACTTCAGCAAAAACAACAGCTGTAATAGGTGGTACACAACATACATTTACAGGATTAGATCAAAATAAAACATATTCAATTGCAACAAGAGTAACAGACTTTGTAGGACATCAAATAGCTACAAAGGCAATTGATAAAAAAACATCAGAAGTACCAACACTTGTTGTTGCAGACAAGGACATAGTATTTACAGCAGACCCAGACCAAGAAAAAGATGTATGGTCTAACACAACAGTCAAAGTTTCTGCAGAATTAGCAGAAAAATATTCAAAAGATTATGTATTACAACTATGTGATGTAACAGGAAAAACAGAAGAACAAATAAAAGCAACTTTAGCAGATAATTCACAATGGAAAGATAACACAAGCGAAATAACAGTTGAACACAATGGAAATATATATGCACGTTTAAGAGATAAGAGAACAAATGCAACTGGAAGCGAAGCTTGGCAATATAGTGCACAGAATACTCCATTTTCTATTAAACACATTGATAAAACAAAGCCATCACAAGATGCACCAGAGATTGCAGAAGTTACAACTTGCAATGTAAAAGTAACATTAAGACAATACGATATAGGTGATTCAGGTTCAAACGATAGCACACTTTGTGCAGGATTAGATACAAGCAAAACACAATATAGATTATTAAGAGATAAAGCAGATGGAGAAGACACATCAAAACTAACAATAGATGAAACTACAGGAAAAGTAGTAGTAAGAGCATGGCAATCAACAGGCGAATTTACAGGCTTAGACCAAGGAATAAAATATTATGCTCAAACCAAAGCTACAGATAGATCAGGCTCAGGAAACACAATCGAATCAGAATTAAAAGAAGTAACAACAGGCAAGGTAACAGACCTTACAGAATCAAACGTAACATTTGAAGAAAGCCCAAGCCTAGATACTTGGACAAACGGAAATGTAGCAGTAAAAGTAACAACAACAGATACAGACTTTACTCTACAAGTACGAATAGAAAAAGATGAATGGGCAAATGCTAAAACATCATCAGATGGAAAATCACAAACAATTACAGTATCTGTACCATCAAGCTATCTACACGTATTTGCAAGATTAACAGATGGAACAAACGTTGGTGGTTCACAATCAGTATATGTAGACCATATAGATAAAGAAAAACCAGATCAAACAGCACCAACACTTGCAAAAGTAAACCCAACCTCATCAAAGATCACTGCAACATTCAACCAACAAGATAGTGCAAAAACATCAACATCAGCACAATCAGGATTAAATGAAGGCACAATTCAATATGCAATCAAGAAAACATCTGATTCAAGCTGGGGTGCTTGGGTAACAGATGCTGCAACACACACATTTAGTAATTTAGCAGCAAATACTGAATACCAAGTAAAAACACAAGTAACAGATAATGCAGGAAATACACAAGAAAGTGCTATATCAAAAATTACAACAGATAAAGTACCAAGTGTAGATACTAACACTCAAGGTGGTTCAGCTGTATTAAGCTTAACACCAGACACTACAGATTGGACAAATGACAAAGTAAAAGTAACAGTTGCAACAAATACAAAAGGGTACACAATAGAAACATCAACAGATAACCAAAATTGGACTGAAACAAACCCATTAATATTCACAGCTAATGGTACAGCATACGCAAGATTATGGGATGGAGCCCAAACAACAGGTGTTGCAACATTAAATATTACAAATGTTGATAAAGTAAAACCAACAACATCAGCTCCAACCCTAGAAAAATTAGCCCCAACATCAAGTGTTATTAAAGCAACAATAACACAAGATGATGGAGCAGCCACAACCACAGCCCCAATGTACGGAAAATCAGGGGTAAAAACAAGAGAATATGCAATAAAGAAAACATCTGATACAAAATGGGGTGATTGGGTAACAGATACAGATAAAACAGAAACAACTCACACATTTACAAACTTAGCAGCAGATACAGAATATCAAGTAAAAACAAGAG
>CAZCZD010000053.1:0-4352 GCA_964503305.1 uncultured Candidatus Saccharibacteria bacterium | reverse complement strand
AACCGCCGTATTCTTTATGCGATGCAGAAGAACGGTTGGAAAGCTCCACATGCAACAGTTAAATCTGCACGTATCGTAGGTGAAGTGATGGGTAAATATCACCCACACGGTGATTCGTCAATTTACGATGCAATGGTAAACCTTGCACAACCTTGGAAGATGCGCTATACACTCGTTGAAGGTCAAGGTAACTTCGGTTCGATGGACGGTGATGAACCAGCTGCTTCACGTTATACTGAGGCTCGCATGGATAAAGTTGGCGCAGAACTTCTTGCTGATATTGAGAAGGAAACCGTTGATTTTCGTGATAACTTCGATGGTACAGAGAAGGAACCAGTAGTCCTTCCAGCTGCTCTCCCTAATATTCTCCTTAACGGTCAAATGGGTATTGCAGTCGGTATGGCAACAAACATTCCACCACATAACCTTGGTGAAGTGGTTGATGCAACGGTTGCACAAATTGACAACCCTGAAATCTCTCTTGAAGAGTTGATGAAATACGTTAAAGGTCCAGATTTTCCAACTGGTGCAGAAGTTTATGGTGGCGAACCAATGAAACAAGCTTATGCAACTGGTAAGGGTTCAGTTACGATTCGTGCTGTCGCAAATATCGAAGAGAGAAAAGGCGGCCGTTATAATATCGTAATTACAGAGGTACCTTACGGTATGAGTAAGGAAGCCTTTATTGAGAAGGTGCGCCAACTCGTGCTTGACAAAAAGATTACTCACATCGCTGATGCACGTGATGAATCAGCTCGTGGTAAGGTTCGTGTAGTAGTTGAGCTTAAGAAGGACGCATTCCCAAAGAAGATTTTGAACCAGCTCTATAAGCTTACTGATCTTCAGACGACTTTCCACTACAACGTGCTTGCGCTCGTTGATGGTATTCAGCCTCGTGTGATGGGTCTTAAGGAAATTCTTGCAGAATTTATTAAGCACCGTCAAAAAGTGATTCGTAGAAGAACAGAGTATGACCTCAGAAAAGCTAAGGAACGTGCACATATTCTCGAAGGTTTGAAGATTGCGCTTGATAATATTGATGAAGTTATTAAGACGATTCGCGAATCTTATGATGATGCTGATAAGCAACTCATGAAGAAGTTTGGGCTTTCAGAGATTCAAGCTGCTGCAATTCTTGCAATGCAACTTCGCCGTCTCCAAGGTCTCGAACGCGATAAGATTGAGGAAGAACTCAAAGAACTCCATGCTCTTATTGCTAAGTACGAAGAAATCCTCGCTGATGAGAAGAAGATTCTTGCAGTTGTTAAGGAAGAACTCCTTGCGATGAAGGATAAATATGGAGATGAGAGAAGATCAAAGATTTTCAACCACGAACTTGGTAAATTCTCTGAAGAAGAGCTTATCCCAGAGGAAGAATCAGTCATTCTCCTTACAGCAGAGAACTATGTTAAACGTGTTTCTCAGAACGACTTCCGCCGCCAAAACAGAGGTGGAAAAGGCAAGAAGGGTATGACCACAAAAGAAGAAGATGTGATTTCACAGATTATCACTGCTTCATCTCATGATTTCTTACTCTTCTTTACATCGCAAGGTCGTATGTTTAGGATGAAGGCTTACGAAATCCCGCAAGCTTCACTTCAAGCAAAGGGAACCGCAGCTGTTAACCTCCTTAATATGCATCCAGACGAGAAAGTTACAGAGGTAATTAAAGAAGATTCTGAAGTTTCAGTTGACGAAGGCTTCCTCTTCATGTGTACCAAGAAGGGTACGATCAAGAAGACTGCAATTAAACAATATGTAAACGTTCGCTCAAACGGTCTTATCTCAATCAAGCTTGATCCGGGAGATGAACTCCGTTGGGTTAAGGCTACAACAGGTAAGAATGATATCGTTATCTCAACCTCTGCTGGACAAGCAATTCGCTTCAACGAAGCAGATGTTCGTGCGATGGGCCGTTCAGCAATGGGTGTTCGTGGTATCCGTCTCCGTCCAAAGGATGAGGTAGTTGGTATGGATATCGTAACGGATCCAAACCAGAAACTTCTTGCTATTGCTGCAAATGGTTATGGAAAATTGACACTTGTTTCAAACTTCCCAACTCATAAGAGGGGTGGCGTTGGAATTAAAGTGGCAGCTGTAACGGCAAAGACCGGAACAATTGTCGCAGTTCATACGCTTGATCCAGAAGCAAAAGAAGTCATTATGATGTCAACCAAGGGACAAGCAATCCGTGTGGCGGTAAAAGATATTCCAACACTTGGACGTGCAACTCAAGGTGTTCGCATCATGAAGATGGCTGAAGGCGACACGGTAGCATCTCTCGGAACGGTTCTTCCTGAAATCAAGGAAGAAGGTGAAGAAGCTGAAGAAGCTAAAAAATAGCCAAGAATAGGGAAAAAGACCTCGAAAAGAGGTCTTTTTTCTACCCCCGTTATTGGACGCAAAAAACAGGGGTAGAGTGGTGCAAATCGACATTTCCGAAGCGCTAGAGCTTATTTTTTATGCAACTAAAGATGGAAGATACCTCTGTTGAAATCGCTTATGCTTGCAACAAAAAGCTTTTTTGATAACATGCGGCTCAAATTTAAACAAGGAGAACTATGAGTTCAAAAAATGTTATCAATAAAATTAAGGCGGGAATCTTTGCGGTTTTAATGCTTTCTTCGGGGGTGAAACCGGTTTTTGCAAGCGAGGAATACCCGGGCCATGATTATCCTTGGCAATTATATGGCATGCCAGTTTTTTCGATTACGCGAATTGATTTAACGAATAATCAGCTTGAATTTTCAATGAATGAGGTTGGACTTTATGGGAAAGTTTTGAAAAATTTCGGTGCGGGGTGGATTACGGATCATTCGGCCGGAGTCGAAAACATGGATTTACGTGCTTACGAAAGTGTGTCAAACGTTTGGTCTCAGAGAGTATTTTGGAGTGATGATAACGATTTGTCGAGTTATATATCATATGATGATGGTAGTTGGAAGAAATATACGGTAGATGCGGAAGTTGATTTAAGAAGTAATACAACCTACAAACTGTTTTATATTGCCGAATTTGAAGACGGAGACAAGTGGATTAGCCGAATCTCATATGAGGATTGTGCGAGCGCGTGGACTGAAGGGATGAGTTGTGATAGTAATGGGTATATAAGCGGAAGCTTAAATTATGATCATACAGAGTTTAAACTAGTGGCTGCGCCAATAAAGGCTACAACTGAATTAGACCAGCCAGTAGCTAAAGAACCGGTAGTAGAGGAACCTATTCAAGAACCAGCTCCAGAGCCCGAACTAACGCCGGAGCCAACACTTGAGGTGGTGGCAACAGAAACGACGGCTGAGCAACCTGAAATAAAAACAGATAGTGTTGAGGCGGCAACAGTAAAAACGGTTGAAAACGTAATGGTGCTTGATGGGGATACGGAAGAAATTGACGAAGAAGCTGATGACGAGGCTGATGATGAGGAAATAGATTTGTCTCCGGAGGGGCCAGGTGAAACAACGCTTGCTGTGCCAACTCTCGGTAAAACAGAGGTAATCGGATTTAATTGGCTGCCATATTTTATTGGTGGCGCTATAGTTGGCGGTGGTTTGACTTGGTTCCTAGTATATTTGAATAATAAAAGAAAATTGCCTTTCTTAAGATAGACTAGGATGCACATTAAGAATTTGGGAATATGATTTATTGGTTTGACGTTATATTCCTACCCCTGCCTAGTAAGTCAAGTTTTTAGATATGGATAATACCGTTAGGCAGGGGAACTTGACTATTTATGATATAATGAAGGTATGGATAGCTTTTATATACTTTTAGCTTTCACTCTTGGGTGGTTTATCGCGCAGAGCGCAAAAATCATCATTGCTTTGATTGTGAAAAAGGGAAAAGTTGGTTTTTCGGAACTTGTTGAACTTATTATGAAGTCGGGCGGGATGCCATCTTCACACACTGCATGTTTTACGGCAGCGTCACTTACGATTGGATTCCGTGTCGGTTTTGATTCAGCGCTTTTTGCACTTGCAGTCGCCATGACAGTTATTATTGTATATGATGCAACGAATGTGCGTTATGCAGTAGGACAGCAGGGAAAGCTCCTCAATAAAATCGTTTCGATGTCTGAAAGTCAGACTGCAAAACCAATCAAGATTGTTGAAGGACATACCATTCCACAGGCAATCGTTGGCTTTATAGTGGGCATTTTAGTGGCATTTTTTGTCCAATTTTTGACGTTTGGACACATTTTTTAAAGAAAATTGAGATTTTTTAAAAAAAGTCGAAAAAAACCCTTGACTTAAATTCTAATGTGTTATAAGATTAGAACTATCAAACAACTGCGAGAGTCTTTATTTCCGAGTGTTTGAACGAATTTTAACAATTCAGTTGTGCAATTTTATTTC
>CAZCZD010000052.1:345-4401 GCA_964503305.1 uncultured Candidatus Saccharibacteria bacterium | reverse complement strand
ATTCTTCACATCTTCTGAAAGTTCTTCACCTTTAAGTTCTTTACGGGCATCTTCACGAACATTACGAATACAAACTTTCGCTTCTTCGACTTTACCTGAAGCAGTCTTAACGATTTCACGACGACGTTCCTCTGTAAGTGGTGGAACTGGAACACGCACGACACGACCATCATCCGATGGGTTAAGTCCAAGAGTTTGGTCTGCACGGATAGCCGAAGAAATATTTGCGATTGTTGCAGGATCGTATGGAGTGATGAGAAGCATTGTTGCGTCTGCAACGGTCACGTTTGCGACTTGATTAAGCGGCATGTATTGACCATAAGCTTCAACCTTCACACCGGCAATCATATCTGGGTGAGCACGACCGGTACGAACTTTAGCCATTTCTCCATTAAAACGCTCAACTACAGCTTCCATAGCTTTGCGATATTCTTTAGAATCAAACATATTTTCTCCTATTAGGTTATCTCCATTATATCAAAAAATCTCCCCTTGGGGAGATTTTCCTTATTCGATTTCAGTAATTTTACCCTTGTTTCCATTTGGAAGTTCAAAGGAGTCACCAACTTTCTTTCCCATGAGGGCTTTTCCAATCGGAGAAACATCCGAGATGCGACCATTTAATGGATCCGCTTCAACAGCACCGACAACTGAATAGGTGTTTTTCTTACCAGAGATCGAAACTGTAACGGTTGCACCCATTGAAACCTTATCATGTGATGCATTACGAATAATTTTTGCTGATTTCAAAATTTCTTCAATTTCAAGAATGCGGTTTTCAACTTGCTTTTGCTCCGCACGAGCAGAACTGTATTCCTCATTTTCAGAGAGATCACCAAAAGCACGAGCTGTTGCAATTCTTTCAGCAATGGCAGGGCGTTGGCTGATTAATTCTTCGAGTTCTTTCTCGAGTTCAGCCTTCCCATCTTTGGTTAAACTAACAGTTTTTTTCATAACTCTTAAAATATATCGCGACGAACCTATTTTGTCAATAATAAAATCGTTTTTACCCCTATTTTTTTAAGGTTAATTGTGCTATAATTTAAGGGTTATTATTAATTAAATTGGGTCAAATTTATGAAATTATCAAATACATTTGTCAAGACCTTCCGCGAAGTCGGTAAAGAAGAGACGGCAAGAAATGCCGAGCTTCTTATTCGCGCAGGCTACATCAACAAAGAAATGGCCGGAGTTTACACTTATCTTCCACTCGGCCTCAAAGTTATCGAAAAAATCAAATCCGTCATTCGCGAAGAGTTGAATGCTATCGGATGCGAAGAAATCCAAATGACCGCTCTCCAAAGCCCCGACCCATGGCAAAAGACCGGCCGTTGGGATTCCGAAAAAATGGATATTTGGTTCAAAACCGACCTCTCGGCTGGCGGACAACTTGGTCTCGCTCCAACTCACGAAGAACCAATCACCAACATGATGAAGAAATACATCAGTTCTTATAAGGATCTTCCGGTTTACGCATACCAATTCCAAACTAAATTCCGAAACGAGCTTCGCGCAAAATCCGGCATCTTAAGAACTCGCGAATTCTTGATGAAAGACCTCTATTCTTTCACTGCTGATGAAGAATCCCACAACGAATTCTACAAAAAAGCAACCGACGCTTATTTCAGAATTTATGACCGCCTTGGACTTGGTGACTGCACCTACAAATGTTTTGCTTCAGGTGGTGTTTTCTCAAAATACTCACATGAATTTCAAACTTTCCTCCCAGTTGGCGAAGATACCGTCTATTACAATAAAGACCGCTCGGTCGTCTTGAATGAAGAAGTGTTAAAAGATGAAGTCCTTGAAGACCTCGGCGTAAAAAAGGAAGAGCTCGAATCAACCACCGCTGCTGAAGTCGGTAACATTTTCACTCTTAAATATAAATTTTCTGAACCACTTGGACTTGAATTTAATGACAAAGAAGGCAAAAGAAACACCGTCTTCATGGGTTGTTATGGTATCGGCGTTTCCCGCGTAATGGGTGTGATTGTCGAAAAATATGCTGACGACAAAGGTCTTGTTTGGCCAGAAAATCTTGCACCATACAAATACTACATCATCGGAATTGGCGAAGAAGGCGAGAAAATCGCAAATGAACTCGAAGAGACTGACAAAGAAAACGTCATCTTCGATAACCGCGACATGCGCCCAGGTCAAAAATTTGCTGACGCCGAACTTATGGGCATCCCATATCGCGTTGTCATCTCCGACAAAACTTTAGCTGAAGGAAAAGTTGAAATTACCGAAAGAAAAACCGGTGA
The DNA here is from genome assembly GCA_964503305.1 of uncultured Candidatus Saccharibacteria bacterium. Classification (GTDB taxonomy): domain Bacteria; phylum Patescibacteriota; class Saccharimonadia; order Saccharimonadales; family Saccharimonadaceae; genus Nanosyncoccus. Next base: position 2,137 of record CAZCZD010000052.1, on the reverse strand, counting down.
ATCAAAGATGATTTCTCTTGAAGAACTTAGAAAGGAGATGAAATAATGGCAACTTTGGAAGATTATAGAAGCGAACGTCTCAGAAAACTCGAAGAAATTAAAGCCCTCGGCATTGATCCATATCCAGCAAAATCAAATCGTTCCGAGAAAATCGGCGATGTTATCGAAAAATTCGACGATTTTAATGAAAAAGAAGTCACACTTGCTGGCCGCATCACCGCAATCCGTTCTTTTGGAAAACTCGTCTTCATCAAAATTCGCGATTACTTTGGCGAGATTCAGATTTTCATGAAAGCTGAAGGTGAACCGAAAGAAGGCTATCTTGGCGCAAAGCAAGTTAAACTTCTTGATACTGGCGACTTCATCGAAGCAACTGGCAAAATCGGCAAGAGCCAAACTGGTGAAATTTCAATTTTTGCCAACGAAGTCCGTCTTCTCACTAAATCACTTCGTCCACTTCCTGGCCGCGATGGTTTCACGAACAAAGAGGAGCGTTATCGCCGTCGCTATGTTGACATGAACGTCAACCCAGAGGTTCGCGAACGCATGGTTAGACGTAGCAAATTTTGGCAAGCAACTCGTGAATTCATGAACGCTCACGGATTCATTGAAATCAACACCCCAATTCTTGAACACACTACTGGTGGTGCCGACGCAAATCCATTCGTAACCCACATGGATGCACTCGACGAGGATTATTATCTCCGCATTTCTCAAGAGCTTCCATTAAAGCGTCTTCTTGGTGCAGGCTTTGAAAAAGTCTATGATATCGGCCCTCGTTTCAGAAACGAAGGCGTTGATGACGAACACCTCCCAGAACACATCGCATTCGAGTCTTATGCTGCTTACGAAAACTACGAAGACGGCATGAAGCTTTATGAAGAAATGATTAAGTATGTCGCTAAAGAAACTTGGGGAACTCTTCAGTTTAATGTCGGTGGTTTTGAGATTAATCTCGACCAAGAATGGCCACGCGTTAAATATGCCGATCTCCTCATGGAAAAATATGGCGTCGACGTTTTCAACCCAGACAAAGAACAATTACAACGTATTTTGAAAGAAAATAAAGTAGAACTTTCTGGCGAATTCTCAGTCTCACGTATGATAGATAATTTCTGGAAACTCATTCGTAAGAATTCCGGTGGTCCATACTGGCTCATTCATGAACCAACCACCCTCAGCCCACTCGCAAAAGTCGACCCAGAACATCCTGAAGTTACCCAACGCTTCCACCCAATTATTGCTGGAACTGAAATGGGCAACGGATATTCTGAGCTTAACGACCCACTTGATCAGCTCGCTCGCTTTGAAGAACAACAAGCAATGCGTGACGCCGGTGATGACGAAGCGCAAATGCTCGATATGGACTTCGTTGAAATGCTTGAATATGGCATGCCACCAGCTTGTGGTTGGGGAAATAGCGAACGTAACTTCTGGCTCCTTGAAGGAGTTTCTGGCCGTGAAGGTGTCCCATTCCCATTAATGAAACGCCGCGATAATAACGAGAAAAAAGAGGAGGAATAATGTTAGATATCAATTTTATCAGAGAAAATACTGAACTCGTTGAAAAATCTACCAAAGAAAAAGGCTATAAAAATGTCGACATCAAAGGTCTTTTAAAACTCGATGATGAAAGAAAGAAAGCCCTCAAAGTTGTTGAAGATTTAAGAAAAGAACGCAACGAAACTGCTGCAAAAATGAAAGGCGGCAAACCTTCTGATGACTTGATTAAAAAAGGCAAGGAAATTAAAGAAAAACTTGCAACCGAAGAAAAAGTTCTCGAAGAAGTTGA
>CAZCZD010000052.1:0-335 GCA_964503305.1 uncultured Candidatus Saccharibacteria bacterium | reverse complement strand
CGATATAAAAAGTTTAACAAATTCTTTTTTCGATGTCGAAGAAGTTGAAGGAAAAATCAAAGAAGGTCTTAAATCTGTACCTAACATCATTTTTGAAGATGTCCCTCTTGGACCCGAAGAAAACTCTGTTGAAATTAAAAAATGGGGTGAGCCAAAAGAAAAAGGCGTCGACCATCTCGATTTTGCAACCAAGCGTGATTGGGTAGATTTCGAACGTGGCGCAAAAGTTGCTGGTGCGAAATTCTACTACACTAAAGGCGACCTCGCCCTCCTCGAAAATGCCCTTCTCCAATTCAGTCTTAAAAAAGTCACCGAAAAAGGCTTCACATTCATGT
>CAZCZD010000051.1:0-4407 GCA_964503305.1 uncultured Candidatus Saccharibacteria bacterium | reverse complement strand
TAAAAATACGGAATATAACTGTCGAACTCTGATGAACAGCTGTCGATCATCTTATAAACAGGATATACTTTATTACTTCTTCTGAGGTTCCATACTTCATCTTCGGAAACGCCCCAGAGAAGTGCTATCTCCTTATCAGAGAATCCCATCTTCTTTGCGTTCTTTAACTCTTCCAGATCATTTACATGTTCAAGAAGTACTTTTTCCTCCTGAACTATATTTCTGAATTTTCTAAGGAAGATCAGATCAATAGCTGTAACCTCAGCTATCTTCTCTATGGTAACTCCTCTTCTGATGAGCTCAGCTATAGCATAGATACGGTCATCAGTTCCAAGTCTTGTATACTCAAGAAGTTCATCATCCTTACTGAAATCGTAACCTTCTGTTTCAATATAATCCTTAACAGCAGATGCTGATTCATGCTCACCGATCTTCTTCTTAGCAATATTATGTAAACTATCTTCTCTGTCAAACTTCGGACTGTGAATATGGAATACGCCTATCTCCAGAGACCTGATAGCCTTAAGCAGACTCTCCTCAAGAGTACGTCCGATACTCATTACCTCACCGGTAGCCTTCATCTGAGTACCCAACTGATTATTTGCATCAGCAAATTTATCAAATGGGAAACGAGACATTTTTGTTACAACATAATCAAGTGCAGGCTCAAAGGATGCTGGTGTATTTGCAAGACTGATCTCATCAAGTCGCATTCCGATACTGATCTTCGCAGATACTCTTGCTATAGGGTAACCACTGGCCTTTGAAGCAAGTGCAGATGAACGTGACACTCTAGGATTTACCTCGATGAGATAATACTGGAATGACTTTGGATCCAGGGCAAACTGCACATTACATCCACCCTTTATATCCAGAGCTCTGATTATCTTCAAAGCACTGTCACGGAGCATGTGATATTCCTTATTTGTAAGTGTCTGTGATGGACAGACTACTATTGAATCACCAGTATGAATTCCGACAGGATCCACATTTTCCATATTACAAATGGTGATGGCAGTGTTGTTGGCATCACGCATTACTTCGTATTCGATTTCCTTATAACCCTTTATACTCTTCTCTATAAGAACCTGATGAACAGGTGAAAGAATCAGGGCATTCTTCATAAGTTCTCTGAACTCTTTTTCATCGGCAGCAAAACCACCACCGGTTCCACCCAGGGTATAGGCAGGTCTCAGAATTACAGGATAACCGATATCCTCAGCCGCCTTAAGTCCTTCTTCCATGGAATTTGCTATTTCAGATGGAAGAACAGGTTCGCCAAGCTCCTCACAGAGTTCCTTGAACAGCTCTCTATCCTCAGCTCTTTCGATACTTCTGCTGCTGGTTCCAAGAAGTTCTACATTACATTCTCTTAAGATTCCCTTCTTCTCCAGCTGGATAGCAAGGTTCAGTCCAGTCTGTCCACCAAGGGACGGAACGATGGCATCCGGTCTCTCATGACGAACTATCTTTGCGATATATTCAAGTGTCAGAGGTTCCATATATACTTTATCCGCTATACTCGGATCAGTCATGATTGTAGCAGGATTGGAGTTGCAGAGGATAACCTCATAGCCTTCCTCCTTAAGCGCGAGACATGCCTGAGTTCCGGCATAGTCAAACTCAGCAGCCTGACCAATAACGATAGGACCTGAACCGATAACCATTATCTTGTGTATGTCTGTTCTCTTAGGCATCGCACTCACCTCCATTCTTCTTGTTTTCAATCATAATATCTATAAATTTATCAAACAGATAGGAACTGTCCTGTGGACCCGGTGCACTCTCCGGATGATACTGAACACTGAATACCTTGTCCTCCGGACACTCAACACCTTCTACAGTATTATCAAGAATGTTAATGTGAGTCACTTTTAGTTTTGTATTATGTAAACTATCCTCATCTACTGCGTAGGAATGATTCTGGGATGTGATTTCTATCTTATCAGTCTCCAGATTCTTAACAGGATGGTTTCCACCTCTATGTCCAAACTTCAGCTTGTAAGTCTTTGCACCATATGCCAGGGATACCATCTGATGACCCAGACATATACCAAAGATAGGATATTTTCCTATCAGCTTTTTAATATTTTCATATACAACCGGAACATCCGTCGGATCTCCAGGACCATTTGACAGAAATACACCGTCCGGATTCATTTTTTCTATCTCTTCAGCAGAAGTATTATATGGTACAACAGTCACGTCACAGCATTTAGCATTCAGACAGCGGACTATATTTCTTTTGATACCACAGTCAACAGCAACTACATGAAGTGATTTACCAGACATAAATCTTGTAGCAAAGCTCTCCCACTTCTCATCACAGCTTACACGGGATACCGCATCGTGAGGAACCGGAGTATCTGCTATCTTCTTAAGTCCTTCTTCAAGAGTCGTATTTATATCAGTAATAAGCATCCGTCGACTACCGAGGTCGCGGATGCTTCTGGTTATTTCACGGGTATCTACGCCAGAGATGCCCGGTATATTTTATTTTTTCATGATTTCGGAAAGAGTAAATGTACTGCGAAAATTAGATGGTTCGTCATTATATTCACGAACAATAAGACCACCTATGGTAGGAATGCGGGTTTCGAAATCATCATCATTAATACCATAGTTACCAATTAACGGATAAGTCATCACCACTGTCTGGTCAGTATAGGATGGATCCGAAAGGATTTCCTGATATCCAACCATGGAAGTGTTGAAAACTATTTCAGTAACGCTTTCTACGTCAGAACCGAAGCCGTATCCGAAGTACTCGCTTCCGTCCTCGAGGATTATTTTTCTGTTATAATTCTCACTCATTTTTTTCTCCCATTATCTTTAAATCATTAAACTCTGGGTTACTCATTTACTACTCTTGTATGCCTTAACCTAATTTTTACTAGCTTAGTAGTATAGCACTTAATTAGGTTTATTCATAGTATTTTTTTAATTTATTTTTTATATCCGAATTATTCTTAATTATTTTAAGTAAGAGTCCTTCGTTTTTGCTACAAAAATCAGTAAATGTGTATAAAAAATCCCATTGTATTTATTGAAAAAAAGAGTCAAAAAGAACAGCTATCTATGAAGCAAGTCCCCTTTGACTCATTTATACATTATTCTTCTCCGTTGATATATCTCTGGAGATATTCTTTGTTTTTCTCAATGTCTGGCACAAGTACCGACATTCCGTTTATGCTGTCACCGTAGTAAGTTCCTTCAACAGGAATAATGTGACTCTTCATTTCACCACCGGTCATTATTCCAAAGGCTACTCTGAGCATTCCCCAGGTCTTTATATCTGTAGTGATGCTTGGTGCTGCCTTCGTTGCCAAGTTATATCCGCTTATGAAATGTCCATGCTTAACTTTGCTAACAGCGCCTGATATAACCTTTCTCTGACGCTCGGTTCTGTCCCAGTCAGAATTACCTACATGTCTTATACGTGAATAAGCAAGCAGCTGACTAGGTGTAAGTGTATTTCTTCCTGCTGTCAGATTCCATACTTCGTCTGAAGCATCATTATTGGAACCGAAGCCAGGATTGGCGTTCATATATGCAGCCTCATCAGCTGTCAGGTCCATTTCCAGATTTCCTACTGCTGTCATAGCCTCCAGGAATCCGTCAAAGTCAACCATAGCATTTCCATCTATGGTAACACCGAAATTCTCTTCTATGGTCTTATCCAGCAGGTCTATTCCGCCAAATGCATAAGCAGCATTTATTCTATTACCGCCCTGACCAGGTATCTGAACATAAGTATCTCTCATTATGGACGTCATTGCAACAGAATTTTTTACAGTATTTATAGAAATCAGGATCATACTGTCGGATCTCTGTCCGCTCTGACCATCTCTTGCATCCTGACCTATGAGGAGTACATTTACCACTCCACCCTTCATAGAGGATACTCTCTTAGACACCTCTGTATCTATGTGGTCAAATCTTCTTGTGATATTCCAGATAGCTGCTGCAAATGTAAGTATAAGGATTAGGAGCAATGCAATAAGTGTTTTAAGAAGTCTATGCTTCTTTTTCTTCTGTTTTTTCTGCTTCTTCAGCTCATTCTGAATTCTTTTATTTTCTCGTTTTTCCTCTTTATGTCTGTCCTTTGCCCTCTTCTCTCTGGCAATATCTCTTCTTTCTGCTTCTTCGTAACTCATATTTTATTCATAGTCATCGTCATCATATTATGCTTCATATGAATTAATGAATTCTTCATCGCTTACAGCCTGATCGGGATCATAAGTCCTGGTCCTCTGAGCTTTTCTTTCCTTTCTAGGCCTTTCCTGTCTTTCTTCCTGTCTCTGCCTTCTAGCTCTTTCCTCAGCCCTTTCTTCATCTCTCCTGGCAGAGCCAGCCCTTCTTCCGGAAGGTTCTTCATCTCTCATATATTCCTGCCTCTCTCTTCCG
>CAZCZD010000050.1:0-4523 GCA_964503305.1 uncultured Candidatus Saccharibacteria bacterium | reverse complement strand
ATTATTAATTTTTTATTATTTTATTTTTTGTTTTATTTTTATAAATTTAATTCAATAAAAAATGAATACCTATTTATTATTATTATATTTATTTTTTTTCAAATTAATTTTTTAAATTATCTTATTTTATTTATTAATTATTTTTTTGATTAATTTCAATGAAAATATATATTTATTTTTTTATTATTTTAAGTATTATTAATTTATTATTATTTATTTTATTTTATTTTTATATTTTATTAATTGTTTTTTTTATTTTATTTTTTTATTTTTTTATTTTATTATTTATTTTTTTATTTTATTTTTATTTTTTATTTTATTTTTATTTTTTTATTTTATTAATTATTTTTTTTATTTTATTTTTACTTTATTCTTTTTTTACAAATTTTTCTTTCAACTGTGGATTTTCTTTTTCATCAATTTTAAATTTTATGCTATCTATTTCATTAAATTCAGAAAGTGTGTTTACCACTGAATATACTGCATCAGTTCCACTGCTATTTAAAAATTCTTTACTAAAATCTACTGTTAATACACCTTTATTTAATATGCAATTATTTATTTTTGTGCCTTCTGCAATAGCGCTTTTTAAGTTTGTTTCTTTAGGAGGATTAATTAGTAAATTAATAACATATTTATATGGATTATCTAATAGGTTTCTTGAATCAATAGTAATTTCTTCTGGTGTGAGTATCCCTGAAGAAGAGTCTATTAAAAATAATTTTATTTTTGTATAATAATTATTTTCTTCAGGTATTTCTTCTTCAGGTTTTATTTCATTTTGAATATTTTTTATATTATTTTCTTTTTTATAAAAATATTTATTAAAAAAATAAAATAGTAAAAAGCAAATCATTATTAGAAAAATAATAATTAATATTTTATTAAAATTTTTTATTTTCATTAAAATTCCTCACATAATTAATAATTTTATTATTAATTACTATGAGTTTAAAAAAATATTTATTCTAAAAAAATTTTTATTTTTTATTAATTAATAATTATTTTTATATTAATTAATTTTTTTATTAATTTTTAATTGATTTATTTTTTTTATAATTAAATTATTATTTATTAATTAATTTAACTAAATAATTATTTATTTTTATTATTAATCAATTATTTATTTTTATTTTTTACATTTTATTTAATTTTATAAAATTAAATATTTATTTTTTATTATAATTATTTATTATTTATTATTTATTATTTATTATTTATTATTTTTTTATTTTATTTTAATAATTTTATTTTAATTTTATTATACTTATTTATTATTTTTTATTTTTTATTCTTTATATATTAAATAAAACTGAGTTCAACACTCAGTTTTTAATTTATTTCAATTTAATTTATTTTATTTTATTTTTTATATTTATTATTTAATTTATCATATTTTTTTATTTAATTATTTTTATTCTTCTTCTTTTTTTACTAAGCCTAAAATTCTTTCTAGTTCATCATTAGTTGAGTAGTGGATTACAATAGTACCACTTCTTTTTCCTGCTTTTAATTGTACTTTTGTACCAAAATAATCTTCAAAACTTCCTTCTATTTGTTTGCATAATTCTAGATATCTTTCAGATACTTTCTGTGCTCTTTTATCGTTTTTTACCATATTCTCAGCATCATTTACAGTTCCGTTTTTTTCAATTAATTTTAAAGCTGTTGCGTATTGCTTATCTGGATCACTAATTGAAAGTAATGATTTACAATGCCCCTCAGTTAATTTTCCATCTAATGCTAATTTAATAACACGTTCATCAAGGTTTAAAATACGAAGTGTATTTGATACATATGGTCTACTAATTCCCAATTTATCAGCTAATTCTTGTTGCTTTAAATTATAATTATCAATAAGCTGTTTATAGCCCCAAGCCTTTTCTATAGGGTTTAGATTTTCTCTCTGAATATTTTCTATTAATGAAATTTCTCTATTTTTTTGCTCATCTTCATCTCTTATTAAGCAAGGAATTTCTTCTAATCCAGCTTTTTTAGCGGCTCTCCATCTTCTTTCACCTGCAATTATTCTATAATAATCGCCTTTATTTTCAACAATTATTGGTTGCAAAACTCCATAATTTTTAATTGATTCTGCAAGTTCATTAATAGAATCTTCCTTAAATGTTTTTCTTGCCTGAGCTGGATTTGGCTCTATATCAATTAATTTTATATTTTTAACTGTTTCAACATTTGATGTTTTCTCCATCTCTTTTAATACATTACTTTCAGAAAAAAGTGCATCTAACCCTTTTCCTAATCCTGAATTTTTTGCCATTTCTCTTCCTCCATTTTTTTACACAATTAATTATTTTTAATTCGTTTTATCTTTTATTTATTTTTTTATTTATTTTTTATTTATCAATTTTAAAAATTGATAAATAAAATCTTCTTATTACATAAGAATTCTCAAAAGTGTTTTTTAAAATTCTTTTCATTTTCGTTTTTAAGCCATTTTATTTTTATTTGAATAAAACTACTTATTATTTTTCAAAAACTCCTTAGAAAGCTTTTCATAGCTTCTCGCTCCTTTTGACATTGGATCATAAATTACAATTGGCTTTCCATAGCTTGGTGCCTCACTTAACCTAACATTTCTAGGAATAACAGTTTCAAATACCTTGTTTTCAAAAAATTTGTTTACTTCTTTTACAACCTGATTTGAAAGTTTTGTTCTTGCGTCATACATTGTCATTATTGCGCCCTCAATAGTTAAATTTCTATTGTAGTATTTTCTAACTAAATCAATTGTTTTTAACAATTCACCAACTCCCTCAAGCGCAAAATATTCGCATTGAACAGGAATTAGTACACTATCTGATGCAGTTAGTGCATTTAATGTAATTAATCCTAAAGATGGTGGGCAATCAATAAATATAAAATCATATGAATCTTTTATTTTGTCGATTTTTCGTTTTAATCTGTACTCTCTTTCTTCTGCCCCTACAAGTTGCACTTCTGCCCCAGCTAAGCTCATATTAGCAGGGCACAAGTCTAAATGTTTTATGTCAACTTTTTGAATGGTGTTAAATATTTCCACATCATTTATTAAAACATCATATGTCGAAAGTTCGCAGTTTTTGTCGATTCCAAGACCACTTGTAGCATTACCTTGTGGGTCAGCATCTATTAATAATACCTTTTTATTTTTCTTCGCAATAATCGCTGAAAGGTTTATCGCAGTAGTGGTTTTGCCTACTCCACCTTTTTGATTTGCAATTGATACTACTTTTCCCAATTCTTTTTCCTCCAATCATATATATGATACAAAAAAAAGATAAGATTGTCAATACAACCTTATCTCCATTTTTCTTGTTTATTTTTTAAAAAGCCTTTAAAATCGACATATTTCTTTTGTTTTATTACAAAAATTATTTTTTTATAAAGGATTTTTGGTAGGCTCCCCAGCTTTTCTTGGATATTTTTTATCAGTGCTTTTTACCTTCCTTATAATAATAATAGTCCTTTTTCCTCCGTTTTCAGGAAGCTCAAAACTATCTATATTTTCAATGCTCCCTCCAAGAATTTTAATTGCATTTTTGGCATTTTCAATTTCTTCATGTGCATTAGGTCCCTTCATACAAATGCATCTACCACCCACTTTTACAAGTGGAATTAGATATTCGGCAAGCACATTAAGGCTAGCAACTGCTCTAGAAACTGCAACATCATATTTTTCTCTGTATTTATTGTCTTTTCCGATATCTTCGGCTCGATTATGTAGTGCCTCAATTCCTTTTAAATTAAGCTTTTCAATTACATCATTTAAAAACATTATTCTTTTATTCAAAGAATCTACCAATGTAACGTTTAAACTTTCATCATAAATTTTTAAAGGAATTCCAGGAAAACCTGCTCCAGTGCCAATATCAATAATCTTTTCATTGTTTTCCAGATATTTTGCAATCTCCAAGCAATCAATAAAATGTTTCACGTGAATTTCATTAACATCTGTAATTGCCGTTAAATTAATCTTTTCATTCCACTCCAAAAGCAATTTAGTATACTCATCAAACTCTTTTATTTGTTTCTCATTTAACTTAAAACAATCTTCAACTCTCATCTCAAATCCTCTCGACAAAATTCGACATATTTCGACATTATTATTTATTACTATATTATTTTTTATATAATAAAATACTAATATTTCAATTTAATTATTATTATTTTATTAAAAGCCTTGTATTTTCAAAGTTTTTCCTAACATCATTAATTATATCTTCCTTAATTATCTTTATTTTCAGATTTTAATACTTTTAAATAAATTAAAAGCACAGCAATATCTGCTGGAGATACTCCAGAAATTCTTGAAGCTTGCCCTACAGAAATAGGCTTTATTTGATTAAGTTTTTGCCTTGCCTCAAGTCTTAAGCCGTCAATCTTAGAAAAATCAATGTTTTCAGGAATTTTCTCATTTTCTAATTTTTTAAACTTTTCAACTTGTTTTTCTTCTAGATTAATATATCCCTCGTATTTTACTAGAATTTCTGCCTCTTTTTTTATTGCATAACTCAAATCATTAG
>CAZCZD010000049.1:0-4915 GCA_964503305.1 uncultured Candidatus Saccharibacteria bacterium | reverse complement strand
AGTCCTAATGGATGGTCACCGACTATTGAAGAAATGTATCTTATTAAAAATGACGTTGAATATGCTAAAAAAACTGGGCATATAGATCTACATAAAAAATATAAATCATATGGCTACGGCTACGGTTTGTCAATGAAAGATGGAAGAATTTGGCAAAATAAAATCATTGATATTTACAAACAGCCAAATGCCAATGTATTTAAAGTAACCACTGAAAGCGGAAGGTCGGTAAGAGCAACAACTAACCATAAGTTTCCAACAAAAGATGGGATTAAAACTCTCGATCAGTTAAAGATCGGAGACGTTTTATATTATAAAAGCGAATATATTAAGAATAGCGATAAATATAATTTTACAAATGGTAATGTAACAAACATCCCGCAAAAAGGTCAGATGGGATTTCAGAAAAATCCTAATGGGGCAAGTGTTATTTTTAATAAGATTAAAACTAAACACCAGTTAAGCAATGACCCATGTGAGTTGTGCGGAAAATTATATAACGAGAATGAAAGGTTTGAATTACATCACAAAGACTTCAACAGGAAAAACAATACGGAAGATAATTATCAATGGTTATGTTGTTCCTGTCATAAAAAAGTTCACTATGAACATGGAAGAAATAAGAGATGGGATAAGGGTTGTCTTGCAATAGAAGATCCAATTATATCAATCGAACCAGACGGGGTAGAAACTGTGTATGATGTAGAAATGTCTGGTGAAGTTGCCCATAACTTCGTAGTAAATGATGGATTGGTAGTGTGCAACTGTAGTCATGCGTACAGTATGGCGGGTGATTCCCTCTACGGCGCATATTTTAAGGCTCATTACCCTGACAAGTTTTATGAGGTGGCAATGAACCATTATCACAAGAAGAATAATAAGAATAAGATCTTCGACCTTGAGAGTGAAGCCAAGAAATTCTACGGATACAATGTAGCGCCGATGCGTTACGGACAGAACAACGTTAAGTTCAGCGTTGATGTAGATAAAAAAGCTATTTATTCACCACTCGACAGCATTAAAGATATCGGAATGAACGCGGCAGAGGACATGGCTAAAATATCAGATAAACACTATCAGTCTTTTGTTGACATAATTGCAAGCTGTAAAGGAACAAAGGTTAATAGCAAAGTAATTGGTAAACTACTGGACATTGATTATTTTGAGAAGTTTGGGACATCAAAATACTTGAGTAAAAAGTATGAGCTGGTCAAACAGTTTTACGGCAAGAAACAGCTATCAAAAGCGGATTATGACATGAGCGAACTCATAAAAGACACTGGCGATTCCGTGGTTACTGATCTTATGAAATCCGAAAAGCGCAGCGATAAGAGGTATCAGATTGTTGATAGTCAGAAATTAATTGAATACATGAGCAAATCCATACCGAAAGAAGATTTTTCAATTGGAGAGAAGATCAAACGTCAATACGAAGCACTTGGGTTCACTGATGTCTCAAATGAAGGTTTGGATTGGAGATTTGCTGTTGTAACTGGGATAAACGATAAATATTCCGTTAAAGTTGATCTCTATTGTGTTAACAATGGCAAAACAACGACTTTCAAAGTCCGCAAAACAAAAGGACGTGATGTTGATATTAAAACAACATGGAACCAATGCACACTTCAGATGTATGACATGATACATATTGATGGATGTAAGAAACAGAAGAAAATGACGCAGAAGGATGGCAAATGGGTTCCATCAGGTGACTACGAATGGGTTCTGACTGAATACTCAGTCGTGGCATAACCAATATACTAAAAAGGAGATTAATATGACAGCACTTGGATGGTGGTATCTAGTAGCGGTGGGTATAGGAGCTGCAATAGGGGGTGGCGTAGTGTATTTACTCTGTTCAAATAAAAGGAATAAAACTCATTATACGTCACAGACGAAGGTGTACTCACCTATTGATAACGACAAGAAGGAGCATTGTAAATCATGCAGAAAAAATTAACACCAATGAAAGCAATTCGGCTCAAGTGCCTTGACTGTTGTTGTGGTCAGAAATTGGAAGTCAAGTTATGTCCTTCCGTAGACTGTCCGCTCCATCCTTTCCGTATGGGACATAGACCTGAAGAAATTCCAACATATGAGACAGGCAGGGAAGTTACTGAAGATCAGGTTGAACGTGGAAAATTATTATCAAATAAACGGAATAAACCGGAAGAAGGAGGTGCTACGCATGAAACGGACTGAAGAAGAAACAGATCAGATTTATGCCTCACTTAAATTAATTGAATACCTGTTCCATGTAGGACAGGTCAAGCGGCACGTTTTTATGAATATCCTCAATGATTACAGGGATTGCATTGATATTTCCAGATTTCAATGCTAGAATTGTAATCAAAAGGAGGAAGTTATATGAGGAAAGTTGCCATATACGCCAGGGTGTCAACAGAACATGACGCACAGCTTTCGGCACTGGAGAATCAGAAGGATTGGTATAAGCCAATCCTTTCGCAACATACGGACTGGGAATTGATCCATATGTATGTTGATGAGGGCATTACTGGAACATCTGCACAAAAAAGACCGAATTTCATGCAAATGATCCACGACGCAGATAATGGGGACTTTGACCTGATAATAACCAGAGAGGTTTCCAGATTTGCCAGGAATACGGTAGACACTTTACAGTATACGAGACATTTAAAATCAGTAGGTGTTGAGGTGTACTTCATCAATGACAATATCCGCACCTTTGATGGAGATGGGGAACTGCGTCTCACCATTATGGCAACATTGGCGCAAGAGGAAAGCCGCAAGATGTCAATCAGGGTCAAGAGCGGGCAAAAGACATCTATGGAAAAGGGTATATTATATGGGAATGGAAATATCCTTGGTTATGACAGGGTTGGTAAAAAAATGATTATCAATCATGAACAAGCCAAGACCGTAAGAATGATCTATGATTGGTATCTAAGCGGATATGGATTAAGAGCGATTAAATTTAAATTAGAGTATGAGAACAGATTAACTTCATCCGGAAAAGCAATATGGCATGAAACAACAATAAGCCATATCTTAAAAAATCCATTCTATTGCGGTATTATTGTGTACAATAAACAATACGTTCCAAGTTATATTGAGCAGAAACGTAAGAATAATAGTGGGCAAGTTAAACAGGTCAGAGTACAAGGTACGCATGAACCTATTATTTCAGAAGCTGATTTCAATAAGGTTCAGAAAATTTTTGAACTCCGAACAGTTAATAAGCACGGGATTAAAATACCCAAGAATGTATGGAGCAAGCTTCTTGTCTGTTCTTGTGGTAGCAATTTTAAACGTAATCGTTGGCATCGCACCCCTTCAGGAGATCAATATGCTTACGAATGCTATAGTACGATTCACACGGGGACGATACGTACAAGGATAAATAAGGGATTGCCAATTGACGGAATCTGCGAGACTCCCATGATTCCGGAGTGGAAACTGTATAAGATGGCAAACTTCATTTTTAAGTCATATCTAAAGGATACGAATGGGGTACTAAAACTGGCTGCCGAAATGCTTGACAAGCATTTAGATGATAAAGAAGATACAGATGGCAAAATGGAATTAATAGAGAGTAAGAAGCTAGAAATTTCAAAATTGTCAAAGCGTCTTGATAATTTAATTGAAATGCGCTCAGATGGTGAAATTACCCGTGAGATCTTCTTGGAGAAACAATCGGAAACTGCCGACAAGATTGACAAGTTACAGGAGGAATTGAAAAAGCTAGAGCCAGACAATATTAATAATGAAGATGAAAAAACACATGAAGAACGTTTAAGAATCCTTCAATATGCGCTGAAAAAACTTGTGGATTTTGAAAATGACCAAAATGTTCCTGACGAAGTAATAGATGCGTTTACCAGAAAAATAGTAGTTTATAAAGACCATTTTGACTGGTACCTCAGATTTTCTTCTGATGTAAAATCGGTACAGGTAGACGGAAAGCGAGAGAAGAAGAGTAAGATTTCCTCATTTGGTTATATGCAAGACAGGCTGCAATACGCCAAGGTAGGAAATAACAAGTTTACCAAAATAGGTGAGATTGACCTGTCAGATTCAGACCACGATGGTAGACATAAAACAGGGAACTGGCACATCAATATCTTCATTTAATAGGGAGTATAAAAAATGGGGATACCATATCGGTATCCCCTTATTTAATCAAATCAACAAATTTCCGCTCTTACCCCAATAATGGGATCCCCGAATATACCGGCTGTGTGGGAACCATCCCCAGACTCCCAGTTGGTATCATAAACCGCTGGCAGCCATCCATGATGCTGTGTCTTAACAGCGTATTTACATCTATAATACTTGCCCCCAGTCTGGGAAGGGTCAGTAGAGAAGTAAATCTGCAATCCGTCAATCATACTGCGCAAGTCTCCGGCATATGCGTCAGGCGTTGCCCAGTCACATTTATGGATTTTATCGAACCAATTACCGCCCATTTTATGCACACGGTATTCTACAGAACCGCCCGTAACTCCAATAGATACGCCAGTCACGGCATCGTCATACAAACATGCCTCTTTATTCCCGTATTTCTTCCCGCTACGTCCTCTATTGAGGCACTGGATCTCAAGATCAAGACGAGGGACAGTTACGGGGGTAGTTAATGGGGTAGTAGCTGCCTGTTCGGATTTACCTTCGGCATAGTCCACATAAAACTCCGACACATCCAATCCACTACTATGGATTCCTGGACAGGAACCACGGCTGGTGTACTGCCATCCACCGAGTTTTCTCCCCCCAGAGAGCTGTGGCATACGGTGTTTCCGTCCATCGTTAATGCCGTAATCAGCAGCCCAGAAAGACGAGCAGTCGGTTGTCATCTTATTCAGCGCCCACGCCCAGGAATACAGCCCGTCAATATATCCTGCA
This sequence comes from uncultured Candidatus Saccharibacteria bacterium, assembly GCA_964503305.1. Taxonomy (GTDB): domain Bacteria; phylum Patescibacteriota; class Saccharimonadia; order Saccharimonadales; family Saccharimonadaceae; genus Nanosyncoccus. Next base: position 34 of record CAZCZD010000049.1, on the reverse strand, counting down.
GCACGAATCTGTCTGCACCATTCCGATGCAGACC
>CAZCZD010000048.1:0-5032 GCA_964503305.1 uncultured Candidatus Saccharibacteria bacterium | reverse complement strand
CTTTGGCTTCTTTTAACAGTTCGAGAGCTTTTTTCGGGTTTTTAAGGGCCATATTATAAATATCAAAAGCAAGAAAAACATTTTTCGTCTCAGCCTTTTTAAACTCCCTCATGTCGACTTCGGAAGATTTTTTCAGATTTTTTACAACTGTGAGTGTACCGGTTAGCTTATCTTCTAAAATCACAATTTCATGCGGAGTTTTTAAGTATTTTTCAATATCACCATAAAGCTCTTTTCTACTAAAAAGGTCTTTGATGAGAATTTTGCGAACTTCTTCAAAAAGTGAGGCACCAAGAAAAAGAGTCGGAAGATCAGTTGGTTCGAGCGTTGTGGCGTCGATTACTTCATAATTGTCGCCGAGAACTTTTTTCGCTTCAGCTTCAGATTTTAGACGATCTTCACCATAGAAAATATGAATCATTTTCGCTCCTTTTGGCAGCTTGGACAGATGTGGGTGCCACGTCCAGCAACGCGAATTTTTACAATTTCAGCTCCGCAGTCTACGCACGGTTCGTTTTCACGACGGAAAACTTTTGCAAAAAGTCGGAGATAATCCCCTTTGGTGCCGTCGGCTTTAACATAGGTTTTCATAGTTGAGCCACCCGAATCAATACTGGCTTGCATCACGGTTTTAGCGCCTTCAAGCAATTTTTCAATTTCAGAGTCAGTCAAGCTTCCGGTTTCGCGCTTTGGGTGAATTTTAGCAAAGAAAAGTGCTTCGTCGGCATAAATATTGCCAAGTCCAGCAATCACTTTTTGATCCAAAATCGTGGCTTTGATTGGCGCGGATTTATGATGCATCAAGTTTTCTTTAAACTCTTTTAATGTGATTTCCCAAGGTTCTTTGGCGAGTGATTTAATAAATTTATCATTTTCGACTTCTGCGGTCTCGAGAACTTTTATGAAGCCAAACTTTCTTTGGTCATTAAAGAAGAGCTTGCCGTTTTCAAGTTCAATTTCAACACGAGTTTGTTTGTCCGGAAGCTCATTCACGAATGAGTCGGTTGGATGACCGCCGGCAAAACTTTCCTCACCACGAAAGATTAGCTGGCCCGTCATACGTAAATGAATCATCATCGTAATGCCATTATCAAGATCAATCAGGAGCGCTTTTCCCTTTCGGCGAAGATTAATAATTTTTTGATTTTCAATCAGGTTTTTCGGACCAATAAAAGATTTATCGCAAAGAATTTTTACCTTTGTGATTTTGGCGGCTTTGATAAACTTTTCGAGCCCACGGCGAATAGTTTCGACTTCCGGTAACTCTGGCATATCTCTATTATAACAGATAACAAAAAATCCGACCAAGCGGTCGGATTTTTAAATTAAGCTTTCTTAGTTGCTGGCTTTTTTGCAGCTGGTTTTTTAGCGGTTGTAGCTTTTTTAGCAGCTGGTTTTTTAGCAGCGGTTGCTTTGGTTGTAGTAGCTTTCTTTGCTGGAGCAGCTTTTTTAGCTGGAGCTTTAGCAGCGGTTGCTTTCTTTGCAGCAGCTGGCTTGGTGCCAGAAGCTTTTGCGATTTTAGCAAGAGCAGCTTTTCTGCGGCTTGCAGTATTCTTCTTGATTAAGCCTTTTTTAGCAGCCTTGTCATATTCTGCTTGTGCTTTTGCTGCATTTTCTGCAGTTGGGTTAGCTTTGAAAGCTTTGAGAGCGGCTTTGATTGCGCGCTTAATTTCACCGTTTCTAGCGGTTTTCTTAACTGCTTGGCGAGCAGCTTTCTTTGCGGATTTAATAATCGGCATTAAATTTTCCTTTTACTCAAAAAGTTAGTTATTATTTTGTCTTCTTATTATTATACACAATTTTCTAAAAAAGTAAAGAGCCCCATCGGGGGGATGGGGCCTTTTTGGTTAGGACTAGAAAAATGCGCCTGTTGCTTCTTCGACGGCAACGTAATCATCAGTTTCATAAAAAGTTCCACCCTGGTTTACAAGGTATGTGAAATAACTTTCTTGGATTGAATAAACCTTGATTGCGTTACCGGCGGGAATAGTGATTTCGATCTCAAGACTGGCAGGTTCGGTTTTAATCTCACCTTTTTTGTACATGCCGCAGTATTCCTCGATGTCCTTTTTCGTGCGTCCGCGTGAGAAGATGGGGGGCGATATTTCAAAATACTCCCCGTTTTTCAGAACCAATGAAAGCTCGTTAATTTCGTTCTCGAGCAGGAGTTTCATACATTTACGATAGTTCCCCCGAATACCCCTTGGCTTTTTCACTGGATTCCCAAAAGCACTCAAATCACTTAACAGAAAAAGAAAATGAGTTTTTTTGCGATCACCGACCTTGAAAGTATATGCATCACTATTTTTCTGATGATAAACTCTCATTTTCTAACCCTCCTTTCAATGTGCTACCTCTAATTAAGAGGCTAATACCTGTGATTATACAATATTTTGACGGAGAATCAAAACACAAGTATAATTTAAGTATGGAAATTTTCGAGTCAGTTGTTTTAGGTTTAGTACAAGGTTTAACGGAGTTTATTCCAGTTTCAAGTTCAGGACATCTCGAAATTGCCCAAAGATTACTTGGAGCAGGCGCACGCGCGGAGGATTTTCACTTCTTCCTCGAGCTCATTAACTTCGGTACACTTTTTGCACTTTTGTGGTACTACCGAAAACGCATCGCAAAGATTTTAAATGACATTTTCAAGAAGAAAGATTGGCACATGGCCATTAACCTTCTTCTCACATCAATTCCAGCCGGAATCATCGGAATTTTACTCTCGAAATTCATCGAAAGTAACGGTTTTTTCTCTTCACTTTACACGATTGCAATCGCAATTGGCGTGGTTGGTGTTTTGATGATTTTTGTCGACAAATTGCCACATCTTTCAAAGGTTAAAGACGAGGAAAAACTCTCACACAAACGTGCATTTTCAATCGGTTTAATCCAAACTTTCGCTTTGATTCCTGGTGTTTCACGTTCTGGATCAACCATATTAGCTGGCCGCGTAATGGGCATGGACTCAAAAGCTTCAGCGAACTATTCCTTCATGGCATCAATTCCAATCATGATTGGCGTTTGTCTTAAGAGCCTTGTTTCAAGTTCATCTCGCGAATATATCATGAATCATACTGGCGAACTCGTACTTTCGAATATTATTGCATTCGTTTCGGGTATGCTCGCGCTCACTTTCGTGATTAAATTCCTCGAGAAAAAACATGCACTCTCAGCATTTGGTTATTATCGTGTAATTCTTTCACTTATAATCTTAATCATTTTACTTGTCCAATAAATTTTGTTAATCTTTAGATAGTGGTGGCGTACCTTCAAAAGGAGGTGGTTTTATGAGTATCAAGCGACTTTTTTGTGCCGACTTAAATGAAACAAAACGGATAATTCGAGACCGGATTGAGGGCGAAGTTGAGGGGACACTCGAAGATGAACGAAAAGAAGCATTCTCTTTGAACACAATCGAGCTTTGCGATAGTATCGCGTGTATGGCAACTCAGCAGAAAGAAGTCATGAGAATTGACACACTCAAACAGCTCGACGAACAGCGCTCTAGGATTATTACACTCTGGGAGCTCTTCATAACACGCACGGCTTTATTCCAGATTTGGACTGATATTTTTGCCAAAGTTGGAGTTATCGCCGCCGTAGTAGCGTTTTTTCTCAAAGCCTATGGAGTTGCATTGGCTATTTTCGCTTTCGCATTGATTTTTATACTCATGCCGTTATTCGGCGATTTATATTCGGAAATATCCTACATTACAACTGGTAGTGGATTGATTTTCGACACGTTGCTCGAAGAATATAATCGCTATGGCAAACTCGAGGCGAGACTTTTTCTCGCAGACTATCGCGGTCTTTCGCATTTTAAAAGAGATCAAAAACGATGGATAAACACCACCACGCACATTATATAAGCTCCATCCTAGAGATGGAGCTTTTTCTATTTGATGATTGCGAGTGTTTCGCGAGTTTCGAGGTGTTTTGTTGGATGAGCGCGGAGCCATTCGTCAACGGCGCGACTTGAGCCAGGAAGCTCTGGATTATTATAATCATGGACGACAATAATACCGTTTTTCTGCATGCGATTTTCGACGAGTTTCAAGCTGGTTTTAATGCTCGTATAAAGATCGCCGTCGAGAAAGGCGAAGGAGATTTTTTCAGGGACATCTTCGTCGGGATTTAAGTTTTCAAAGAAACCTTTTTTAATTTTCGGGAGGCGAAGGCCAAAACGTTTGAATTTTTCAATTACTTCGCGTTTTGTCACAAGAAGTTCGCCGGCTTTAAATTGATCGCCAGCCACACTGGCATCTTCTTTGGTTTTTTGTGGTAAGCCCTCGAAAGAATCATAAAGCCAAAGAATCTTTTCAGAATGGTTTTTTTCGAGCAAGCGTTTCATTAAGACGCTGGTGTCGCCACGATAACAGCCAAATTCGACAACGTCGCCATCCGTTTCTAGAGTTTTTTCAAGAAGTTCAAGAATAATCTCAGTTTCGTTTTTTGTGACTTGCTGAGGTTCATTTGCCTTGTTTTTGTTCTTCTTTCCCATATATATATTATACAATAAAAAGCCACCTCTTTCAAGGTGGCCTTCTATTTGTAGCTTATTATTTATCTACTACTTCACCTTCTACGGCGTCGTCGGATTTTTTGTCGTCCGATTTCGAGTCTTTTGGTTCGTCTTTCGCAGCTTCATATATCTTTGCGCCGATTGGCATGATTTTATCATTAAGAGCTTTTGCGGCACTTTCAAGTTTGTCTTTATCTGCGCTTTCGTCTTTCAAGACTTCCTTAGCTTCTTCGACAGCTTTCTTGATAGTCTCTTTGTCGTCGTCGCTGATTTTGTCCTTGTATTCATCAGGCATCTTTTCAGCTTGATAGACGGCGTTTTCGAGTTGGTTGCGGAGATCGGTGGTTTCACGTTTCTTCTTATCTTCGTCAGCGTGGAGTTCAGCGTCTTTTTGAGCTTTTTCAATATCATCCTTGCTCATGTTACCAGAGTTTTGAATGGTAATTGATTGTTCTTTACCAGTTCCCTTATCTTTTGCGGTAACATTCAAGATACCGTTTGCATCGA
>CAZCZD010000047.1:1247-5466 GCA_964503305.1 uncultured Candidatus Saccharibacteria bacterium | reverse complement strand
ATCCATAGCTCAAACTACTTATAATTAATTTATAAAATTATTTGTTAAAGATGCTGATGTAGCAGAAAGTATAACAACAAGATAACACGTAACAGGTGTAAGCAGTGATGACTCAACATTAAAGCCTATTGCAGACTTTAAAATAAAAAACACAAAATTCTATTATGGCAACAAATTAGAGTTAGTAGATAATTCTTATGATCCAGCAGGGTTAGAAATAAAATCAAGAACATGGAAAATAGTAAAAGATGGGTCTATTGATGTATACGAAGGTGAAAACCCAGTATTAGACTATAATCCAGATACAAACACAGCAATAGATGCAAGCAAAATAGGAACAGGAAAGTATAGAATATCATTAAAAGCAACAAACTCAAAAGGTACAACATCTGATGAATTTATTGGGAACTTTGAAGTAACAGATGATGTAACAGCCCCTACAGTAACCGCAACACCAGATAATGATGAAAAAACTAATGAAGCAATAGATGTAAAATTAAAATTCACAGACACAGAAAGCGGAGTTTTAGGATACAAATATCAAAACACAAATACACAAGAAAAAATTGATAAAAATGACAAAAACTTTATAGAGGGTGTGATTGATACTAATAACGAATCAACAATAAAAGTAAATAATGTTGAAGAAAATCAATATATCCACGTAATAGCTTATGATAATAAAGGCAATACAAGTGAAGATAGAGTAATTGGAAAATTCTTCATTCACTCAAAATACACAATAAAAATTCAAGCATTAAATAACAATTTAGGAATACAGGGAATTACATTTAATGTAGAAGCACAATATCAAAATGGAGAAAGTATCAATTTAGGGAACTTTGTAGCACAAACTGATAATAATGGAATTATAACAATACCAGATGTACCATTAAAAAAAGGACAAAATGGCATCACAATTACTCCATTAATTATGCCAGAAGGTGTATCACTTGCTAATAATGCAAAATACAAATATGCAATGATATTATTAGATGATGATTTAAAAATGCAAAAAGATTTGACATCTACATCAGATGGAGTAACTGTAAGCGTTACAAATGAACCAGTAGAAGATAGAAATGCATTCATAAAAATACCTTTTAATCAAGAAAAAGCTGGATTAGTAATATACAATGTGGATTCAGTTAATACTGATAATTACATAAGCGATGCAATTTTTGAATTAAGAGACAAAACAACACGTAATGTTATTGACTCTGAAAAATGTGTAAATGGTTCAACAAGATTGAGTTTTGATATCCCAACAGGAAGAGGAAATATTACTTATTTGTTAAGCCAAACAAAGCCATCTGCAGGATATGATACCTTGAATGGAGATATAACAATAACAATTACATATTCAAATGGGAAAATATTAAATATCACACCATCTGATTCTAATATTTTAGTTAAAAATTCTCCTTGGAGTTTAACTATTGCAAATTCAAGAAGTGCATCAGTAAACTACAAAAATAATATAAAACTAAAAATGCAAGCTATGGATTCAGTTACTAATGAAGCAATACCAGGAGTTAAATACTCTATAAATGTAACACAAACAGATACAACAAATGGACAAACAGCACTTCATTATGAAATAAACGATTTAGAAACAGATCAAGATGGATATTTAACAGTTAATAACTTATATGCAATAGAAAATGAAACATATACAGCAACTATAAAAGTGGAAAGAGAAGAAGTACCAAGTGCATATATAAAACAACGTAGCTCTAATTCATTTAATTTTGTTGTAGATTCTACAGGAGCAATATTAGATACAAATAATAACCAAATACAAGATGATACAATAGAATTAGATGCAGATAGAATAGTAAAAAAAGCAACGAGAAATGTATGTAGATTTAGAGTAGTGGATAACAAAAACCAGGACTTAGGTATAGAAGGATTAAAATACTTCATTGAAAATTATGATGAAACAGATGCTATTGATGCAAGCAATGGAAATTCACCAAAATCAGTAGCAACAGATTCAAAAGGAAGAATTGAAATTAAACCATTTGCACTTGATGGATATGGAGAAGCAATATATAGAATATCACCAGATGGAGAAGAACAATACGGATTAGAATTGGACAAGATACTATTTAGTGTTACATTTGATAAAGCAGGAGCAATGAATGAGGCAAGGCAAGTTTCAAGTTTGGGAAATGTAACCGTAAATTTAAAAGAAGAAACAACAGATGTATCAGTAGACGTAGTAGCTGAAGTAACATATAAAGTAAATATACCTGATATTCAAGGAAAAAATTATTTAAGAATAAATTTGTCAAGTTCAGAAGACAGTAATCCAATAAAAGGATCAGTATACCAAGTATTATTTACAACAAATACTGGATATCAATGTCCAGCATTAATCACAACAGATGACAATGGTATAGCACTAACTAAGATACCAGAAGCAGACTATTTAAAAATAGATATAAAAGAATTAAAAGCAACATCTGGTTTTAGAAGAGATACAATAACAAGAACACTAGAAGTGAAAGAAAAAGATGGAAATCTTGTAAAAGTAGACTCAACAAACATGGATTCTCCATACTATTGGGACATTAGTGAAAACAATGATATAAATGTGGCACTTTCTAATGAACCAAACAAAACAGTATCAGCAGTTTTAAGAGTACATTTATCAGATAAAAATGGTAATCAGTTACTAAAAAATGCAATATTTACAGTTACAAATGTGGCAACAGATGAAAGTTCAACACAATTAACAACAGATAGCAATGGTGAAGTAATCTATAATGGATTAAGATTCAATGGTGTAGGATGCTTTAATGTAAAAATAAATGAAATACAGTCAGCACCAAGTTATGCAATACCTGGATTAAATGATCAATATAAAATTCAGTTTAGAATTGTAAAAGAAAATGGTGTATTAAAATACAAAGACTACACTGTGTTATCAGGTTCAAATGGACAATTAGCAGAACCAACAATAAGCTATGATGAAGAAGAAAACAACATAACAGCAGATATATATTTATTTAACACAATTGATGGAGGAGTATTTGATAATACACATTACAGTATAGATATTGATAGAGTAGATTCAAATGCAAATCCAATAAGCACAGATATGACAGGAAAAGACAATGCACAATACAAAATTAATTTTGTACCATCAAATACATCAACATCAAGCTTAATAACTCCATTAACAATAAAAACTAATTTAAGCAATTCAACAGATGAGGAAGTAGAAATTTCACATATTGAAAAAACAAAAGGTAATTTAATGCTAATGTTACAGCAAACAGCAGCTGAACAAGGAAGAAAAGTTGATAGTTCTCCAATTTTAATACCAATAAAATATGATGAAACAACAGGGGCAATTGGAATAAATAATGATTCTAGTGTAATATCAAGTATACAAGATCCAGTATATAATCATTATCTAACATCAACTTCAGGTGGAGTATATGCAATGGTTGATTATAGTCCAACAATTCAGGGAACCACAGAGCAAGTATTGCATATAGTAATAAAAATGGATCCAAAAGATAATCCACTTCCTGAGGCAACAAAATTTGATGTAGACTTTGTAAAATTAGCACAAAACACAGAATACAATCCAAATACAACTAATAATATATTAACAGGCGCAAAATATGATGTACAAGTAAGTAGTGCTGGTGAAGATTACTCCAATAAAAAATCTATTACAATAAATGGTATGGACAATGAAAATAGTGAATTGCAAAAATTAGATTTAAGTGAATCTACAATGATAAAATTAAATCAAACTGTAAATGAAAATCAAATTTCTGTAAATGCTCCATCACATACATTACAAATAAAATATGATAAAAATACAAAAACATTCTCGTTAGGAGATCAAACAGCATTTGAAGGAGCATATATCTATGCTGTAATAGGACAAACTACTGCAACAGCAAATGAGCCATCGCGTAAAGTAGTACATATAATTATGATTGATACTCCGGCATCTGTAACAATAAAATTATTTAATAAACAAAGAGGAAACAGTAACTGGACAAATGGAAACACAGGAATAAACGAAGATTATTATGCAGAATTAGGTTCTACAACAGCAGGTTCAAGACAAGGTCATCAATTATCAGTGGAAGAGCAATATTCATTGCCTTGTAGAGATGACACTTTAATAGATGCTACATGCTATAAATTCATGAAACAAAATGATTGTTCACAAAATAAAACAATATGCGTA
>CAZCZD010000047.1:532-1237 GCA_964503305.1 uncultured Candidatus Saccharibacteria bacterium | reverse complement strand
TTTACTGGATTTTTTCTTTCACAATCATCCTGATATAATAAAGCAGGACGACAATGTAGTAGATACAAATGGTAAACCAATTGAGGGATATTACGAAAAAGTAACATCAGAAACGAATGCAATTCAAAATGACATATATGGAACAGACAGCATTCGTTTGCAAAAAAATTATAAAAATAAAACAATTAGGGTATTATTGTATGAGGAACATGTAATTTATGATTACAGAAAATCAGATAATAAACAACAGTTCACAATAACTTTTGATGAGGATGGCAATGTTAAAGCAAGCTCATCAAATCCAAAAAAGGCAGAGTCTAAACCAGGAAATTTAAACCTTTCAGAGGTTGTAGTGCCAGGAATAAATACTGATTACTCAGGTGCTTCAGATATAAAATATTCATATAATTATAATGAACAATACTATTATTATAGATATGTAACACAAGCAAAACAAATAGCTGACCAATATGAATATAATCTTGGCTGGACATATCAAGCAGGGTTCCTATTTACTTATTATGTACCACGTTATTACTATTTAGATAATCAGGGGAACAAGCAATATGTTTCATTATCTCAAAGAGATGATTCGTGGGATAATATCTATAGTAGTACAAATACTGAATATGAAGATAAAACTATAGGTGAAAATGAATGGCATGTTTATAATGGAATAAATAAAGCAACTTTAACAAAGTATAA
>CAZCZD010000047.1:0-522 GCA_964503305.1 uncultured Candidatus Saccharibacteria bacterium | reverse complement strand
TATTCATTGCAACAAACAGATAAAGCAACAACATCAGGCAAATATTATGCAAGGGATTATTTTTATAATAAAGATAAAACATTAAGGACAACAAAACAGGTTATAGATGCAATAAGAAATGATGCAAAATCTTCATATGACTATATTGCAAGTAACAATAGCACTGCTAATGTTGATTGGCATCCATATTATTGTGTAGATGATTGGCAAGAAAAGAGCATTGACTTAAGTACAGATGATTATAATTGCATTGGTAAAAATACAATATGTGTTGGTTGGTTACATGAAACATCAAATTATCCAACAAATATGGAATTTAATGTTAATGATGTAGATACTAAAGAAGCAATTCAAAACACACAATTCGTAGTACAAGTTAGAGACACAAATAAATCAGAGCCAGTAACAACAAGAATTTACGATAATAGAAATTATGCCAATATGGTAACTACTGATGCAAATGGTAAATCAAAATTAATAATGGATCATAACTTTGTAAGTAGAACAGTAGAATATTCAGTG
>CAZCZD010000046.1:0-5662 GCA_964503305.1 uncultured Candidatus Saccharibacteria bacterium | reverse complement strand
TTGGCAAGGAAGCGCTCTAAACAACTGAGCTACATTCGCAAGTATGTTCTTATTATAACAAATTCTCGGAAGTTTTCAAGTCTTTTTCTTTTTGGAACTTATAGACCGCGTAACCACTGATATTTTTAGCATATTCAAGCTTAAAACCAGTCATTTCCTGCTTAATTCTCGAGGAGGTGATATGAGTTGGAGAGACGTACCAAAAAGTTTCAGTCTCCTTCTTAAAGGCGTCAAAATCTTCGATGTAATTTTCGCCATACTCCGAGAGAGGTTTTGAGGCACCCCACGCCGTCATCGGATCGATAATATAAACGTGGTGTTTTTTAGTTTGATAGAAAACAGCATCAAAGGCGGACGAAGACGATTCAGCAAAGATGATTGGAGCTTCTTCCTCACCGTCATAGGTTTCAATCCCAGCAATCACGTCACTAACGACCGCCGAATAGTTATTTTCATTTAAGACATTCAGCACGCCAACAATAGAACAAATGAGCATAATAAAAATAGTTAACTTTGCAAGAAATGGTCTTGAATTATAGATTTGGACAATCAGAATAGCAACGAGCGCCCAGAAAAGCGTCAAAGAATAGGTGATATAGCGCGGGACATAGACTGGCGAGAGCGGCGGAACCGAAAGAATAAAAAGTGCGAGAAATGGGATAAAAACGAGAAAAGCGATTAAGGCAGTTTTGTCTTTTGTGTGATTCCCCATCGTCTTCAGAGCTGAGACGGCAGCAATGACAATTAGAATAACTGCAACAACAACTAGCACAAGCTCTGGAATATTTTTCAAAATATCCTCAAAATAAACTAGGCTTAGAGAGAAGAATTGAAGGAAGGTTAACGGAGTAAAGGCCTCGATCCAATATTCTTTCTCGACGGCAGTGACCTGGGAGATAAGTGACGGTATCCATGGTAAGAAAAGAATAAATGCCAAAACGGAGACGAGAATGAGTTCTTTAACAACTTTTTGGTCGTTTTTGCGATGAAAAATAAAGACATATATATATTCAGCGAGAAAAGCAAAAGCGGCAAAATAGTGAGTATAGAGCGCCAAGGCTAGCAAAAGTGAGTAGATTAACCAATATTTTTGAGATTTTTCTTCGAGGGCGAGATCGAGAACATAAACCGAAGCCATGACGATTGCGCAGACAAGACTATACATGCGGATTTCGGTTGCATAGTAGATGAAGAACGGGCAAACTGCGACAGCAAGAGTGATGAATCCGGCGATTTTAGGCGATTTAGACCAACGTTTAAAGATTAGATAGGCAAAAATAATCGCAATAATACCAAAAAATACCGAAAAACTACGCAATGAGATAATCGAGCGGCCGAATGGAATTGTCCAAATTTTCAAAAGATAATAATAAAGCGGCGGGTGTACGTCGGCACCAGTTGTCTTTGCAATTTCAGAAAAAGTACCCTTAATGGTTTGGGCGGAATAAGATTCATCAAACCAGACTGCGCGATTTACCATAAATGAGCAGATAAAAACAAAAATACCGATAATAAAAATTAGCGGTATAAATCTTTTCAAATTCGTTTTTAGATTCTTTTTGTTTATCATAACCAAATAGTGGTGCCCGAAATGGGACTTGAACCCATATGGATTTCTCCATTCGATTTTAAGTCGAACGCGTATACCAATTCCGCCATTCGGGCTTCGACAAAACCCGTCAGGGTTTTGGAGGCGCCGACCGGAATTGAACCGGTGTACAAGGTTTTGCAGACCTCTGCGTAACCACTCCGCCACAGCGCCATGAGACAATTTTATCATAAAAAACAAAAATACGCCACACGAGAAGGCGTATTTTTTATTCTAGAGCAATTTCTAGGTGGTTTGATCCACAGGACCAAATGATAGTCATATAACTTCACACTCCACCCGTTTTGATCTGGAGCTCTCTCAACCGCATCCAAATCTTACTTTAATTTTACCACGAGCAATTTAGTTGTCAACCTTGTTTTTTGACTTTTTTATGTTATTCATATTATATCTTTCCGTTCGGATTTTTGGTTTTTTGTTCGGTTTTATAGGGATAATTCATTTTTTCTCTTTTTTCATAAAACTTGTGTTTTCTTAAAGTTTTTTGTGCTATACTTGAAACATGCGAGGAGGTAATAATTTTTATTCAAAGCTCCAGAGATGGGCTGACGAATTTAAGCTTGCGATTTATGGCGCAATTCTTTGTTTTAGGAAGAAACGCTTTCTTGTTACTTTCTTTATCGCCTTTATTATCTTCGGAACATTACTTAATGTTCTCGCCTCTGGAAGTGCAACTTTGAATATTCTTTCAGTAGTTTCCTTTCCTAGAAAAATCGAAATTCTATGGAAAGCTTTCCTCGGGACCTTCGGAGTAAATCGAGTTTTCCAAGATTTTATTTTCATTTTCCTTCTGACAATTCTTCAATCTGTTTTGATCGGACTGGTAGTTTTCGTTTATAAATACCGCAAAGATTCGGCAAACATCCAAAATGCCGGCATCATCACTGGTCTTCTCATCCTTAGTTCCGGCTGCCCAACCTGTGGGACAACTATTCTCGCCCCGATAATCATTTCAATTGCCGGTTCATCCGGAATGGCGATTGCCGGGACTGTGAGCTGGGTGCTCACGCTAGCATCATTCATTATTGCGCTATTTGCTCTAAAAAAGGTCGGTTTTGAGGCGTATGCGATTATAAAATCTGAAGAATTTACAAAAAAGAAAGGAAAGAAATGAGCGAAGAAGATTATTCTGATTATTATAAAGGTGGTGGAAATGTAGTTGCAACAATTATTCGTGTAATTGTAATTATTTTCATTATGGGGTTAATTGTAGTTTTGATTGCAATTAGTTCACCAAAGAATGAAGATCTAAATGCAATCTGGGATGAAAGAACGACTCTCGGAAACAAGGACGCAAAAAACCACTACGTTATGACGACTGATATCATGTGTCCTTATTGCGATTATTTCTCACGTGCAATCATGTCGCATCAAGAGGAATTTGAGAAGTGGCTTGCGGATAATGACGTGGTGTATGAGATGCGTATCACCGACTTCTTAAATGAATATGGTGAAGCAGGTGCAAAATCCGAGCAAGCAGCCGAGGCAACGCTTTGTGCAACCGAAGAAAATAAATTCTGGGACTACTACCACCAGGCGATGAAGTCGCTTGACGAAGATTATCATTCAAAAGGTATCGGCAACGCAAAAACTGCACCGCATATAACAGATATGACTTCAGATTATTGGCTCGAGATTGGCTATAAAGTTGGACTTGGCGACAATTTTAAAGATTGCTACAAGAATCATAAACAACTCGACCATGTCCGCGAGAACACTCAAAAAGCCGCAAAAATCATGCAAAAATCCGGAACTTCCGGCATGCCGCACTTTAAGTTTAATAAACTCGAAACAACCGGCTTTGACAACAGCTGGGGTTGGACTCAAGTTAAAGAATATTACCTCGAACCAGGACTCGGAAACTAACGAAGCTTAGCTTCAAAAAGCACCGTATCGACAGCTGGTGGAGGTGTAAAATCCGTTTTTCGAAGAGGAAGACGGATTTTTGTATCATAAGAATCAATCAGAATATGACCAAGCTGGCTAGTGTAATGACGGTCAGTCAAAATTAACTTCAATGCGAGATTTTTTTGGAGAATCATATAAATTGATTTTGGAGGATTTTTTATTCCCTTTTCAACGATTTTTCCGTCCTGATTCTCGAGATTTAAGAGTTTATAAAAAATCTCCGACGAAAAACGGAATGGCGGGTTACAAAAAACTTTATATGATTCGCTCGGAAATTCGACGTCACGAAAATCCTTCTCGATTACAATAACGTTTTCGGCCCCAAAACGCTTCAAATTCGCGCGAAGTTTCTTAGCCGTTTCAGAATCCGGTTCAATAGCATAAACGAGCTTGCAGCGCTTAGAAAGAGCCGTAGTGATAACTCCGGAGCCAGCACCAATCTCGACTACGATATCATTCTTTCTGATATTGCTATGACCGATGAGCATGAGCGCAAATTTCGGTGACTTTAAGAAATGTTGATCAAGCTCAAATTTTCTTGATGGCATTATTTTTCCTTTCTCGCTTTAAGAAATGAAGCACCGAGTTTCTTCCAAACTTCGAGGATAGCTTTTTTATTCTCTCTTGGAAGTTTCACATAAGTTTTTAAGATATTCGTCATCACTTTTAGCCACTTCGACTTGATTTCGAGTGGGCCGTTCACTTCGGCATTTCCGAGAGCCTCAAAGAGAGAGTTGATAAAGATTTTGCGCTCTTCTTTTGACGCAGTCTCGAGCCAACCAGTGATAGTTTTGTCAACAAGGTCCGAAGCTTTAGTTGACTTCGATTTGACGAATCGGTTGCCGCTAATTTGCCAAGAATAAATGTCGTGCTGATAAAGGTTTTTTGCGCTCGATTTAACTACCTTTACAGTTTCGTTATGTTCGAACAAGCGGCCGATAATCGAATCCTGTGGAATGACACTGATAATTTTTCCAGAGACTTGCTCAGAGCCCGTATCAAGCGCCATCGTGCCTTTTCTGAGACCTGGACCATCATAGTTATAAATCTTTTTGATGCGCTTCTGGAGCGAATCTGGAACGGTGACTGAGGAATAAATCGCAAGGTTACCACCCTTTGAGTGACCACCGAGAAAAATCTTCTTGGTTGGGTATTGTTTTGCGAGTGATTCTAAATATTTCTTTGCCTCAGTTTGAGCTGGAACATGGTCCATAAAAGCGAGGTTGAAATCTTCTTTCCAGGCCGTAAGAATATTTTCTGTACCAAAAAAGCTAAGATACATCTTCACTGGACTAAGATGAATCGTGATGGCAGAAAATTGTTTTTCGAGTGCTTTACTATTACTTTTTACATAATCCGAAATGCGTTTTTTCGAAAAGCGACGCGAGTTTTTTAAGTTCTCGACAAATTCAAAATCATCCGGCCAACAAAAATCTTTGACCGTTAAAGTTTCGCTGAGTTTTGCGCAGGCACTGCCGATTGTTTCGTCTTTTTCAAGTTTAATGCGATGAAACGGAAGATATGAAAAACGCGCGAGAACGAGGGCATCGATTTCATTATACGGATGAAAAAGCCCAATCTTCTTCCCGCCATGCGAAACAAGATATGAATTTAAGTTTGCCATTTATCTAATATAGTCTTCGAGTTTAAGTTTTTCGCCAGTTTCGAGATTTTTTACTTCAATATTTCCAGTTTCGACTTCGTTTCCACCGATGACTGAAGCAAATTTTGCAATTTTAGAAGCATAAGTAAATTTGTCGCCAACTTTTTTATCGGTTAAGTTGATGTCGACTTTTTTGCCGGAGCCACGAAGTTTTTCAGCGAGATTGAAAGTATATTCGTATTCGTTTTCGGAGAATGGAATAAGAACGAGATCGATTGGATTTTCAGAAACCTCATCGAGGAGATTATTCTCATTCAAAACGTAGAAGAGGCGAGTCAAACCGATTGAAATGCCGACGCCTGGGAACTTATTTTCAGTGTAGTTTGAGGCGAGGTTTTCATAGCGACCACCAGAACAAATTGAGCCAATTTCGCGATATTCTGGAAGGAAGGTTTCAAAGACCGAGCCGGTGTAATAATCAAGACCGCGGATAATCAACATATCGCCGATTGCGGTGTCTCTAAGACCTTGTTTCTCGAGGA
>CAZCZD010000045.1:0-5998 GCA_964503305.1 uncultured Candidatus Saccharibacteria bacterium | reverse complement strand
TATTGGTACAATAAGAAATACTGCAGAAATTGCAGAAGACTACAACGAATATGGTTTAAAAGACATAAATTCAACAGTAGCAAATAAGCAAGATGGTGAAGACGATATGAAATCAGCCAACACAATTATACTTATGAGCGCTGGAAGAACAAGAACAGCAATATTTGGAATAACACTTGGAATTGCAGCAATAATTTCTTATGTTGTATTCAAAGTAAAAAAAGATGTAATAGATAAAATGTATAATTATAATAGAAAAATATAAAAGGTACAAATTTAAGGAAAGGAGAAATAATGAAGAGAAATAAAACAATAATAAGAATATTATTATTAGTAGTAATAATGCTTTTCTTTGTACTAATTAACAAATCCTTTGGTGAAACTGTAACTTTCTATGGACCATTTAATGCAGCATATAATATGAGCGGTCAATGGACTGCATATTGTAGAGAGCATGGTAAAGCATTAGGAGGAACAATCGGTGGCTTAAAAATTGAACAATTACAATATACAAGAACAAGTAACAGTACGAAAATAGAGCCTGCCACAGGATATGCATTAACATGTGGAGAAAGTGGAGCAACATTACAACATGTAATTTGGTATTCTAAACTTTGGACAGGTGGAACAAATGCTGTTGTAGAGGGTTCTTCTAAAACAGCTGGAATTCAACAGAGATACAAAGCTTATGGTGATGTATATTATGGAATTATAAAACCATATGAGGATATGAAAGATAAAGCTTCAAATAAAGAAGAAGTAAACTTATTTACTGTAACAACTGATGTAACAGATAAATCAATAAAGTTAATGGTAAATCAACAAGCAAAGAAGTATATTGTTGGACCATACAAGATAAAGCTAAATCCTAATATTAAATATACTGTAAAGCTAGAAAATGTTCAAAATCCAATAATTAATGAGCAAAATAGTTTGGCACAAACATTAGGAAGCCAAAAAAAGCAAAGTTATAATAACATTGCACCTAAAGAATATAGCAACAAAATTACTTATGGAGACATCACTGTATATACAAAAAATAAATATTATGATGGAGAAACAGTAAAAGTTCCAACTTCACTTTCAATAAATGGACATTCAGTAAAAGATACTGAAGATAATTGCTTTATTTGTAGAGAAGCAAAAGAGTATTATGAATCAACTCTTGACGATTATAATAGCATAAGAGATGATATAAACACATATGATGGAGATAAAACATCAGATGAATATAAGGAACTACTTGCTGAAAGATATGAAGCAAAAAAGGTGTATGATAGAGCAAGAAAAGCCTATAATAAGATTAAAAGTATGAACCATATTGCTTTTGTTGTAATGCATGCATTACAAAACTATGCAAATTATGATTCAAATATGACTGATACAGGAGATATTTACTTTGAACTAAGAGAATATTATTCTATATTAGGAATTGACCTTGACGGAAAAGATAGCGAATTTGATTTTTCAAATGGACAAGCAAATAGTGATGAAGAAGGCGCAGACGCTATTGAAGATCTAGCACAAAATGCTGTTGATATAATTGGTGATTATAGCTCAAAAATAACAGCAAGTTTGGATGACAATTCAATTATCATTGAAAATAAAGAAAATATTGAGCAGATTAGTGAAAATGCAATTGATGACGTAGGTGGATCTGCTGTTGAATTAATGAACAACGATGAAGATGAAGACTATACAGATGCTGCTAGCGATGTATTCAACAATGGCTCTGTATTTACAGTTTCAACAGAAGCAAAGCAAGAACTATATGATGAATTAATAAATTGGAAAAATGAATCAAATCCTTTTGCAAAATTTAATTTATATGATACACAAACAGGAACAAGTGATTTATCCGGAATTAATGGTGATCCAAAATCATTTAGATTACTTGATGCAGGAGGAAACGAAATTCAATTCCCAGACTTTGTAGGAGAAACACCATTTTATATTGAATTTACTCCAAATAATGATGGAGATATTGAATATGTAGGTTCACCAACATTTAATATACACTGGTTAAAAGACTTTAATTACACTGTAGATGGTTCTTTCGCAGAAAGCAAAGAGCTAAGTATTAAGGGAATTCCAACGGAATATGAAGTAATATCTAATTCATTAATAGGATCAAGCAGAAATCAAACAGGAATATTCCATAAAAAGCAATATATTAGATTACCAGTAAAAGTTGGAAAAAGCCAAACTCTTATTGGATACAGCTATGGTTACTTATATTATGAAACAGATGTTAATAGAGAGCATTGGACACATGGTACGAAAGATAATCCACCAAAATTTATAGATTACCATCTTGCTACAAGTGTTGGCTCAGATGATGACTGGTCATTAGAAGTTGGAAAGAGCGTAAAAAACTGGGACTTCTCAGGGGTGCCAGGTGCAATACAGAAAATTGATGGTAAAATTCAATCAGTAGGCAATGCTACAGCTTCAGGTTATGCAGTATGGGATGATGAAGTTGTTTCAAGGCTTACAAACAAAGCAGCCAACAATGTTGAAATTGGTGGTACTGTATGGCTAGATAGCCCAGAAGTAAAAACAGGGAATACAAATGGAACATACGATTCAGGAGATCAACCATTTGCAGGAATTCAAGTACAATTATATGATGTAACAAATGGAAACACTGCAGTTGTTTCAGGAAGCAATGGAAGTGCACCAGGAACTCTAGTTGCAGTAACTACAACAGACAAAAATGGTAAATATAGATTCTATGGTACAAGCAACATAAAGAGTGGAACATATACTTATATTACAAAAGACAATAAGGTAATGCATGATGTAGAAATGGACAAACTAATAATTAACCCACTTCATAAATATTATGTAGCATTTGTATACAATGGTCAAATGTATCAAGCAGTAACTATGAGTAAAGATATTACTGCAACAGGCGGCAAATCAAATGCAAAAGATGTATCAAGGCAAACATTTAATGCCAAGTTTACAACAATTGCTTCAGATCCAGATAACTATAAAGGTCAGTCTAGTTTAAATAGAGCTTATGGAATAAGCCATAAAATAGAAGATTCAGAAGGCAATTACATTCAATATAAGAGCACAAGTGCTATGGAATCAGACTCAGGAGATAAATCAAAAGCCTTAACTTATGGAGATGTATGGAATAAATTCGTTGAATTTGCTACAAATCCGGCAACAAACATCCTAGACACAAAGGCTAATGCAGAAACTAACGAAACAAACAGCTTCTATATATCTTATAAAGATGGTAGCGTAAAATGGGGCAATAACAAAGAAGTAATTAGCTGGAAAAGATGGAACTCAAATAGTACAGATGCAAATGTATATGCTCAAGGCGATAAAGGCGGAAACTATGGAAACAAAACAATAGCAGTTGATAATAGAGCTTCAGGAACAGGAACAACAAACTACTCAGACGCATTAAATAAATTAAAGGCCTGGTTAAATGGACTTAATGTTGGTAGCGCTGATCAAAAAGGAATAGAACAATTTATCAAAGATTCTATGATGGTAGCTTCTACATTACAAAATAATCAAACATATCCATTTGACACAAACAAATTTGAAAACTATACAATTGCAGATATAGAAAATCCACAAGACAGTGAAGTTGACTTAATAAATGAATTTCCAGGTAATTCAGAACAAGGAAAATATCCATATTTGTATCAAGCTGGATCATCATCAGATACACCTTCAAACATATATGGAAATCAATCAAGATATGTAGATTATGGTGTAAATAGAAGAGAAGTTGCAGATTTAGCGCTTGCAAAAGATGCATATAAAGTAGTACTTCAAGTAAATGGAAAAGAAGAAACATATTATTACAACAAGAAAGACCTTGATAACAATGATGGTTCTTGGAAAATAGCAAATAGAAAAGGTGATGGACTATTCAATGGAGCAGATTATTATAAGAGACAAATAAGAGCTTCAGAATACTTATTTGATGGTTCAGATAGTTATGGAGACCATGACAACAATATTGAAGATGCTAAGAACTTACGTGCTTGGGTAACGTACAAGATTGCAATTAAGAACCAAGGTATGCTAAACATTGATTTGGACGGAACTGAAGTTGTAGATTACTATGATGCAACCCAATACACATATGCACCTGAAAAAATTGCACCTTATGTTGGAAAAACTACGGACGACAAGAACCAAGATAACAGTGATTTGCCATTAACTGTAAGCACAGATAGCAAATATAGAAATGCTGAAGGTGTAAGCGGATATAATAATCTATATATCACAGGAATAAAGAATTCAGGCAAGAAATACGGAAAAAATATTCTTAATCCAGGGGACATATGCTATAGTTATATTACTATTGAAGTAAATAAACCTAATTAAAAGATTATTATTGATCAAGACTTATCATCAGGAGCAGAAACGGTAGGCAAGAAAAATATTGCTGAAATTAATGCATACACTACAAGATATACAGGAAGTCAAAAAGTACCAAATGCAGGGAATGTTGGACAATCAATTGCCGGAATAATCGATACAGATTCAAACCCAGGAAGCTTAAGAGACAATGACCTAGATGGTGATGGAAACATTAGACATAGTAATAATGACTGGGAGAATAGGCAAGAAGATGATACTGATAAAGCGCCAAATATGAAGTTTATTATTGAAAACAATAATATTCGTAAATTCAGTGGAACAGTATTTGAAGATGAAAGAAATGTAAATTCTAACAGCTCAAAAGTTGGAAATGGAACTTATGATTCTGGAGAAAATACTATTAATGGTGTTACAGTACAATTAGTAGAACTTGTACAAAATGTAAACTCAGATGGTACTACAACAGGAACATATAAAGGTGAAAAAGTTTGGGCAACATACAATTACGGAAGTACAACAAACTTTAGCAATTTAACAACAGACTATAAGAGATATTATAGTGGTGAAGGCAATTCAAAAGTAATAATATCAGGACCTCAAAATTCAGTATTATACGTTGGACAAGAAAACAACTTAAGCAGTGGACAATATGAATTTAACTCAATTCCAGCAGGTGACTTCTTTGTAAGATTCATCTATGGTGATACAACACAAACAACATTAACAAGAGGAGACAATGATGTGAACTCTCTTGTTGGAACAAGTGTTGATGGATTAAGCGGATTGAACTCTAAATCATACAATGGCCAAGACTACAAATCAACAGTTTACCAAGCAGGCTTAAATTCAAATGGTCAGGTTGTTACACAAGTAAATCAAACCGGAGAACATATAAGCGGTGGAAACTATAACGGAATTTATGGTTACACAAATTACGAAACTCAAAACGGTGAAAAGACTGATGATATTGACTCTGTTCAATACAAAGATAATAAATATCAAGTAGTACCAGACGTAAATGATGATACTACAAAGGATCGTAAGATAAGTGAAACAAGTAACGCTGCAAACAAGAGCACAAAATATTACTACAATATCTCAGCAGCAAATGATGTATCACAAAGAGTATCAGATGCTAAAGATGTATACGATTATAGACAAATTGTAAACAATTATTCATCAAGCAATGTTGAAGACGGAAACGGAAATCTTGTAAATGCATCAGGAGTTGGTGTAAAGAATAACAAAGCCGAAATCTTAAGATCATTTGATACACTTGCTACAGATATAAAATCAAGAGAGGTTACAGCAAAAGCTAATAATGATGCAGCATATGATAATACATTTGATAAAAATGAACAAGCTGAAATGATTAGAAACTTTATGAACAACACGAGAATGGTTGCTCAAACAGGTATAATCAATATAGAAGTTGAAAACTCTGCAGATAACAAAGCAGATAATACTGAAACAACAGAAGTAGAATCAAACAAAAACGGTGGAGCAGAAAACAAAGGCTTAGTATATGTAATCACAGACTTAGACCTAGGCTTAGTTGAAAGACCTAGAGCACAATTACAATTAAATAAAGAAGTTGAGAACTTTAGAGTTACTCTTGCAAATGGACAAATATTGTTTG
>CAZCZD010000044.1:0-6092 GCA_964503305.1 uncultured Candidatus Saccharibacteria bacterium | reverse complement strand
GAAGATGCCGTGAGCCATCTGCATTTTGCGCTCGTTATAAAGACTGAAAGGTGCAGATTCCAAAATAACTTTTGAAGTATTCTCGTCGATTTCAGTTGATTCCCCGCCCATCGCACCAGCAAGTGCTACTGGAGTATCATTTGAACAAATGATAATGTCATCGCCTTCGACGAGTTCAATTTCTTTTCCATCGAGAAGAACAAGTTTTTCGCCCTTCTTTGCTGCGCGAACAACGATTTTTGGTTTGTCAGTTCCGCCCACTGCAACGAATTTGTCATAGTCGAACGCATGAAGTGGCTGACCAGTCATAAGCATCACAATATTTGTTGCATCAACAATCTTTGAAATCTTTCTCATTCCTGCTTTTGCGAGGAAGACATCGTTAAGAGTCAAATATTCATTTGCTTCAAGCGCATTTGTAAGACCTGTTTTTGAAATTTCAAAAACTGCTGCTGAGTATCTCGAACAAAGTTCTGAATCGACAATCTCAACATCAACATCGCCTTTTTCACCTTTAAACCAATCTGGTGTTTCTGGTTCATTAAATTTTACACCAAGAATTCCGGCGACTTCACGCGCGAAGCCAACTAAACCAAAGGTGTCTGGGCGGTGGGTGAGTGATTTATTCTCGATGTCGAGAATAATGTCGTTAAGCTCAAACTTCTCAGCAAAATCATCGCCAGCTTTTGCAAACTTTGGATCAATTTCAACGATTCCCGAGTGGTCATCGCCAAGGTCGATTTCATCAAGTCCGGCAAGCATACCATTCGAATCGTATCCGCGCATCTTGCGGACACTAAGTTCAAAGTTTTCACCACCGTAAGTTTGTGGAACGATGCAACCCGGTTGGAGCCAAACTGCAAGCATTCCTTCGCGGACATTTGGTGCACCACAAACGACCTGGATATTTGAACCAGTTCCAGCATCAATTTGGCAAAGGTGAAGATGTGTTTCCGGAATTGCTTCGCATGAAACAACTTTTACAATCTTAATTCCCTTGTATTTTTTCGATAAATCAATCGTTCCTTCAACCTCAACAAGTCTCGAGCCAATTAATTTGACGAGTTCTTCTGTTGAAACTCCCGCAGGAATTTCAACCATTTTTCTGATTTCATTTAATGAAACTAACATTTAAAATTCCTCCAAGAAATCTAATTTACCACTTTCGAAATACCTAACATCATTAAGCATATATTTCATCATCACGAGACGATCGATACCGCCACCCCAAGCAAATCCTTTATACTTGTCTGGATCGATTCCAGCAGCCTTAAGAACGTTTGGATGAATCATGCCACAACCGAGAAGTTCAAGCCAGCCGTCGCCTTTTCCACCGAGGCTCTTTGGTTTCTCCACGAGAAGTTCGAATGAAGGTTCAGTGAATGGGAAGTAACCTGGCTGAGTCTTAATTCTAAGAATTTGGCCATAGTAAGTTTCAAAGAAGTTCTTAAAGATTCCGAGAAGTTCGCCCATGTTCGCTTTTTCAGCTACATAGACGCCTTCACATTGATAGAAAGTGTGTTCGTGAGTTGGATCAACATCTTCGTTTCTGAACACGCGGCCAGGAATCACCACGGCGATTTGGCCGCCTTTTTCGAGGCGTTCCTTATAAGTTGTAAGTGCGCGGTTTTGCATTGCCGAAGTGTGAGCGATTGGAATAAAGCCCTCAGAAGTTCTAAAAGTATCATAGCCATCACGAGCTGGGTGGCCTTTTGAGAAGTTAAGTGAATCGAACATATGAAACTCATCATCAAGTTGGCGAGGTTCCATCACGTTAAAGCCCATCGCCTGATAGATGTCGACAACATGGTCAAGCTCGGTCATCAAAGGGTGTTTCGACCCCTGTTTAAATGCCGGGATTGGTGCATTGAAATCACATGGCGCAGTAATGTCGAGTGGCTCAACATTCGCATCCTCTGCTGCTTCTTCGGCTGCCTTGATTTTATCAAGAATAGCCTGCTTCTTTTTATTCATTTCTACACCAAAAGCTTTTCTCTCCTCGACCGGGATAGTTTTGATTTTGGCATATTCCTTATTGAGCTCCTTGAGCTCCTCTTTTAACTTCTCAATTTCCATTACCATATATTATACTCTCTTATCTTAAAATAAGCAAAAAATCCCAAAAAATCTTACCGTTTATGTTATACTAAAATTAGATAAAGTAATGGAGGTAACCCCAAAATGACAAACGTCAAAACCATTAAGGCTAAAGACGCAAAGAAAAATAACATCGGCCTCATCGCCGGAATCATCGCAGCTGTCGTCGTCGTTATCGTCGCAGTTGTTTGTATCTTATTGAATGCAAAACCTGGCATCGTCGGTAAATATGAGCTTTCTGCATCAATCTCAGACGGCAAAGAATCAACCGAACTTGTCAGCTTTATGAAAGCTCTCGGTGGCACTCAAACTATCGAATTCAAGAAAGACAAAACTGGCGAACTCAAGTCAGAAGCAGGCGAAGCATCTTCAACTCAAACCTTCACTTACGACGACAAGCAAGTCAAAATGAAAGTTAGCCCAGAAGATGGCGAAGAAAGCCAAGAAGTTGTTTGGGATCTCGAATACAAAGAAGATACTGTCACAATCATCAAAGATGGCGACGGTATGAAATTTACCCGCATTAAAGAATAATAAAAAAAACTAAAAACGAGCTCGAATTGAGCTCGTTTTTTTATTCCCTATTTATTTTTTCCGATTCGAAGAATTCGATTGTATTTATACATTTTCTGGATATGATTTTCGAGGAAATAATAATGTTTCACATACGCCGCCGAAAGAATCACGACCAGCCCCACCAAAACATAAAGCGGCCACATTTCGAGCATCCATCCAAAAATCGCAACATAATACGCAAGCGCACCAATCAATCCAAGTGTAATAGCTACAAAGAAAAGCATCACAAGAAGATGAATAAGACGCTCATGTTGAAAATTCGTCACCATTTCTTTATGGTATTCGGCGAGCTTCACACGTTCAATCGGACCGAGATTCCCGCTCATTTTTTTCTCAATAAATTTCTCATATTCACGAATCTTATCTTCCATATCTCCATTATAACACTTATGCTATAATTTACTTAATGAGTGAGAAGAAACGAAGTCTAAAAAACTTAATTTTCTTCCTTTTGATTGCAATTTTAGTTGCCGGCGGGATTTTTGCTTCGGTTCTTCTTGAAAAGAAGCAAAAAGAAAAAGAGCCAGAGCAAGATGTAATCGCTATTAAAGAAGAGCAGGCCGAAAAAGTTTCCGAAGTCGAAGAAAAAGCCGAAAAGCTCCGCAAAAAATACGGCAAAGACACTGTGAAAATTATCGAAACAAAAGATAAAATCACACTTGATTTCGTTGGCGACGTTTCCTTGGCGGACAACTGGTATATCGCCCCAAAATATGATTCGCGTGGCGGAATTTCTGGCGTACTTGGCGACACAATGCTCGAAGAAATGAAGTCCGCAACCGTGATGGTCGCAAACTCTGAATTCACTGTCAGTAA
Source organism: uncultured Candidatus Saccharibacteria bacterium (assembly GCA_964503305.1). GTDB lineage: Bacteria > Patescibacteriota > Saccharimonadia > Saccharimonadales > Saccharimonadaceae > Nanosyncoccus. Next base: position 2,603 of record CAZCZD010000044.1, on the reverse strand, counting down.
TCGCGGGACAAAAATGAAAGGTAAAACCTACACTTTCCGTGCCAAACCAGAACGCCTAAAAATCTACGACGAAATGGGCGTCGACCTTGTTTCCCTCGCAAACAACCACGTCTATGATTTCGGCAAAGACGCCTTCCTCGACATGCTCGATTCTTTCGAAAAATACGAGATTCCTCATGTCGGCGCCGGCCGCAATCTCGCCGAAGCAAAAAAGCCATTCTTCTTTATCATTAACGGCAAAAGTTTCGCTTTCTTTGGCGCGACTCGTGCCGAGAAAAATATCTTAACTCCGGGCGCCACAAAAACCTCCGAAGGCGTTTTCCGTTGCTACGATCCAACTGAAGCCATCGAACTAATTAAAGAACTTCGCGAAGATGCCGACTATGTGATTCCGATGATTCACTTTGGCCGCGAAAATTCCCACGACCTCGAAAAAGAACAAGTCTCGAGCGCAAAACAATATATTGATGCTGGCGCCGATATGGTCGTTGGTCACCACGCTCACGTCCTCCAAGGTGTCGAAATATATAAAAACAAACCGATAATTTATAACCTCGGAAACTTTCTCTTTAACGACCAAGAAGTCGAAACTGCGCTCTATAAAGTCGTGATGGATGCGGATGGAAAAATGGATTACTACATTCTTCCCGCTCTCCAAAAAGACGAGAAAACCGTTCTTCTTTCCGGCAAACAAAAACAAAAAATCATCGACGAGATGAATTCTTGGAGTGTGAACGCAAAGCTAAGTAGTGACGGCAAAATCGAGAAAAAATAAGGCCCCAAAAGGAGCCTTATTTATTTTTATTTCTTGAACTCAACGCCGTTCACGTAAAGCTTATAACCATTTAGGTTAATATTGCTGTTTGTTGAATCAGCATTTTCAAGTGACTTAACATAGGTGTTTCCAGCCAAAGTTAACTTGCTTGTCTTGTCGAGTTTGAGTGAGACTTCACCGGCGTTTTCTGAATTAATCGCGCCAGTGAATGACGAACCATTAGAAAGTATCATTTTAAGTGTCGAGATTGAGTCGACAACGATGTTTCCGCTCGCTTTTTGATTGGTCATATTAAGTGTGACGGTTCCACCGTTCTTGCCGGATGTTCCCCAAGAATCTTTTTGGATGCGAAGGAAGTTTCCGGTCGAATCATTATTAACGATTGTATTGTTTTCGAGGTTGATTGTCGCAGTCGTGTTTGTGACGTAGAAGCTATCACCTTTATTGGTTGTGATGGTTGAATCCTTCGCCGTAAAGACCGCTTCGCCCGTCGCAGCGTCGCCCGACATCGATTGATAAAGGAAGATGTTTTTATAAGTTGTCGATTGCCCGTTGAGCGAACTGTTTGTGTCGGTCAAAGTGACATTTTCGAGCGTAATTGAGTTCTTCCCTTCGATAATCGCGCCTTCTGAAGCTGTTGAGATGAGCGTTGCGTTTTTAACGGTGATATCAGCCGTTGAATAAATTGCAGGCGAGCCTTTTCCGGTCGTTTTATAAGTTCCCTTATTAACCGTCACAGTTCCGCCACCACGGTCCGAACGAATCGCTGCGCTCGAAGTTCCAGCCGTCGTAATCGTAAGATTTTCGGCGTTCATCGTGCCACCACCAGTCGTCATAATTCCACCAGAATTATCTTTCAAGGTCGTGATGGTTGAGTCGGAAATATTGACCGTCGTACCGTCCGAAGACGAATTATTGGTCGTTGCCGAGCCACCATACGAGAACACGCCATTTGCGCCAGTCGCGTCGGTTGTGATATTTGCATTCTTAACCGTCAGCGTTGCACCACCTTTCGCGATGATGGCCGAGTTCGTTCCATAAAAGCTTGTATTATCGCCTCCGTCCGAATCACCTGTTTTCGCGACGGTAATATTTGACAATATAACGTTTATGTCGCCCGAAGCTGAGATTGCATTCTCGTCCGATTTCGTCGAGGAAAATTCCCCGCTCGTAATTTCCTCATTTGTCGTGATTTCCTTCACGGCCGAATATGATGCCGACGAGCTAGACATCGATTGCGTTGCCCCGCCACCAGTCGAATTCGAAAGACTTCCGTTCACGGTCGTGATGAGAACAAACCACAGCGCGCCAAGAACGAGGACTAAGCTAACGGTGATGCCCGTATAAGCTAAAGTTTGCTTTTTCATAAGTCCTCCCTAGGAATTTGAGTTTGAATTCGAGTTCTGGGTATTGTTCGAGTTATTGCCTGGCATATCTGGAGGAGTGCCACCTTGGCTGTTGCTTGAGCTACCACTTGGCATTTCTGGTGGAGTGCCACCGCCTTGTTGTTGTGACGATTGACTGCTTTCAGATGAGGCGCTAACGCCGAGCGTCTTCGTATAGACGACGAACGCCGCAGTCGAGATCACTGCCCCAACCAAAACGCCGATGACGAAGAGAATAATTTTCTCGTTCGGCTTATCTTTAGGTATCATAGGTTGTTCATTGTTCATAATAATCCTTTCGTTTAGCTTAAGCCCATTATAACAACCGAACCTTAAAAAATGCTTAAAAGGCTTAAAACAATGACAATGGTAGACTTGCACCCGATGATATAATTAAAGTAGTAAACAAGGACTTATTTATGCCAAGACCACGCAACAAACAG
>CAZCZD010000043.1:0-6176 GCA_964503305.1 uncultured Candidatus Saccharibacteria bacterium | reverse complement strand
GCTCCTGAACATGGACAAGAACCACATCGTCGAGCTGACGCTCGGCGCGCTCCTCCATGACATCGGTAAAGTGGACATCCCGAAGGAAGTCCTCAACAAGCGGGGTCGTCTCGACGACAAGGAGTTTGCGCTCATCAAGACGCATCCGACGCGCGGCATGGAACGCATCAAAAAGTTGAATTTGCCGGACAGCAAGCTGCTGTCGATTGTGGCGCTCGAGCATCACGAGCACCTCGACGGCCGCGGCTATCCGCAGGGACTCAAGGGCGATGCGATCCATCCGTATGGCCGTATCGCGGCCATCGCGGATGTCTACGATGCGCTGACGAGCGAGCGCGCGTACAAGCGCCCGTACACGCCGGCGATTGCCTACAAGCTCATGAAATTCTGTTCGCCGGGGCAGTTCTCGCCGACGCTCCTGAACCTCTTTTTCAAGAACGTCGCCATCTATCCCGTCGGCACGGTCATCAAGACAAACTATGGCTACGGCATCGTGAAGTCGGCGGAGTTCGGCCGCACGGACCGTCCTGTCGTGGCGATTTTCGCCGACGGCGACGGCAAGCCGGTGAAGACGAAGGTCATTGATTTCTCGGAGGAACGCGATGCAAAGGTGGAAAGCGTGCTGAACGGCATCGAGCTCTTCCATTTCGTTCACGAGCTGCATTTCGATCCGGCCGAGCGCCTCGTGGAGGATTGAGCAGCGTGGAAACATCGGGCATGGAAGACGAGTTGGGCGGCGACGTGCTCGCAGGGCTCAATGACGCGCAGCGCGAGGCTGTGACGACGACCGAGGGCTTCGTGCGCGTGCTCGCGGGCGCGGGAGCGGGGAAGACCCGCGCGCTCGTGCACCGCTTTGCCTATCTCGTGGAAGAGCTCGGCATCCTGCCCGGCAACATCCTCTGCGTCACGTTCACGAACAAGGCGGCGGGCGAGATGCGCAGCCGCATCTACGCGATGACCGGCGACAACGACACGGGCTACATCAACACCTTCCACGGCTTTTGCGTGTCCGTCTTGCAGGAGGACAGCCACGCCGTCGGCTTTCCGAAGAATTTCCTCGTGCTCGACAACAGCGACATCGACGACATGCTCGCAGCGATTTATGAGGAGCGCCACCTGACGCTCCGCGACATGACGTACGGCCAGGCGCGCGATATGTTCGAGATGCGCAAATGCGTCTACGAGCCCGCGTATTACGAAGACATCATCCGCCTCAGCGTCGCCGAGCTCAAGGCGAAGTATGATACGGCGACGAAAAAAGAAGACGTTCTCTTTTACGGCTACCTCTACCAGCAGAAGAAATGCTTCGGTCTTGACTACAACGATCTCTTGAAGTTTACGCTCTATATTTTCCGCGAGCATCACGACATCCGCGCGAAGTGGCAGCAGCGGCTGGAATACATCATGATCGACGAGTTCCAAGACATCGACGAGCTGCAATACCGCCTCATGGAAGTGCTCGCCGCGTACCACAAGAATCTTTTCGTCGTCGGCGATCCCGACCAGACGATTTACACGTGGCGCGGCGCGTCGGGCAAATTCCTCATGGAGTTCGACACGCATTTCGCGGGCACGAAGACGATCTACATGATGGAAAACTACCGCTCGACGCCAGAAATCCTCGCGGCGGTGAATTCCCTCATCAGCAAAAACAAGAACCGCATCGAAGGCGCGGACGGCGAAGGCCATTGGCTCGCCGATGAGATTCTTCGCTTGCACCAGGAGGACGGCGTGCCGTATCACGACATCGCCGTCCTTTATCGTGCGCATTTCGTGACGAGGTCGCTCGAGGAACAGCTCATCGCGAAAAAGGTGCCGTATACGATTTACAGCGGCGTGCAGTTCTTCGGCCGCAAGGAAGTGCGCGACGCCATCGCCTATCTGCGCATGATCGCGTATGAGGATGACTTGTCATTCGCGCGCATCGTGAACCAGCCGAAGCGCAACATCGGCAAGCGGCGCATGGCGTTCCTCGCGGAGTACGCGGCCGCGCACGCAGCGGAGCACGGCGGCACGCTGACGCTGTACGACGCGATGAAGGAGACGCAAGGCAATCCCATCTGGCACGGCACGCAGGCGGCCGCGTTCATCGCGCTCGTCGAACGCTTCGCGAAAAGTTACGAAGGCCAGCCGATTTCCGACGTGCTGACGCATCTCCTCGACGAAAGCGGCTACGAGGCGATGCTGCGGACGGAGGGCAGCCAGGAACGGCTCGACAACCTCGCGGAGCTGAAGCAGAGCGTGCGCGACTATGAAGTCTCGTGCGGCGAGGAAGCCGGCCTCATGGACTACCTCGCGCATCTCGCGCTGTTTTCGAACCGCGACGCGGGAGATCCCGGTGACAAGGTTCGTCTGATGACCGTCCACACGGCAAAAGGCCTCGAGTTCCCCGTCGTGTTCCTCTGCGGCCTCAGCGAAGGCATCTTCCCGTCGCGCAAGACGCGCACGCGGGAGGGCATCGAAGAAGAACGCCGCCTCGCGTTCGTCGCCATGACGCGCGCCGAGCAGCGGCTCTATCTTTCCGATGCGGAGGGGCTGAACTTCGACGGCTCCGTGCGCTTCCCGTCAAGATTCATTTTTGACATCGACAAGCAGCTGCTCGATATCCCCGAAGCCCTGCCGGAATCCCTCGTGCGCGACGCGCGGAGCGCGGCCGCCGCGAGCGACCGCCGCATGGCACGCGCTGACGCGCCCGCGCAATTCGCCGTCGGCACGCGCGTCATTCACCGCATCTTCGGCGAGGGCACGGTGCAGGCGCTTGACGAAGAAAAGCGCGCCTACGTCATCGCGTTTGACGAGCTCGACACGTTGCGCAGCATTTCGTACCAGGCGAAGCTCACGAAAGATTGAGGAAGAAGCAGGAGGGAATCGATGGAAGAAAATGTGACGCTCAGAAAGAAAACCATCCGCTGGCTGCGGAAGTACAAGAAGAGCATTGCTGCATGGGCGGTTTATCTGGCGGTGCTTCTATGGGCGGACTATGTGATGACACCGGAGTTTCCGTACCGTTGCATCATCGGATGTTGTTTTAGTTATACTATGATTTTTCTCATGTATGCCACGTTGTATCCTTCGGCGCCGCGTCTTATATGCAGGCTTATACTGGTGGTCAGCTTGGCGGTAGCGGTGGCGAACTGGTTTATTTTTATCTATAAAGACTATAATACTATGTTTCTTCCGTCTACGGTCAAGCAATCCCAGAGCGTTTACGAAAACATGATGCTGCGTCTGGCCGTCGCAAAAGACGAGGAAGAACGCAAAAGCAGCCTCCAGGCGTTCACACAAAAATATGAAAAAGATTTGCGCCCGTTTGATGTGCGCATTTCGCGGAATGGTGAGCTTTTTTATACCTGCCGCATGGCGCGCAGTTATCAGGAGGGGTTCTACTATCTCACTTTCCTTGATACTGAGACGGGAGAGGGGAAGCTGCAAGCTTCCGACGGATACGTCCCCGTCGTCCTGGATGGAGATCGCTATGATATCCAGATTTGCGGCGCGGGAGGACCGGAGTTTTGGAATGGCTTGCTGCGCGTGATGACCTGGTCGGCGCTGGGACTTCCTTCTGGGACGCCGCGTTCTCGGGAGGATGTAGATGATAATATGTGGGGGGAAACCGTCTTTTGGATTACATGGATATTAGGATTCATCACGTTTTTGCTCGCAGGAAACGCATGGAATGAAAAAGAGAATGCTGAGTGGGCTGGGAAACAGCTTGCCCTCATGACGGCAGACCTCGCGATAAGCAACCAGCAATTGCGAGACCAGCGCGATGAAATCGAGTCACAGAAAGATGAGATCGAGGCGCAGGCGGGGGAGCTTGCGCGCAGCAACGAACACTTGACCGAAGCGAACCGCAAGCTGGCTATTTTCGAGCATACCTACAGCATGATCCAGCGCGATGTCAATGCGGCTGGCCATCGGAGCGCACAGAATCTCCAGCACATCCAGTCGGGCTGGGACCGGCAGGAAAAAGCGGCGGCGCGCTCGAAGCGGCATGACATCATCAACCGTCTGCGCGCGCTCCGCCACGCGAAGATTGACGATCTTTCGACGCAAGAGGAAGTCGCGCTCTACACGGAACGGCTGTCGCTCTTCAAGCAGCTCATCCAGATGTTTGCGGAAGAGCATCAAGAAGAAGATTTTTCTGCTGATATTTACGATATCATCCTCGAGCCGTGGATCAACAAGATTCACAAGGAACTCGGGAGCCTCGACCAAATTTTGAACATCGAGTCAAAAGATACGACGGTCGCTGAAATCCTCGCGTCGCTCGATGCCGCACATCAAGCGATTCCTGCGAATATGGAAGAGGGGAAGGGACCCGTCCGGCTCATCAAGCAGATGGAGACGGAGAACATGGATGTCACGCATCATGCGGACGTCATTCTCGATAAATTGGACAGTATGCTCTTCAATCTCATCGGCAATTCGAATGAGGCCGTGCAGGCATACAAGAAGCGCTTGCGCAGCACCTCGCGGGAAGCTGCACGTGCTTACAGGCCTTTTGTCAAGCTCCATGTGTATGAGGAGCGTCCTGCGTTGGAAGATGCAGGCGCGGTGCAGCAGGCGTATCTCGTCATGGAAGTCCAAGACAATGCCGGCGGCTTTCCTGAAAACATCCTCGGGAAGATTTACCACGAACCGGTCGCGACGACAAAGCAGACGCCGAACCATCGCGACTACGGCGAGGGGACATCTTATATCGGTTTTTTTGCGGAGGCGATGGGCATCCGCGTGGAGGCATCGAATGTGCAACAGGAAGATGGTTGCATGGGAGCTTGCACGCGGCTCTGGATTCCCATTTCGCCGAAGCTGGAACAAGCATAAATCTGCGTCATTTGAGGAGGAGTCCATGCTATGGCAACACTGAACCTGATCCTTGCGGATGATCTCGGATCCGTCCACGCGGACTTGAAAGAAACGATTGCGAGCCTCGATTTCGAGTGCAAGGTGCTCAAAGATTTTTATGACACGATGAGCCTCACAGATTATCTCTATGATATCGCCGAGGACGAGACGGCAGAGCAGCCCGATGTGCTGATTCTCGATGATGATTTCGGCGGCAACAGCCAGCGGGGCAGCGAGACGATCCCAGAGATTCGGGAAATTTGTCCGAATCTGCCGATCCTCTTGCTGACAACGTATGAAAACAAGCTGTTCGATGAAGTGTGCACGCAATACCAACATGTCGATTACGCGCGCAAGCCGATCAAGGTTGATGATTTGCGGCAGCGCATCCTTTCCAGCGTGCGGCAGATTCAGGATTGGGAGAAGTTCCAGCAGAGCTTCCAAAAGGAATTGCAGGAAAACCAAGAGCTCCTCGATTACATGGAGCAGGAGAATCTGGATCTCAACAATACGCTGGCCATCGAACGCGATCAGAGTGTCGCGCAAGTTCTTCCGCTCAAGATGCAGGAGCTTATCCAGTACGTGTTCCCAGACATTGAGTTCACGCCGCGCAGCTTCCGCTTGCTCGTGCGCAATCCGGCCGTGAAGGAAGCGGACTGGATGCGCATGTTCCGTTGCCTGAAGCTCATCGATTGGAAGAATGATGACGTAGCTCCGGCTGGCGTCAAGATTCAGAAGTATGTGGAAGGCAAGAGCATGGGGTACAAGGATATGTGGGAATACCGCTTTTCACAAGCCGGCCGCATCTTCGTCGAGCGTCGCGGCAAGACGGAAAAGCCGTTGATTCTTTTGATCGACCCAAGCCACGAATATTCCAAGATGGCGAAGATTTGATGCATCGGATGGTTGAAAAACGTTGACATCAAATGATTCGTTTGCTAGACTAGAAAAGAGCGATGAAAAAGAGGAGTAGCGTGGGCATCAGCGAGCCGTGATGGTGTGAGACGGCAAGAACGTGAACGGCACTTTGGAGCAGAATAAAATAGTTTGAGGTGGGCGCGCTTTTGGCGCCAATCAGGGTGGAACCGCGGAACTTGCGGATGCTTTGTTGCAATCACGAGTCTCGTCCCTGTGACAGTTTTTGTCGCAGGGGCGGGACTTTTTTCGTTCGTGCGACGCAAGTGATTCTTTTCAATAGAGGAGATGTCCCTATGAAATTTCAGGAAATCATCCTGGCCTTGCAGCAGTTCTGGCATGAGCAGGGCTGCATCTTGGGCGAGCCGTATGATGTGGAGAAGGGCGCGGGCACGATGAACCCGTCGACGTTC
>CAZCZD010000042.1:0-6455 GCA_964503305.1 uncultured Candidatus Saccharibacteria bacterium | reverse complement strand
TTTAATAGTGACATTGCTCTTTTAGAAATTTCTTCATCACTCATTCCAGTCTTTGCTTTATAATTATTAAATGCTTTTGCTGTATTTGCTTTATAGTGGCTTCCACTGATTTTTTCTGCAGTATTACTTGCCCATCCTTGTCCTATCTCAAGTCCAAATGATGTGCCCGCTAATGCTTTTCCTAAATCTCCTTGTGATGCCCCAAGTGCTAATCCAGTTCCCATTGTTAGAGCATATTTATTTGCATTTATTACACCTCTTGCAAATCCCCTTATTACTTTACCACCTATTCCCTTGCCTGTTAGTTTCCTTTGTTTTATTTGCTGACTTTGGTTTTGTTGAGATGAAATAGAATTATTTGATATTGGCACTGTTCCTCTATTATTATTATTTTGTTGAGTATTGTTTGCTGCTTGAATATTGTTTGCTGCTTGAGTATTGTTTGCTGCTTGAATATTGTTTTGGCTTGCTCTTGATGGCGTTGTTGTACTTACCCCTCCATTTTCGTTATTATCTTGTGGTATTTTTGGTGCTTTTCCATTTGCACTGCTACGAAGTTTTTGAGTAAATTTAGCTGTGTTTTGAGCTAAAGTATATCCAAGTGCTGCAGCTGCTACTGGAGATGCCATGCTTTGAGCTTGGAAACCAAATATTCTCTTTACAATATCTTCTGCTGATTTTGCTAAAAATGCCAATAAGCAAATTGCTAGTGTTGCATCTGCTACATTTGCCTTCTCTCCCAAATTTACTGCTGTTGAACATAATGCTAAAAACGCTATACAATGAAATGGTTGAATTAATATATTATATGCAAATTCTTTAAACCATGTATTTAATGCTTGAGAACTACCGTCACCCATTCTATCTATTGAATATGTTATTGTTACAAGTGGTGCAATAATAATTAAGAATGCTATTGTTATCATACGTTTTATATATGCAATCAAAAATCCAAATGTTATGGCTTCAAGTAATAAATAACAAATTGCATTACCCATTCCTTTTGTCAAATATGGTGTTAACAATGCTTGTTCTGCAAATTGTTTTCCTATGTCTCCTGTTGAAGTTGCATCACCTATTGCACCAACTAATGCGTTATTTAGTTGGATTGTTAATATTATTATAAAATGTAGTACAAACAATAAACACATACTTGTAAACCAATCTATAAGCATCTTTTTATATTTTGCTTTTTCTTCTGCTATTGTACTGATAGCCATTCTAATTCCTACATAAATTAATATTATTACCAAAACAACTGATGCAAGATTTCTAACACCTACATACCATGCCGCTACATTTTCACGTATTGTTTTTATAACTCCATCTGCTCCATCTATATCAAAGAAATTAATATCTGTAATTTTTACTTTATTAAAGATAATGTCTTGAACAGAAAGTGTATGTGCGCCTTCTCCAGAAAATAGTGATAATATTAAAGCAATTATACCACCAATTGCCAAAATTCCTAGCTTTGCCCCTAATAATAATATTCCTAGTATGCCATCTCCAATATCACCTTCAGTGTCATCTTTAGTTCCTTTTGAACTATCTTCATATATATTTATTCCCTGCTTTGTTATTAGGTCAGATTCATTGATTGTTTTTGGAACACCTGCTTTTTTCATTTCATCTGTATATTCACCTGTAATCTCAAATGTTTTAATGCCATTATATCCAATATTTTCTTTATAATTTAGAATATGAACTTTTTTGTCAGAATCCAAATATGTATATGTTAATTTTCCATTTTCATATGTAAAGCCAGTTTTTACATTTTCACCAGAGTCAACTTTTTTCTGTGCTTTTTCTGCTTCAGCTTTTTTTGATTCTTCAGATAATTTTTGTGCTTCTGGTAAATCTACTCCATTTCTTCCATCAATCGAATATCCACCCTTAGTTTCAGCATCAGGTGCCTTTTTCTTATCTTCTTCTGATAATGTAAAATAGCCAGATATTCCCTGATAATCAGTTCTTTGGTGCCATTTATATGTTACATAGTCATTTTTTCCATCTCCATAATAATATATTAGCGTGGGCGATCCACTACTAGGTTGATTCAATATATATTGTCCTTTTGATGCAGCATATACTTGTATATGCATGTTTACAATTAAGGCATAAAATAAAATTATTACAAAGAAAAAATTTAGTAATCGAGTTATTTTTTTATTCATACAATCCTCCGTTTATTTTGTTCTGTAACATTTATAAAGTATCTGCAAATTTATTTAAGTCTAAAATTTTTCCAAAACTATCTTTTTTTGCAACTTCTTTTGAATTTGCCGAACTGATTTTTTCAATTGATTTTCCAATTTCCTCATTTTTATCTCCAAATGCATACTTAATTATTGCACTATTTATTCCTTCTGCTATTTCATCAATGTTATAAGAGTATTTCCCTTTTTCATTTTTATTATTATATTCGTATTTTGATTCATCTTCTTCAATATTTATTCTCTTACTTTCTTTTATGATATTTATTGCCATGTTTTTAATATCTTTCTTTTCTTTTTCTGAAGTATTGTCTGGTAACTTATCCTCTACTGTTTTAATAATTTGCTCAATATCTTTATCCTCTAATATTGATTTTTTTGTAAATTCTTGATTATTTTTAATGGTTTTCTCTATTTCGTATTTATTCATTCCTAACTTATTATATTTTTTAATACTTTCTTTTACTTTTCCTTTTTCCTCTTCACTTAGATTATTTACATCTTCACTTATCTTATTTGTTTCTTCATAAACTGTTTCTACAGATTGAATAACATCATTTAGCTGGTAGCTGTATTTTAGATTTTTCTTTTTATTATCGCGTGAGCCTAATTCTTTTGCCTCAATTAAGTTGTTCGTAGCATTTACTCCTACAGCTAACCCTGTATCTACTCCGTAATTTACCCCTATTGGAATCGCTAGAATTGCTTCTGCTCCTCCTAAAGCTACATCTTTAATAAATTTATAATTACTTGTAAATCTTCTTTTTGTTTCATTATGTTTCATTTTTATTGTACGCTTTACAAAATCTTTTGTTTCTCCTGGTTGTCTTGACATTTTTCTCAATATTATTCTTTGCCTCATTGCCTTTTTCCCAGATGTTATTGTTTGTCCAATAGATTTTGTTATTGGATTCTTATAGTTTTTATCCTTAATTACAAGTCTATTTAATGCCCAGTCATCAATTGCATCTTTAGGTGCATTTAATTTATTTCTTAATATTGCTCTATTGTCTTTTCCATTTTTCTGATCAAGTTTATCCATTTGATTATTATATATTTTGCTAATATCTGCACCTACTGAATACCCTGTTCTTTTTACTGCTTCTACACCATTTGGTATTATTCGCTTTGCAACTGAATATGTTATAAATAATTCATTTAAATCTTCTTTAGGTAAAAATGGTCTATTTAAATCATCAATATCTTTTCCACTAAAGTTAAATTTAAATATGCTTGTAAATAATTTATCTGCTGATAACATGAAATTCAAAACCATTAATGATATGACAAATCCAAGCAAATTATCTGTTGATATTTCAAGTACTGTGCCAACGAATATTGTATAAAATAATGCGTGTATTGATTGAATAAAAACTGCTGTTGTAAATCTTTGAAACCAATTTGAAAGGATTTTGCTTTTTTTACCTGATGATAATTCATATGTATATTTAGCTACAACTAGTGGTGCTAAAATTATTAAAAACTCTACATTAAATTTTCTTTTTATATATGTCCAGATAAATCTAAGCCACATAATAATTAATGTTAAATATAATAATGTTGCTGGAAATCCTATTGACAGTCTTTTGTCCATTGCTCTTGTTTTTATTGTGTTATATATCTGAGTTTCTTTGCCTGATGTTTGTGCAATAGTGTTTACAATATTTTGATTTAAGTTTATTACTATATATATTATGTAATGTATAAAAACTAAAATTACTATTCCTTTAATCCATCCAATTAATCTTTTCTTATATGTGGCTTTTTCATCTGCTACAGTACTAATTGCCATCATCATCCCTGTATAAATAATTAAAATAGCCAAAATAATGAGTGCTACATTTCTAAGTGAAACATACCAAATAGCCACTATTCTTTTTAGTATACCCTCAATACTATTATCTGGTATTTTTACGCCTGCAGATGTATCTGAAAAAACATTTATATCAAAAAGTGGCACTTTATTATATACAATTGATTCAACACTGTAAATATCTTCATCATATTCGCTTATTTGACTCTCAATTTTATCATTGTTGTTATCTTCAGTTTTTGCTTTGGTTTCATCTGAACTGGCAAATACATATAAATTTGAAAAAATACTCACAAAAATAATTGCAATGCTTAGTATTATTAAGTTAAGTTTTTTTGCATTAATTTTTAACATTTTTTATCCTTTCAAATTTTCATGTATGTTTTTATGCTTTTATTTTTATATTTTTTTTATTCTTTTCTATTTTCTATGGCTAAGTTTTTATGCTTTTATATTTTTTATTTTTTTGTTTTTTATTTTTTTGTTTTTTATGCTTTAAATATTTTTATATTTTTATGTTCCTTCTATTGCTTTAATAGCATTATTTACTATACTTTCAAATGCCATTGCATATCCTAGTATTGAATATTTTATTCCATTTAGTATTAAATTAATTATATAATCTATAAATTCAGCTATTTTACTAAATATCCATATTCCTAATTTTCTTTTTCCTAAATATGATACATTTTTAGGATTTCCAGCAAAATCAAAATTCAGTTCATCCAAATTTACTGTAATATCATCTATTTCAAGTGAATTCCATGAAACTCCACTTGATTCATTATTGCCATCTCCTACAAATATTTCTGTGTGATTTACTATATTTAGTAAAATATCGGCTTTTTGTAGTTTATTTGAACTACCTGTATATGAACTATCTCTATATACTTTAAAACCAATTCTTGTTAATTCTCCTTCCATTCCTTGTGTGTTTGTAATACCAATGTTTTTAAAACTGTCTATGTCTAATTGATGACCAACTATTCTTATTATTGTACAAACAAAAGCTGAACAATCAGTATTACATTTTGTAGTTAATTTTTCAATGCTATAATTAACTTTTGATACTTCATTAAAAAATGATGTTCTTGTAAGTTGGTCATAACCTATACAATCATTATTTGTAGCTGCAATTGCATTTGATGCAATTGCATTTCTAACTTTGTTTTCTAATTCTTTGTTATTAGGATTTTCATATCTTAGTATTTCATCCCATGGTTCTGAATACCATGGTTTTAAATACACTTCTTTTTTTGTGGAATCACCAGGTGCTCCTCCACTAGCATGTCCATGTTCGTCTATGTTTGCTCCTGCCAACATATTACCATTTGCATTTTGTTCTGTTGCATATACATTTTTATTTACTATATTAGAGAAGAAAATGTTTAAGATTATATTAATAAATATCAATATTGATGTAATTCTTTTTAGTTTATTAAACATATCCTCCTCCTTATTAAATTAATTTTGCTCTTTCATTGTTCTTTTTAATTCTTCTTCAAATATAAAATTTTTATTTATTAAATATATATTATCTATGTTATTATTTTCTAAATCTTTTTTGGTTTTATCTGTTATTATATATCCTTTATAATTATTGTAAATATATATTCCTGATTTTTCGTGATTTCCCATTTTTATTTCTAACCCTTTTAATGGGTATTTCAAATCTATTCCATTTTCATCTTGTACAAATTCTGTATAATCTGGATAGATTGATGTTATTTCTTTTAAAATTTCATTATAATCGCTTTGGTCTTTATTATATTCTTGAACGACATTTGCAAATTGTTTGTTTTTTTCTTCATCTATATTTTCAAATGGATAAATTGATACTTGTCCATTCGAAAAAAATACATAATATTTATCTGTTTTATATCCAATTAGTAAATTGTCTTGTTCATTTTCATAAGTTGGATTTCCTAAAATTTTTCGAATATTTACATTTTCCATTCCTGTAGTTATATTTTCAAATACATTTCCTTGATATTCTCTTGAAAATATCAAATTATATATCTTAGAATTTATGGTTTTAATTTTTATGCCATTTGAATATATATCATAATTGTCTTCAAGTTTTATTTTATTTCCATAACTACTTTCAGTTTTTTTTCTTGACCAATTATTTGCTATTGTATCAATTAATTCTTTAGATTTAATATTTAAATGTGTAATTTTATCTTCATTATTATTTAGTTTAGCTATTTGTTTATTCTCTTCACTTTGAAAATAATTTATGTCATTATTTATTATATAAATTATTTTGTTGTTTTTAGAATTGTATTTAACTCTTATTTCCAATGAATTTTTTTCATCTGTTAAAATAAAATTATTCTTGATTTGTCCTGACACTGCTTTTAAAACTTCCTCATAATGATCTTTGTATGATATGTTATTTAATGGATTCACAGGTGGCACGTCAT
>CAZCZD010000041.1:5621-6642 GCA_964503305.1 uncultured Candidatus Saccharibacteria bacterium | reverse complement strand
GGCCGTCCAAACGTTGGCAAATCAAGCCTCTTTAATAAACTCGCAAAGAAACAACAAGCCGTCGTTAGCTCACGCCAGGGAACTACTCGCGACATCAACCGCGTTGAAATTAAATATAAAGGTCAAACTATCGAAATTCTCGATACTGCTGGTCTCAGAAAACCTGGAAAACGCGAGGTTGGTATTGAAAAATTCTCTGCAATTCGTACCCTCGCTGCAATCGAAGAAGCTGACATTTGTGCACTTCTCGTCGATTCAAAAGAGCCGCACAGTAAACTTGATCAATCACTTGCTGGACAAATCGTTGAAGCCGGCAAGGGAATTATTGTCGTCTTAACCAAAGCCGATCTTCTTGATAATTCAAAACCAGTCACTTCAACCATTTCCGATAAAGCCCGCAAAGAAAACGCAGAACAACCGAAATACACCGAAATCGACAACATCCTCGACAACCTCGAACGCGACCTCGATTTCTTACCATTTGCACCAGTTCTTATTACTTCTTCCGAAACCGGTAAAAACGTCACTAGAATCTTTGATTTAGCGCTCGAAATTGACGCTGCTCGCCACACTGAAATTAAGACTTCCGATCTCAACAAGATTCTTCGCGAAGCAATCGTTGCCCATCCACCAGCAGGCCTTAAGAATACCCATCCAAAACCAAAATATATCGTCCAAACCGATATTACACCACCTTGGTTCGTCGTTCACGGCCGCGAAATGGAACTTCTTCACTGGTCGTACAAACGTTATTTAGAGCGCAAAATTCGCGAAGTTTATCCATTCGTTGGCACTCCTATTAAATTCAGTTATTACAACGACCGCGTTCAGGGTAAACGTAAGAATTATTCAAAGAAGACTCGCTAAATCTTCTCTCTTATGGTATAATGTAAGCAAGTGGGCCATCAAAGGTCCATTTGTTTTTGCTAACAGAGTGGCTCTCGAGAGGTGTGCGAAATCACCCTGACACTCTTTTGTACATTAATAAGGAGGTTTGTTCTATGAGTAGACGAAAGAACAA
>CAZCZD010000041.1:1825-5611 GCA_964503305.1 uncultured Candidatus Saccharibacteria bacterium | reverse complement strand
GAATGGCAACTCGTCAACAGATGCAAGCGAATCAGCAGGAACGCGAACTCCGCGAAGCTCAGCAAGGATTCATCGAAGAGTCCGAAGAGGAAATCGCGAAAGAAGTCGCAAGAGATTTCCCGGAAGAAAAAATGAGCGAAGGCACTAAAGCCGAAACTGAAGATTCCGTTCCAGTGACAATGCCGGAAAAGGAGAAGCCGCGTCGCCAATTTGTCATCGATACAAACTTACTCATCTCATGTCCAGACATTATCTACGACAAGGATGATAAGGATTGGCGTAAGCCGAAAAAGTTTCGCCCGAAGCTCGACAATGCGGACATTATAATCCCGTACGTCGTTTTCGAAGAATTGAATCACATCAAGAGCGAAATTTCGTATCGTGGCATGGTTGCAAGAAAAATTTTGCGCAGACTCAGCAAGATTCTCCCAAACTCCGGCCGAGATCTTGATAGCATCATGAACCTCAGAAAGCTGGTACCAACCGGTTGGAAAACCCAAACCATCACCATTCTGCCACTTCATCGCAACTTCTACAAGATTTTGCCTTGGATTCCAGACAGAGACGATAATGATGGGTGGATTGCCGTAACGGCGCTTGCCGCAACGATGATTCAGGAAGGTTTGCCAGTCGACGGAACCAAGAGCGATTCGTTTGACATCATGAAGAGGGACAATACCAAGGAAAGCGTAACTCTTTTGACCAACGATCGCGCATTGCTTTCAGCAGCCGATGATTTCGCGGTCCATTCGGAGCGTTACAGCTTCGAGAAACCGCAACTCTTCACCGGCTGTCGCGAACTCACTGTTCCGGCTGAAATGTTCAAAAAATTCTACAACGAGGAAGGTCTTTCTCGTGAAGACTTTGAAGATTTCATGCCAGACGAACCCGCACTTGTTGCAAATGAATACATCATCATGAATCTCGAAGATGAAAGCGATTACCCTCGTGGGTATTTCGTGGACAACTTCGGCAACAACGGCGACTTCAAGAACATCGCCCGCTACAACAAGAAGAACGAGATGCTCTATCCACTTCGCTTTATTAAACACGAAGGGAAGGTTCCGGCCAATGCTGGCATTGCAACCTATTACGACGCAATGAACGACGACAAAATTAAGGTTGTCAATGTCACCGGACTTGCCGGAACTGGAAAAACCTATCAAGCTATCGTTCATGCCGTCAAGGAAGTTAAGGCTGGCCGCTTTATTCAAGTCGTTTTAATTCCTTCTAAATCTGCAAAGAATCCGCTTGGAGCTTTGCCTGGTGGAAAGGAACAGAAGGTTGAACCACTTGTCGCTATGGCAAAAAGCGCAATCCGCTCATATCTCGCAAGCACCCCTGAATTCCGTCGGAAACGTGAACTTCTTTTGAAGCATGGCGACATTAACGACGATGATTCGGAGGTGATTAATGAGAAAGAGAAGGACAAAAAAGGAAGTCATAACGATCGTAGTAATCGCGACTCTCGTCGCACAACTGGTCGCTTCAACGGAAGTTTTGAAGATTACGACTCAAGATATGACGACATTTCCCCAGAAGATTTTGGGGACGAGGGACATTCCAAAAAAAAGAAGAACAAAGCGTTCTATCCCGGAAAGTCCGAAAAAGGCAAAAATGGTGGCGAAGGGAAGATAACTTATCGCGAAGCGCTCGAGAAGGAAACTAACTATATTTATTCGCGCTACTTCGTTTGTATTCCATACGAAGAAGCGCAGGGTGATTCCTTCGAGGATTCAATCGTAATCGTTGACGAAGCACAACGTCTTCAGGTCGACGATGCCGACACCGTACTTTCTCGTCCTGCTAAGAATTCCAAGCTGTTCGTTATGGGTGACGTTTCCCAGATTCACGACAGCTCGCCGGAGAAGATGATGAATAACGCTCTTTATTATTCCAGAATGCTTTTCGGCGATTGGGAAGGATGCGCAAACATCTATCTTGTCGACAACATGCGAAGCGACATCGCAGAAATCATGACTAGGAACCGTGACAAAGTTCGTCTGATGATGGGACTCGTTTAACTATCAACCTCAGTACTTTTTAAGGATGCCCCCGCTCATTTGCGGGGGTATTTTCTTTTCTCTGAAACTATTGACAAAATAATGCTTATGTGATATAATGTAATTATAAAAGGTTAACCAACGCAGATGCACCTCTACCAAGAGGTGCATTTCCGTTTCTTAAAGCTAAAGTGGTATAATAGAGAATATGAAACTAATTGTCGGATTCGGTAACCCCGGAAATATGTATAACTTTACTCGCCATAACACCGGCTTTTTGGTGCTTGATTTTTATGCAAAAATCAAAAAACTCGACTTTGAAAAAGGCGATAAATTCGACGCCAAATTCTTCCGCGTTGGCGATACTTTCTTTATTAAGCCTCAAACTTTCTATAATGATGTCGGAAGATCAATCGCTGGTTTTAAAAGCTTCTATAAAATCAAAAACGAAGATATCCTCGTTATTTGCGACGATTTTAACCTTGAATTTGGCAAAATGCGCCTTCGCGAAAAGGGAAGCGCCGGCGGAAATAACGGCTTGAAATCAACTATCGAATCCCTTGGCACCGACAACTTCAAGCGTCTTCGCATCGGCACCGCCAATGATTCACTTCGCAAAAAGATTGGCGACACTGACTTTGTCCTCGGTAAATATACTGATGCCGAAAAAGAGAAACTTCCAGAAATTCTCCGCGAAGTTTCCGCTAAAATCGACGAATTTTTAGCTTAAAACCCACTGATTGCCATATTCTCGCTTAACAATCCCACGTATTTCAAGCATCGTAATTGCAATATTAAATCTCGAAAAATCAAAAGTCGAATCTTTTTTCGAGATTTTTTCAACAATTTCTTCTCCAGAAGTAATTCCTTTTACTAGAAGCCTTAAAACCGCCGTTTCATCAGGGGTTGAACCAAAAAGCTCAATTTTCTGTTTTTTCTGATGCCTAACCGAACCCGGCAAAATTGCATTTAGGACATCTTCGACCGCCACCGCCGCTGCAGCCCCCTTATTAAATAAATTATTGCAACCTCTGGACATTTGACGCGTCACATCTCCTGGTACCGCAAAGAGCGGAACACCTTGTTCCAAGGCGTGAGAAGCCGTATTTAGTGAGCCTGAACGCAAATCCGCTTCGATAATAATTACGGCGTCAGAAAGGCCGGAAATTAACCGATTTCGGTTCAAGAAACTATCCGTCGCGAGGCGCGGCCCTATATTCTCGCCTGGTGCATACTCAGATAAAACCGCCCCGTTATTATCTAAAATTTCTTGAAACAATCCTTCATTTTCCGCTGGATATATCTTGTCAATTGGAGTACCAAGAAAGGCAATTGTCCGGCCACCCGCTGCCAGTGCTCCCCGATGCGCTGCCGCATCAATCCCGATCGCCATACCGGAAACAATAATTACCCCTAGCTCGGCCAGTTCTTTGGCAAATTTAAAGGCCAAGGTCTCACCGTAAGCCGTCATTTTCCGCGCTCCAACAATTGCCACTGTTTTCGGGCGCCCTTCACCCTCGAGCGGAAACCGCGGATTTGGTTCACTTTTACCCTTAAAATCCGGCAAAACACCGTAATAATAGAGCTCTTTTGGCGGTTTTTCAAGGGAATTAAGCCGCGCTAAATATTTATTATCTTTCGGAAATACTCTCTTTATTTCCATATCATCCTTTCTCCCTACAGGGAAGAGTGCACAAAAGTGCTTATGGCTTTTTTGCGAAAATATTTTATTATACTTGCAAAAACAAAAATATTTGCAAAAAAGTGTTGACATTATTTTTTC
>CAZCZD010000041.1:0-1815 GCA_964503305.1 uncultured Candidatus Saccharibacteria bacterium | reverse complement strand
AGGTTATTAGAGAACAGAAATGTCCCAGCCTCTATACCGCACCTAAATAAGTCATAATTTCTGTTACTCAGTATAACAGAAGTTGCGTGTTCTTAAAACACTTTCAGCTTATAAATTGTCTTTTATCTTTTATAAGCCATATAGTATTACCTCCACTATGAAAGCCTAATTTAAGGACATAGCAACCCCTATAACCGGCGGGCCCCAATTTGTGTGAGGTGGGTCACGCTCCGGGGTTCTCCCGGTGTCACTAATAGAGAGATGCGTTGTAGGGATTACAAAGAACCTCTAATTGGGACTAGGTGATGCCCACCCTTACCTAGTTCCAATCAGAGGTTTTTTGTTGCCAAGAAAAGGCCCGCTTTTAAAGTGGGCCTTAAACATTTAGCGGCGAAAGGATTTATTCGTAGTTCGCAATTTCCGTGGTGTTGCTATTTGGAATTGCCGTGAGAAGCAAAGTTCCAGTGTATTGACCAGAGACCAAAGTTGAATCGCCAGTCACACCAATCGTAAGCGTTGAGTTATCAGCCGTGGTCGAAGGCGCATTGGTCCTACGATAAAGCGTTGGAATACTTGCGGTACTCTTCGTACCCTTTGCAGTCACCGGGTGATAGACTTCTCCATCATTTGACCAGCCCCAAGTATTCATAGCTGAGAATTTCGTGATTGAGCCAGAAATCGTTTCATTTGTTGCGATCGATGCAATCGAAGCCCCAGAAACAGAAGTATGATTAAGCGAAGTTGAGGTAGTTGAATTTGATGTTAAATATACCGAATAACCAGATGCATCATTTGTCGCAACGCTTACAGTGCCAGTTCCGGTAGCAAAACTTCCGCTTGGTGATGGTGCCGACATATTAATAGTAATATCAGTAACACCGATACTAACCACTGCACCAACATTTGCAGTTACAACGGTAGTAGCGGTTGCAGTTGCTGCACTTGTATTTTGTGCTGAACCGATAACCAGTCCAGTAGTTAACGCCGCCAGTCCTAAAACAGGCAAAAACAAAACGGCCTTATTTTGTTTTTTAGTTTTTATGTTCACGGTAATCCTTTCTCTTGTGATATACTGCCAAAATGTCCTATACTCTAAGTCAATAATAACATAATCATTTTCACATTGTCAACAGTTTTAACACACTTTCCCCAAAAAATTCTTATGCTTGCAAAAGTATGATTAAATGTATATTATGTCGAATATGTCAAAGAATCTCGTGATCGTAGAGAGCCCTGCAAAGGCTAAGACAATTGAGAAATACCTCGGAAAAGACTTCAAGGTAATGTCCTCTGTTGGTCACATTAGAAAAGATGTGAATGTTGACGTCAAAAAGAATTTCGAGGTTCAATATGAAGTCGATCCTGAACACGAAAACATCGTTAAAGACCTTAAAAAGGCCGCAAAAGAAGCTTCAACTATCTGGCTTGCAACCGATGAAGACCGCGAAGGAGAATCGATTTCATGGCATCTTATTGAAGTTTTAAAGCTTCCAAAATCCACTAAGCGTATTACTTTTCATGAAATCACCGAGCCGGCATTAAAAGCTGCAATCAAGGCACCACGTACCGTTAATATGGACATGGTCAGTTCCCAACAAGCTCGCCAAACCCTCGATATGCTCGTCGGTTACGGTCTTTCTGGGGTTGTCAGAAAAAAAGTTCCTGGCGCTAAATCTGCTGGTCGCGTCCAAAGCCCAGCTCTCCGCTTAATCGTCGAACGTGAACGTGAAATCGAGAAATTCGATTCGAAATTTAACTTCAAAGTCTCAGGAAAATTCAAGAAATCTAGCCAAGATTTTGATGCTAACCTTGAAA
>CAZCZD010000040.1:0-6825 GCA_964503305.1 uncultured Candidatus Saccharibacteria bacterium | reverse complement strand
TATTATCCTCACGTGGTAAGATTGAATGCCGAGGAAATGACTGAATACGAAGAGTTATCCTTAAGAATAGCGAAGTACTTCAACTACGAGACTTGCGGATTCGACAATGCCGACGAGATACTGAAGATGCTGTTGCTGAAGCGAAAGAGAATCATTCATAAGGCTGTAGGCAAGCTCGATGTCTTTAAAAAGATTATCTATGATCGATACAAAGAAAAGGGGAACTTGAAATATACTCTTGTTTACGTCCCAGAAGGCAGTAAGCCCGATTATATGCCAGACAGTGACGACTTCGATTTGACAGATGTCATCGATGATAATGCAGAAGCAGATCATCTCATCAATCTCTACACACGTGCTGTTTGTGATCTTGATCAATCCATCACAGTGAGAAAATTCGTGTCAGGACAGAAAGATAGAGAAGAGGTGCTGAACGATTTCGCAGAAGGGAGAATACAAGTTCTCACCTCTATGAAATGTCTTGATGAAGGTATAGACATTCCAAGAAGTGAAATGGCTATCTTCTGTTCTAGTACTGGTAATTCCAGGCAATTCATACAACGGAGAGGACGTGTGCTTCGGCAACATAAAGACAAGGAGATTGCAATCATTCACGACTTGGTCGTAGCACCAATGGTAAATCCTATGAGTGGTGATTATCGAATGGAGCAGAGCCTTCTTCGGAATGAGCTATCGAGAGTAAATAATTTCGCCCAATTAGCGGAGAACACTTCTTTCTCTGAGATGGAGTTAAGAGAAGTAATTGATTATTATGGTTTAAGTTTAGATACTAAATAATAACTGCGTATGACAAATAAAGAACGAATGCTTCACATGGTTCTTGAAGACAAAACCCTTCAGGAGCTTTACGACTATGATGCTAATGACTACGAGGATATGTACACAGCCTACAATTCAAACGTTGTTGTCGTTGGAGCCGTCGCTAGATTCATTAAGGACTTCAATGGCGTTAACGACGACTCGGAGTTTAAAAAAGTGTACAGAACAGTGTTCAACTATATTAACGGCAATCTGATCAATGATAATTAAGAAAATAGAAATAGAAAACTTTCGAAGTTATTATAGGCTTAACACCTTCGATTTAAGTGACAGATTGAATCTGATCATTGGTAACAACGGTGATGGCAAAACAACTTTCTTCGATGCACTTGATTGGCTATTCATTACTGACGATACTAACAAAATGGATATTAAATATATTTCAAGGAAGCGATCTGACGAGCTGGAGGCCGATGAGTCTGATAATGTTCGTGTGGCGTTGACATACGAGCATAATGGTTCACAGAAGGTGCTGGAAAAGAATTTTATGTTCACAAAGTCTTTCGATGGAGAAATCACCACGTCGAACTATAGCTTCACATTAAGTGAACAAAATGGCGTGGAACGAACTTCTAAGGATGGGAAGCTTTTTGAATATGACTTTCCTACAGCTATCAGGAAATATTCCATGCTTAAAGGAGAGGAGAACCTTGATGTCCTTAAACAATCTAATGCACTACAAAATCTTATTGAGACCTTTAGCGATGTAAAGGACTTCGAATCCTATTCTAGCTTGATGACTTTTGCAGTTAAGCAGGCCGAACAAGCAAGAGACAATGCACAGCGCCTTGACCGAAAGAATGAACAGAAAATCAAGGGGCTTCGCCAAACCATCTCACAAGAATCAGCCATCATTGGCGATATCGACCGAGAGTTGAAGCGAAGATCAGAGGAAGCTACTAATTTCGGACAACTTTTGAAGAACATTGAGCAAAGCCGAGAGGCTTCTCAACTTCTTAAAAATGTCAATGACAGAATTGATAGCCTTACAAGAATGAGGTCCGATAAGCAACGTCTTATTAAAGAAAACTATTCAACCGATTTGCTTGACAAGCTCTGGATACTCATGGGCTTTGAACATATTGCTAAGGAATACAGTGATAAAGTAAATACGCTTGATCGCATAAAAAGAAATCAAGAAAACAAGCATATCCTGAAATATGGTATGCAGAAAGAGAAAGAAAGGATGCAGACAGCATTCACACCCTTACCAGCTCATATCCCAGGGCCAGGCATCTTGAAAGAAATGCTAGATGATGAGGTATGTAAAGTTTGTGGTCGTCCTGCTCCGAAGAATAGCGAAGCATGGAACTTCATGAACCAAAAACTTCAAGACTATTATGATTCGCTCAAAGAACCTGTACACGATGAAGATACGGATATAGAAGTTCCTCCTCTGTTCAAATGCAAATACATCGAAGAACTGCAGAAAAGTGATACGACGCTGACCGACAATTTAGACAAAATCACCAAGATGCGGCGTAGCATCCTAGAACTGATTTCATTAAATAACCGTCTTCATAACGATATTAAGAAGATTGATGATAATCTCGACCAAGCTTATGAGACGAAAAAACGTATTCTATCGCAGACAGATGGTCTTACAGAAGATCAGCTAATGGCAAATTTCAACAACATTTCAAGTTGGATGGATAAGCAAAAGAGCGCCAAAGATCGGATAGGAGTCTTGAATAACCAGAGAATAATTCATCAGCAAAAATTGGATGACGCACAATCTCAGTTGGCAAAATTGGCTGAAGGCACAGAAGCTCAATTGTATGTCAAAACCTGGCAAATGATTTCACAAATCAAGAAAGCTTTTGAGAATGCAAAAGAGCTGAACAAGAAACGTCTGTTAATGAATATCGAGGACAAAGCAAATGTCTATTTGGATAAGCTCAATACAGATGACTTTAAGGGACGTATCAGAATTTTAGAAGTGCCAGGTAAAAAAGGACAAGGACAAGGTGAAGCAGTTCTTACTAATACCGATGGTACGAGAATCTTCAATCCTAACACAGCATTGAAGACTACTTATCTCATGTCAGTGCTCTTTGCCATTGGCCAACTTTCCAGTGAGAGAAAAGAAACAGAATTTCCACTGATTTTCGATGCTCCGACTTCCTCTTTCGCAGATGCAAAAGAGAGCGAGTTCTTTAAGGTAGTAAGCCAACTTGATAAACAGGTTGTTATAGTCACAAAGAGTTTCCTGAAAGAAGATGGTCATGGAGGAATGATTCTTGACCAGAACAAAGTCGATGGTATTGACGGTTCTGTTTATCGGATAGAGAAGAAACGCCCGTTCGATGACAGAGACTTAGGCACCATCCAAACGGTTATTACTAAAATAAAATAATTATGAGTATTCTAAACGAAGACAAAAATATAGACTCACATATGGATGAGCCACTGAAAGATATTTGGGGAAGACGAAATCCTAGATTTGAGAAGCAATATGAGGATAGTGTCATCAGAGTGTTGGCCGATTATGGTATTGGGGCTTCTGAGAACACAGAGGCGAAAGCAAAAATATTCGGTGCTGGCTATGAAGTGTATATCCTCGCTTTCTTTATAGGGCTGTATTCCGATAAGAGGCTGCCTTTATCAGATGATTCTAACGATCTCAAAGTATTAGGCCAACCCTTGGAAAAATGGGGCAATGGTGCTTCAAAAACAAGAAAGGCTTATCCAGAAATTCGTCGATACATTCTGTATGCCCTTGTTGCAAGAACAGATATTAATTGGATCAAGATTGACAAAGGCGAGGAAGATATCAGTAAAGCTGTCACAAAGTTGGTCAACACAATGGAAGAGTACGCCAACTATGGATTCTCTTTCTTGGCCGACAAGATGCAGCAAGAAGGATATTTTTTCTCACCAAGAGCTTTCCTTGATATATTCTTGCAGTTAACAGAAAAGTCAGAAAAGACAGAAGTACAAGACGATGACAGTGACTCTGACGTAGAACAATTGTAATCTGAGTGTATATGGAAGGCTGTGATTATATAAAAGCCTTTTCAAATTTGAAAGGTGATAATTCTATGATTGCAAGGCAGAAGGCAATACTTCTGTTTGCAATCATGGATTTGGTTGCTCAAGATATAATTAGGAGCAATGAAATACTATACAATGAAGATCTTGAAAAGGCTTATAAAAAGGATTGGGAGAAGTTCATTGGAGTAGGAAGTTATGATTCACACTATGCTGCGAAAGCTTTTTGGTGTATGTATGGTGAACCATTTTGGCATATCATTACTAAATCAAACTCTACCAATGTATTACAACTGATGGCCGACAACAACATTAAGCCTTCAAAGAGCGAGATTGTTGACTCTGTGAAATATGCTATGTTAGATGAAGATCTATACTTTCTGTTGACTCTGCCTTCCTCTCGAAAAGATTTCAAAAGAACTCTGTTATCGTCGTACACGAATTTGGATGAGAAGGAAATAGAGAGCAACGTAGAAGAGAACTACGATATGGATGTAATCTCCGACCCCAATGAACTGTTTAATTCTCTGAAAGTGAACAAAGAGAGTACGTCCGCGTTGACTGATGACGCAGAAGGTATCGCTTCTTCGGTTTACGATGCTCTTACTTTAGATGAAAAGATAGAGTTGAATCTTTCTTACTTTACATTTCTAAAACAACATCATGCAGAGAGACATAGCTTCTTACAGCATTTTCCGTCGGTGAAGCACCTATGTGAGGCTATTTACAATAACACCATCTCAAGAGAGAATAGCGACGTCTCGTTTATAGACATTTATTCAGCATTCCTGTACAATCTAAAATATGCTTTAATGTCTTTGCCTAATGCATCAGAACTGATAGACAGAATTATCGAGACCACTGGAAAACTAGAGAACTTGGAACCGAAACAACCATCAAGTGATGAGTTCATTATCGATGATAGTGACCAAAATGAAGAAGAGCCTACTCCCAAGGAGGAGGAATCTGTAATTCAACAAAACTATCATCGGTTAAATGCTGAGTGGACAGAAAGAGAGGAGTCTGTAGCGTTGGTAAGTTATGTTGATGGAGTATCGGTTGAAGAAATAGCCTCAAAATTGCAGAGAACAACAGAAGATGTTGAGTCTTTTATTGATAATCATCAGGATGAGATAAAGGATCTGCAGAGTAGAAAGAATCTATTGAGTGAGAATGTCCAAAGCGAAGAACCGCAAGAAGATGATTCGGAACCGATTACCACTGAACAGGAGGAGCCAATCAAATTCAAAATTGAAAACCATAATAATAGATGTCGTCTTTATGATGAGTCTGGGGCTATTGTGTATTCTTCTTCAGGATCGATATTGGAACTTCATGGAGAACTATATCGAATTTCTATGACCTATTCCTCTTTGAGTATTAACAAAATCGATTCTCAAGGAGAAGAATATTATCATACGGGAGCTCGAATTATTAAGGCGTCTTCTAAGTCTGAATTGTACAAACGACTTTCCGATATAAATGACCTAGGTCTACTTATAGAAAATATAAGGCAGAATGTGGTTACAGATAGATGGGAGTTGTTAGTTGATCATTTTTGGTATGACGAGAACGGAAACTTGCTTGAAGAAGTCAACAACGAACAAGAAAATGTGGAAGTTGATGAAGCCGACAACAGCCAAGAGAAACCTGCGGAGCAAGAAGGCATTTCCATGGATATTCTTTCGGAGTACACTCCCAAGGGTAAAATCAGGCATATTAGAGAAAATGTAACGACTCCATATGATTATCTTCTCATGTTGGCCATCACTGATTTTATCCATTTTGAGAAGCCGCAGACTTATATTACTTTTGATGAGCTCTCATCAATGATGATTGCCAATGCTTGGGAGATTGAAGAACTTCAACCGGACATCAAAGGGAAAGATGTGCTATTGGACCAATGCATAGATTATTTAATCGATGAGTCAAGGAATAACATGCAATCTCCTCTTAATTTGAATAGCTCAAAAGAGCTAATCTTCCAACAAATAAAAGACTATCCAATGTCTGGCCCCTACGAGGAGGCTGTAGACACCTTAGTTGAAAAAGCGCCCTTTGAAGTTGTCAATAATTGGATTAAGACAAATGATCTCATGGAATTGGTTAGTGTCTCTCAAACATTCGAGACGCGTAACCTCTATGCTATTTATTATAGCAAGAATCCAAACATACAAATCAATCCAAGCTGGATAGGAAATCTGCACTATGACTATGACAACTTACAAGCTTACTTCCGTGCACTCTATATCGACTACCTGCAAAATCACGAATGAGGCTATATAGCCATCAGCATCATGAGCAAAGTCTTGAGCGAGGGGCCGGACTCTGCAGCTATACTTCCGTCGGCTGCACGGAGAGGTGCAATGATTTTCTCGTTGATGAGGAACTCCATGAGCTGGTGGCGGTAGGTAGGATGGCTGACGAGGGTCCACAGGTCGTCGGAGAAGTAGGCGTGAATAGTGTTGCGGCGGATGAAGGCAGCGGAGGGCGACTCTGTTTGGATTGGCGCGCGGCCTTGCCAAGAGAGATGCCAGAAGTCGTCGTGGCTCATGAAGTACCAGGGATAAAACATCGGAGTTAGCGACTCCTGACGGGCTTGCATGAAATACTGTCTGAAAAGGGCGGTATAGCGTGGCTCAAATTGGTCGTAGTCGAAACGATTGACCGTGATGGCCTCATCGTCAATAGCCTTCAGCACGGTGAGCAACAACACCGGCTTGGCAATGACCTTGAAACCCGACCGCTTCACATTTGCCTGATGAATATGAAGGAGCTGATCTTTGAAATAGGCCAACGCCTTATCGTAGTCGTAGAATTGTAGGATATTGTTCATTGTTGCCATATTTAATAGGGTCAGTTCGCTTTTTTACTGATTATCAATAAGGTAACACCGTTTAAGGTGCGCCTGACAGGACTCGAACCTGCACGACCGAAGTCACTAGATCCTAAGTCTAGCGCGTCTACCAATTCCGCCACAAGCGCAAAACTGCA
>CAZCZD010000039.1:0-7092 GCA_964503305.1 uncultured Candidatus Saccharibacteria bacterium | reverse complement strand
CTCCCGACTCACCACGGGCTTATTTTTTTGTTTTTTAAAAAATAGAAAAATCCCCGGGCAAAGGGCGCCCGGGGATTAGGAAAAAACTGGGTTGGTGGTTCGAAAGTGTCAAAGTGCTACCTGGTGTAGCACCGGTGGTGGTTAAAGTCTCTCGACTTAGTTACTTTCGGTGATCAAAGTTTCGCCGTGTAGGCGAAAAAGTTGGTGGTTTCTGGTTTTCTCATATTCTCTTATTTGCACACTTGCTTTTGCACATTTTCTAAGAAAGAAGGGGGAACCCCAGACCCAGTTCATAGCGAAAGGTACGTATAAGTAAGGGGAGGCAAAAGTACACCTCCCCCACTATATGAAGACGCAGGGACCCCAATAAGGGGAAAACGCCCCGCGGTTATATATATTATACCTATTTTCTATATAATTGTCAAGGGTTTTAGCTTAATTATTTTTTGGATTTTTTATCGACAATTTCAGCCTCTTTAATGTCATCAACGAGGCGTTTTGTGTCTTTTTTGACTTCTTTGACAGTCTTCTTAACTTGATCGATTTTTGATTTCAAAATGAAAGTGTCAATAAGTCCGGAAATACCGTAGATTATAAGGAGAATGCCGGCAATTGTGACGATGGCTTCGTTCGAATCGCCTGGGCGGACAATCATAATGACACCACAAATAAGTCCGATGAGGTTCGTGACAAGGGCGACATTATAAGCATTTCCGGTGCCGCGAATACGAGAAGCGAGCGAGATTTGCATGAATGAGCTCAAAATCATGTAGACACCAAAGGCAATTGTAATGATATTAAGGGTTTCTGGATAAATCGCAACGATGATACCCATAAGGACGAGGAAAACACCCATAAGCGAAGTCGAGAAAATACTAAAGATTTTTCCGCTTTGCATGTCGCGTGCAATCATGGCTGCGCCAGAAAGCAATAAGATGATTGCGATTCCCCATCGCATAATGCTGATCATAAATCCTGGAGCAAGTGCGAAAACGAGACCGAGGAGAATCATCATCGCCATCGAGCCCATCGCTGCGCCAAGAAAACTATTGATTTTCTTTTCGATTTGTTCCATTTAAAACTCCTATTATTTAGCTTTTCTTCTTAAGATTATTTTATCACAAGTTGCGAGAAGTGCTGGAAGAATCAAGAGAATGATAATTGCAGCGCAAAGTGTACCTTCGGAAACAGTCACACAAATTTTTGCAGCAATAGCCGAGCCTTGCTTGTCAAATGAACCGACAATATAGGTCACAATGACGAGAACCGAAGCACTTGTAATAATTGTTGGAACGGATTTATTGTACGACTCGATAAGAGTCTTTTTAATATCAAGATTCTTCTTGCGATGTTCGAGATAATAGCTCGTATAAAGAATTGCGTAGTCAATCGTTGCACCCATGAGGATTGCTTGAACGATAATAATAGCAATGAAGTAAACAGAGCTACCAGTGACCGAAAGAATCGACATTGTAATCCAAACTGCAGATTGAATGATGAGAACGAGAATTGCTGGAATGAGCATTGATTTAAATGTAAAGGCGACAACGACGAAAATTGAAACCATTGTAAGAATAGTAATGAAATTCATCTCGTCATTAAAAGTCTTCGACATTTCAAGCGCCATTGGTGAGTTACCAATCACAAAGACGTGTGCATTTTCAGAATCGATGTCAGCTTTCAATTTTTCAATGAAGGCAAATGTTTCTTCACCTTCTTCATCAAGCGTGGTATTCAAAATTGCACGTGAATGATTCTTGCCAACAAGAAGCTTTTTCGCATCGGAAATTTTTTCGTTAGCCTTTTCAATATCCGCGCGTTTGCCTTCGTCGATTTTATCACTGAAGCGTTCGTCTTTTAGAATTGTGCCGTGAAGGTAATTTACGAATTGCTCGATGCTCATCGTCCAGCTTTTATCGTAGTGATAAATTGAGCCGTGATACATATAAAGCAGGTCAACAAGATTCTTTTTTAAGTCACCTGAAAGTGGACTCAAAAGATCGTACATATCCTTAGAATTGTATGATTTATTTTCGATTGAATAGTACATCAAGTCGGTCACAACTGCAAGCATAGTGCGTTGGTCGTTCGATAACTCCTTGCCATATTTAGCATCATCAACAACCGAATTATTCAAGAATTCGACAAGTGTTCTTACGCTAATTTTTGGATTCTTATTCACGTTCTCAAAGTAGTTGAGCGAATAAAGTAGACGAAGTTGTTTTTGGTCGAGACCGAAAGTTTTTGCAAGCTCAGAGCTTGTGAATTTCTTGTTTTTATTTACGGCCTCCATGACGGTTTTTGCGAGGTTTAATTTCGACTTCATGTCGGAATTAAGATTGCTGCGCAAATCAGCATCATTTTGGTGATCTAAAATGAAGTTTACAAATTCGACTGGTGAATTCTTAAATTCATTTGGATTTGCAATATATTCTTGTATGAACTTATTTTTAAACTCATTTATGGTATCGATTTTTGCTTGAGGAGTTTTTTCTTGAATGAATTGGCTTTGATATTTGCCAGATATTTGATTCTTTATATTGTCCTTAAACTCATCGACTTTGTCTTCTGGCATTGGTACGCCATATTCAGCATAATAGTCTGCCATTACACCAGGAAGTTTTTCGGTTACTTCTTGAATAACGTCAGCACTAATAGCTTGTCGTGTCTCAGGCTTCGTCATTTCTGCCATTACGCGTTCAGTTACTTTTACTTTTACGCCATTTTCAATTGACGATGCATTTTTCAGCATATATTGGTACAAGAAAATCATTTGAACTTTGGTTTTGTCGATGCCGAGGAATTTCGAAAGTTCTTCCGCATTCATCTCGGAATTAATTTTCTTTTTGTCGAGGAATGGTTTTAATTGGTTTAATTTTGCTTTTGCGGCAGAGTTAATCTCTTTCGAATATTCTGGGTCTTTCAAGACTTTTTTATTCATGAAATTCACGAATTCAGAAAGTGTCATTTTTGAATTCGTAACAGCCTTTCCAAGGCTAGAATTTTTCTCGTTGTTGCCGTAAAGAACCATCACTTTTCGGAGTGAGTTTTCGTTCATTTCGAAAATTTTTGCGAGTTCAGAAAGCGTGCGTTCCTTGTTCATTTTCGACTTCACAACGAAGTTTGAAAGTCGGTCGATTTCAGTTTTCATGCTCGAGTCGATGTCGTCTTTAAAATTCTCATCGTTCATGATATTTTTCTGGATGAAATTCACGAACTCTTCAAGCGTCATCTTGTTGGTTTCATTTGGATCATAGTAGTGATAATAAAGAGTTTTGACGAGGTAATCATCAACATCCATATCAGCGCCAAGGTCGTGAGCTTTTGTTTTCAACTCATCATATTTTTCTTGTTCGCCGATTGTATTGCCGAAACAAAGCGCTTCTTTTACTTTGTCGGCTTTGTCATAATCTTTGCAGATTTTGGCGATACGTGCTTCATCAGAATTTTCATAGATAATTGCGATTTGATTCGTTTCGTCAAAAATCTCGCCGATTTTATTGTTGTTTGCGCCAGTATATTCAATACCAACACTACCTTTAAACATCATTGAGCCAAAGAAGATTAAAAGGAAGACTGGGCCAGCAATATGACGAGTCAAGTTTGCCCATTTGCCGAGGAAAGTCATGTCGAAACGCGGAGCTTTTTTCTTCGAATTCATAATCCATTTGTCAAAGAAAAGAAGGAAAGCTGGGAGAGTAGTGAAAATTGAAACAAGCGAAAGGAGCACACCCTTAGAAAGCACGAAGCCCATGTCGCGACCAATTGTGAAGCTCATGAAGACGAGCACGATGAGGCCGACGATGGTTGTGACGGAGCTAGCAGAAATTGAACCGAAAGCGTGTGAAAGAGCTTCTTTCATAGCCTTCTTTTTGTCCTTTTCGATTTTACGCTCTTGGCGATAGCGCTCAGCAAGCATAATTGAATAGTCCATCGAAAGGGCAAGCTGAAGAATTGCTGCGATTGAATCGGTGATATGAGAAACATTCGGGAAGATAATGTTTGTTCCCTTGTTAATAAGGACGGCAATTAAAATCGAGGTGAGATAGAGCCAAGGTTCGATGAAACTTTCGGACATTAAAGTAATAATTAACATCGCAACGCCGACTGCGATAATGATAATCAAAACATTAAGGACCGAGCCGTTTGAGGTTGCGACGTCACCTTTTTCATAGAAAGTATATTTTTCTTTATTTTCGTCAGTTTTTTCGTTTTTCAAATGGTCATGGATTTCATTGTAAACATTTTTCGCGTTGTCAGCATCGGCTTCGCCGTTTACGTCGATTGAATAGAGTGTATATTTTGTCCCGTCTTTTTCGCGATTATAATCTTCAGAATCGTCGTAGTTGACTTTGTCGACGCCAGAAACACTCTCGAAATAGTTTTTCATCGAGTCTTTTTCGGAGTCATCAAGATTCTCGAACATAATCGTATAGTTCGAAGTTGCGACATCGCCAAACTCTTCATCCATAATCTTCTTACCTTGTGTAGTTTCGGAAGATTCCGGCATATATTTCATAATGTCGTGGTTAATTTTGACGTTTTGAGATACGAAAGCAGAGAGTCCGGCAAGTCCGACCATCACAGCGAGCACCACAAAACAGTGATTCACAATAAAATCAGTAAATTTTCTCATGTATGACCTTTATTTTAATTGATTTTAACCTATTATATTGCGACAAAGCAAGCATTAACAGAACAATTTTCGGACAAATGTATAATTTTAGACAAATGTATGATATAATGTACACATGAAAGAAATGAAATATAGTTCAAAGAAGCGTACACACGAAAGAATTAAGGCGGCTTTTGCCGAACTTTTAGCTGAGAAAAAGGCTTTAAATAAAATTACGGTTGCAGAACTTGCAGAAAAAGCCGAAGTAACACGCGGAACTTTTTACGCGCACTATAACAATATTTTCGAAGTAGCAGAAGAGCTCGAAAACGACTTTATTTCAATTCTCGATTCATCAGCCGAAAAGATGACAAACATCGAAGATTTCCCAATCTACTTTCACCAGGTTTTTGAATTTTTAGCCGAGCACGAAGAACTTTATCGCCAGCTTTTATCGAGCGACGCGCCGATGGTTTTTATTGCACATCTTAATCACCAAATCGAAAAAATCATCAAAGAAATCTTGCGCGAGCATTCAATTAATAAGCCAATGCTTGAACTCGATATTGCATTCTTTACGGACGGCGCGACTTATATGATTTTGAAGTATTTTAGAAACGAAATCTCGCTCTCGCTCGACGAAATTGAGTGGTATTTGAAACAGCGCATCGAAGAGATGTTTTTGAAAGACTTATAACCAGCGTTTTTCGCCAGATTCTTCACGCATCAATCTTGCAGAGAGGGGAGCATATTTTTCCATTGCTTCATGAATCGGTTTATCGTATTCTTCAAACTCTTCTTCCCCATTCGTGCGGCTATGAATAAAGTGATGGTATTTTTGGAGGTCCTTCATATATTCGTCTTTATCCATTTCGTCGAGGTCCATTTTTCCACAGCGAATTAGGAACCAATCAGTTGCGGTTTCGGGATAGCCGAGAAGGCGACCAATTTTGCGGTGAATAATTTTTACGACTGGCGAATCTGGCTCGTCGGTCGAGAAATGGTCATAAAGTTCGTGCTCGGCATCAAAAAGCATTTCGGCGGTTTCTTTTTTCTTCGAGATGAAATAAGTGTGAGTGTATTGGTCGCCAAAATCCCCGTCGATATCGGTTTTTTCGTAGATGAACTTCAGGCCAAGTTTTGTGAGATAGTTCTCAAACTCCTTCAAGTCCATTTTTTCAGCATCAACCGGATTAAAGTCAATCACACAAGAAGGTTTTATGTCGATAATGACACCCATGATGCAACAAAGTCGGTCCGCGGCAATGCTAGGGCGCGCACATTTTTCGGTCAAAAATTTATCAAGTTCAGAAAGCGTTTTTATGTCGTTATCGTTCATGCTTTTATTATAGCACTTAGAATATCGCGGTCGACCCATTTTGGAGGTTCGCACTCAAACGTAATAATTGGTGTTCTAAGATTTACTTCGTCACAATCGACGCCATAATAATGGTTATAAGTTGAATCGACAGAACCAAATTTCGCCTTTTCCTTCTCAAAACCAAGCATCTTTGCGGTTTCCCAAACTTTTTCTTCGCTTGGTCCTTCAATTTCAATAAAGCTTGGAATCCATGGCCACGTATCAATACAAATCTCACATCCATTAAGTTCCCATTCTTCACGTAAAGTTTCTTGATGCGCTTTTATTGGGAGGTGAGTACCTTTCATGAGCTCAATAGCACGATCATAATCATCAACAACAACATTTACTTCCTTTGTACCAAGAATACTTTTATCATCTGAAACATTTTTATAAGTTATGACGATTTTATTACCCTCGTCACGAACACGGATGAACTGATGCTTTCCAGCGTCAAAAATTACGCGCTTCATCTTCACTTCTTTTTGAATTAGTTTTCCGCCAACCTCATTTAGTTTTTTACGGATTTCATCTTTATCTATATCTAGGAATTGTGCTTCAATTTCATTATTCATAAATCTATTGTAGCACTACTCACCAACATTAATCGAGCCCATCGAGCAACGAATCGTCAACTCAACTTTTGATTCACGATGATTTTTCGTAACATTACTTGAGCCCATATCCGCATCAGCATCAATGTAGATTTCATTGGTTTTGCCAATATTGATTGAGCCCATCGAAGCTTCAATGTTTGAGTTTTCAGTGAGATTTAATTCATCGATATTGACCGCGCCCATCGAAGCTTCAAGATTAATTTTTCCAAGAACGTTTCCAATCTTCGTCTCACCCATGTTATTCTTTGAGTTAATTTCTTTCACGGCTTTAACAGAAATTCGGCCATAATCTTCGTCGATATTCATAATGGCTTTTTCAAAATAGCCGACATTGATGTCGCCATAGTTGTTTTTGATTTCGATTTTGTCGGCATAATCCTTCGGGAGATAGAGTTCGATTTTTGGCATCTTGTAGTTAAAACAAGAAATACCGCGACAACCATCATTTTCAACGCTAACAATAAAAGTTTCACCCGCGCTTTTTATTTCATATTCTTTTT
>CAZCZD010000038.1:0-7197 GCA_964503305.1 uncultured Candidatus Saccharibacteria bacterium | reverse complement strand
GATTGGGTGGATTTCGAACGTGGCGCAAAAGTTGCTGGTGCGAAATTCTACTATACTAAAGGCGACCTCGCCCTCCTCGAAAATGCCCTTCTCCAATTCGGTCTTAAAAAAGTCACCGAAAAAGGCTTCACATTCATGTATGTTCCAGACATGGTTAGCTCACGCGTCCTTGAAGGCTGTGGTTTCAATCCACGTACTTCCGACCAGTCTGACGAATACTACATTGAAGGTGAAGATCTCGCAATGATTGCAACCGCTGAAATGCCACTTACTGGCTATCACATGGATGAAATCCTCGACGAAAAGGACCTCCCACTCTTCTACGCTGGTTATTCTGCATGTTTCAGAAAAGAAGCTGGCGCTTACGGTAAATACACTCGCGGCCTCTTCCGTGTCCACCAATTCAATAAGCTCGAGATGTATTGTTTCTGTCTCCCAGAAGACTCCAAGGAAATTCACGAAAAAATTCTTGGCATCGAAGAAGAGATTTGGCAAGAACTCGATATTCCATACCACATCATCAACATTGCTGCTGGTGATCTTGGCGCACCTGCTGCAAAGAAATATGATCTTGAATATTGGAGCCCAGTCAACCAAAAGTATCAGGAACTTACTTCATGTTCTAACTGTACCGACTTCCAAGCACGTTCAGTTAACTGCCGCGTCCGCAGAAAAGACGGCACAATTGAATTCGTCCACACTCTTAACGGTACCGCAATTTCACTTGCCCGCACGATGGTTGCGGTTCTCGAGAACTACGCAAATGAAGATGGAACCTTCACTGTCCCGAAAGCTCTGAAACCATATCTTAATGGAAAGTCAGAATTGTAGTATAATAAAAGTATAAGGAGTTATATGATTGAAAAAATAGATATCAGCGGCAGCAATTATAGGCCAGAGGATAGCTTTAAAAAATACGCTACCAAACGCATCGGCAAACTCGATCGTTATCTTCCTCGCGGCAACAAAAAAGATGTCGTTGCAAAAATCGTCGTTACTGAAGTAAACCGTGCGCACGGAAATAAATACGAAATTTCCGCAAACCTTGAAATTCCTGGCGGAAAAGTTATTTCCGCAAAAGACGAATGTTCGAATGTCTTTGCTGGAATCGATATTCTTGAAGCAAAATTGACCGGCCAAATTCGCCGTTTCAAAATTGAATCAAACCCACACCTTCGAAAATCACCACTTTCGATTTTCAAACGCAATAAATAGGCTTTCTCTCTTTATTTTAAGAGTGTCCTGTGATAGAATAGAAGATATATTATTACCCTGATTTGGAGGTTTTGACTGTGATGTCGAAAAAAGTAGAAAAGCCTGTTAAGGCACATAAAGAGAAGAAAATTAAAGAGAAAAAACCAACCGACAAGCTTGCCGATAAAACTTTGATGACCAAAATTCTTCAAGGTATCTTTGGTGATGCTCAGAAAAAGACTCTCGTTCGTTATGCTAAAAAAGCAATCGAAATCAACAATCTTGAAGCAAAATATGAAAAAATGTCCGACAAAGAACTTGCCGAACAAACTGACGTGCTTCGTAAGAAACTTGCAAAATTGACCAAATCAGAACAAAACAAAGCAGTCGCCGAAAAAGTTAAAGCTGAAAAAGCTAAAAAGAAATCGAAAAAATCAGGTAAAAATCTTCTTAAAAAGTCCGAGGACAAAGTTCTTGACGAACTCCTCGCTGATGCATTCGCAGTTGTCCGTGAAGCAACAAAACGCAAATTGAAAATGCGCCACTTTGACGTCCAGTTGATTGGTGGTATGGCACTTCATGAGGGTAATGTTGCCGAGATGAAGACTGGTGAAGGTAAAACTCTCGTGGCACTTCTCCCAAGCTACTTAAATGCGCTTTCTGGAAAAGGTGTTCACGTCGTTACCGTAAACGATTACCTCGCACAACGTGATGCCGGCTGGAACGGCCCGGTTTTTGACTTCCTCGGCATGAAAGTTGGTGTCATTATTGCAGAAGCAAGCTTTATCTATGATAAAAACTATATTAACGAAGGACACGAAGATGAGCGTTTCCGCCATCTTAAACCATGCTCACGCAAGGAAGCTTACGCAGCTGACGTAACCTATGGTACAAACAACGAATTCGGCTTCGACTATCTCCGTGACAACATGGTTGATAAAGTTGAATACCTCCGCCAACGCGAACTCAACTTCGCAATCGTCGATGAGGTCGACTCAATTCTTATTGATGAAGCACGTACCCCACTCATCATTTCCGCACCAGCTGAAGACAACCCAGATTCTTATTACCAATTTGCAAAAATTGCTGCAAAACTCGGCCCTGAAGACTACGTTCTCGACGAAAAGCGTCGTTCAGTCACTCTTACTGACGCTGGAATCGACAAAGTCCAAAACATTCTTGGCATCGACAATCTCTATTCAAGCGAAAACTCTCGTCTTGTTTATCACATGGATCAAGCTCTTCGCGCTGAAGTCGTTTTCAAACGCGATAAAGACTATGTTGTTACCAACTCTGGTGAAGTTATCATCGTCGATGAACATACTGGTCGTTTGATGCATGGCCGCCGTTACAACGAAGGCCTCCACCAAGCCATCGAAGCTAAAGAAGGCGTAACCGTTAAAGAAGAGTCAATGACTCTCGCAACTATCTCATTCCAGAACTTCTTCCGCCTCTACAACAAACTTTCTGGTATGACCGGTACCGCATTCACTGAAGCTGAAGAGTTCCAACAAATCTACTCACTTGACGTTATTCAAATTCCACCTAATCGTCCAATCGCTCGTATTGATAAAGACGATTTGATTTTCCGCACTGAAGACGGAAAATTCCGTGCCATTGTTGAAGAAGTTAAGAAATACCACGAAAAAGGCCAACCAGTCCTTATTGGTTCTGCATCAATCGTCAAAAACGAAAAAATTGCTGAATATCTCGACAAAGCAGGACTTCCATACGAAATCTTGAACGCAAAAAACAATGAGCGTGAAGCTGCAATTGTTGCCAAAGCTGGTGAAAAGGGCGCAATCACCCTCGCAACCAATATGGCAGGTCGTGGTACCGACATTAAGCTCGGTAAAGGCGTTAAAGAACTCGGTGGTCTCGTCGTGATTGGCTCTGAACGTCATGATTCACGTCGCGTTGATAACCAGCTCCGTGGCCGTGGTGGTCGTCAAGGTGATCCAGGTACAACTCAATTCTTCGTTTCTTGCGAAGACGACCTCATGCGTATTTTCCAAGGTGATCGTATCGCCATTCTTATGAAGCGTCTTGGTGTTGACGAGGATACTCCAATCCAAAACCGTTCTGTCACTAAAACTCTCGAAGCTGCTCAGAAACGTATCGAAGGTTTCAACTTTGATTCCCGTAAAAACGTCGTTCAATATGATAACGTCATCAACCGCCATCGCCGCGTCGTCTACATGATGCGCCGCAAAATTCTCGAAGGCGAAAATATTTACAGTGAAATCGAACGTTTAATGAAAGACGCTGCAGCTGACCTCACTATGTTCAGTTCACGTGCAAATCCAAAATTTGTTGAAAACTTTAAAGCCGTCTTTGACTTTGATACCGATTTAATCAACGAAATCGGCAAAATGAGAAAAGAACAAGACCGCGCAAAGCTCGCATTCACCGCAATCAAAGAAGCTTACTCAATGAAAGATTCTGAAATCGGAGAAGAAGTAATGCGCAAAATTGAGCGTGAAGTTTATCTCCAAGTTCTCGATGGACTCTGGATGCAACACCTCGAAAACATGCAACACCTTCGCGAAGGTATCCACTGGCGCTCAGTCGGCCAACGCGATCCACTCGTTGAATATCGTTCTGAGTCCCAAAAACTCTTCGATGGCCTCCAAAAGAATCTTCGCGAAATCGTCTTAAACCGTCTCCTCTCAGTCACTGAGCATGATGCTGCTGAAGCAGGCCTCACTGACGGTCAAGAATATGAATCTGAACTCACCAAAATGGCTGAAAGCTCAACCGAAAAAGGCGTCAATGAAATCTCAAAAGGCGTCGAAAACATGGATGATGAATTCAAATCCGAAAAAGCTGAAGGCAAAAATAAAACTGCCAACGCAAAGCGTAACTCTGCTCGCAAAGCTAAGAAAAAACAACGTCAGAACAAGAAAAAAGGTAGCCGTCGCTAATTCTTTATGAGACACAGTGTTGAAGAAGTCGAGCTCAAAAACGGCGCTAAAGGACTTCTCATCGATATTCCAAATGCGTCCGTAATGACCACGAAAGTTCACTTTCGCGGTGGGATGCGCTATGCTAAAAGTCCTGAGGTTTATGAAATCGCACACGTTGTTGAACATCTAAGCTTCGGCGCCAACGCAAGCTATAAAAACGAAAAAGATTATGAAGCTGAATTCACTAAAAACGGCGCTTACCACAACGCCTGGACTTCCGACTTTTCCGTTTGCTATGAAACTGAATGCGCAGACTTCGAATGGGACAGAATTCTCGATTTGAAGCGCGTCGCAATTACTTCGCCAAAATTCAATGAAGAAGAGTTAAAAAGCGAAAAGGGAAACGTTCGCGCCGAATTGACTGGCTACATGAACGATTATTCACGCTTGCTTTGGCCACGCCTTCAAAAGGCTATTGGCGAAAATGTCCCCGATCTTCGCGAGCGTCTTTCTACGCTTCCGAATATCGAGCTGAAGGATATTCGCGAGCACTACCGTCGCACCCACACCGCAAAGAACATGCGTTTCATTATTGCTGGACAGGTAAAAAAGCGCAAAAAAGAAATCATCAAAATGCTTGAAAGTTGGGATTTAAAAGAAGGTGAGCGCTTCGATACTCCAGTTGATGAATTAAAATCTTCTCCAGCAATCTTAATTCGCAGAAAAGATGCAAGCAACTTAACTTTTGGCTTTTCACTTGTCACTCCACGCCGTCTAAATGATTCCGAAAACGAAGCTATGGGCGCATTAAACCACATATTAAATGGCACTATGAGCTCGCGCATTTTTGGCGAAGCTCGCCGCAGAGGACTTGTTTATGGCATGGGTTCTGGCATGAGCCACAGCATTAACTATTCCAGCTGGGATTTTGATGGCGAAGTAAATGAAGATTCCGCCGAAGCATTATTCGAACTTATCCAACGCGAAATGGTCCGCGCCTTAAACGGCGAAATTGACGAAGAAGATATCGAGGCCGCAAAAAGCTACGCGCTTGGTCGCTACCAAATGGGCGCCCAAACCGTTAACCAAATTTCAGATTATTACGCTGAAAATTACTTCTCAGTCGGCCTAATTAACCGCTACGACGACATTCCGGACATCATTAAAAAAATCGACAAAGCCACCATGGTCGAACTTGCACGCGAATTCGCAGCAAGTGGCATTCATGCTTTCGTCACTGTTGGCTCATGCGAAAAATCTCTCGTCAATGCGCTTGAAGACCGCTTGAAATTTTAGCCATAACTTCTATCTTGTTGTATAATATATAGTATGAATATCGCAGTACTCGGCGGTGGTGTTGAAGGTAACGCCATCAAGAAATATTTTACAGAACGCGGCAACCACGTCCAAATTTTCGACAACTTCACAGATGAAGATGTTAAGGGTTTCAAACTTGAAGATTATGACCAAGTTTTTCGTAGTCCATCCGTCCACCCACTCGATACTAGTTGGTGCTCGATGACAAAATACTTTTTTGAGAATTGCAAAGCAAAAATCATCGGCGTAACTGGCACAAAAGGAAAAGGTACAACCTGCTCAATTATTGTCAGCATTCTTAAAGAAATTATTAAAAACTCTGAGTGGCCTTCTCGCGAAGTCTATCTTGTTGGCAACATTGGCAACCCATCAATCGAAGAACTCGATAAAATCGCCGAGGACGACATTGTTGTCTATGAAATGAGTAGTTTCCAACTTTGGGACCTAGACAAATCGCCGCACGTCGCAGTTGTTCTACGCGTCGAACAAGATCATCTTGACCGCCATTACAATCTCGAAGACTATCATCAAGCCAAAGCCAATATCGCTCGTCACCAAACTGAAAATGATTATTGTGTCTATTATGAGAAAAACGAGAACAGTAAACGTATCGGAAATCTTTCTAAGGGCAAAAAATCTACCTATCCAATTGAACGTACTGAAAAGGTCCAAGAAATTTTAAACGAGCTTCAAGTTCCTGGCGAACACAATGCCGAAAATGCCGAAGCAGCACTTCTTGCCATTGCTGGATTTTTCAATAAATCCCTCGACGATTTACTCGCAGACGAAAATCTCTTTAATAGTATTAAATCTGGAATTAGAAATTTCAAAGGACTTCCACATCGTATCGAATTCGTTCGCGAACTAAATGGAGTCCGTTATTATGATGACAATTTCTCGGCCTCTTACCCAGCAACCGACGTTGCAATTAAGACTTTCGAAAATGACCCAACAATTCTCATTGCTGGAGGAAAAGATCGTCATCTTGATTTAACCGATTATAAAAATCGCCTTAGTACTGCAAAAAGTTTGAAAAAAGTGCTCTTGATCGGCGAAATTAAGAATTATCTTGCCGAGAACGAAGACCCTGAAAAGTTTGAACTTTTTAATGACCTTGAATCGGCCGTAAATCGCGCACGTGAAGTTGCCGAAAAAATCGCCGACGACACGAGTCGCAATTACGACCTTTGCATTCCAGCCACCAAGCCACTTCATCCGGTCGTCTTAATGTCCCCAGGCGCTGCAAGTTTTGATATGTTTAAAAATTTTAAAGATCGTGGCGAACAATTTCAAAAACTAGTAAATAATTTAAAATAGGAGCATTATGCAAGATAATACCAACCAAAGACCAGCAGCAATGATCGACCCAATGAAGTCGTCGAACTATTTTTTTAAATTCTTAAGCTACTATTTTGATAAAGAAACTTCAGTCGGAACTTTTGTCTACCAGGGAATTGATAACACAATTTTCACTGAAAAAATCACTTTTGCAAAACACCCTGAAGCTCACAAGGGAAAACACTTTAACGCCATCGATGACCCGACTCTCAACAAAATTCTCGATAATGCAATGTTCCTCGCTTTCGTAATGATCGGCGCAAGCTATTATAAAGCTCACCCTACTCCTCTCGTCCATATGCCAAAACCAATTGATGAATTCCAAGCTGAATTCTTCAGTAAAGTTTTCCAAGAAGGTCTCTCGCAATATGCTTTCGAAAACGGCTTGACTCGTAACAATCTTGCACACTTTAAAGCTACTACCACTCAAGTCGAAGGAGCA
>CAZCZD010000037.1:5238-7326 GCA_964503305.1 uncultured Candidatus Saccharibacteria bacterium | reverse complement strand
ACATATTATTTATAAAAAATCAATAGAAATAAAAAATAATTGGAAAATTTTTGTGGATAAATTCAAAATTTCTATTGAGATTTTTAAAAAACTATGATAGAATGCGCTTAATGGAATGTCCCAAAAAGAAACGGTCCCTTTGGGACAATGCTCCAAAAAGAAACGGTCCCTTTGGGACAAAGAAAGGAATGAATGCAAAATGTCAGAAGCAAAGTATAAAAGAGTGCTTTTAAAGCTAAGCGGAGAAGCACTAGCAGGCGATGACAAAACAGGAATCAACATAAATGTTGTTGGTAAAATTTGCGACAAGGTAAAAGAAGTAGTAGAAATGGGAGTTGAAGTAGCAATAGTTGTTGGAGGAGGCAACTTTTGGAGAGGAAGACGTAATGGAGAACAAATGGAAAAAACTACAGCAGACTATATGGGAATGCTAGCTACAGCAATGAATGCACTAGCACTTCAAGATGCCATAGAAGCTAGAGGAGTATACACAAGAGTACAAACAGCTATAGAAATGAGAGAAATAGCAGAACCATTTATAAAAAGAAAAGCTTTAAAACATTTAGGCAGAGGCAGAGTAGTAATATTTGCTTGTGGTACAGGAAATCCATTCTTTACAACAGACACAGGAGCAGCACTTAGAGCTGCAGAAATTGAAGCAGATGCAATATTACTTGGAAAAGCAATAGATGGAGTATATTCTGCAGATCCAAAGCTTGACCCATCTGCAACAAAATATGATGAAATTACATATCAAGAGGTTTTAGAAAAAAATTTAAAAGTTATGGATTCAACATCAACAGCATTATGCAAAGATAATAATATTCCATTAATAGTTTTTGGAATAGCAGACCCAGAAAACATAGTAAGAGTTGTTAAGGGTGAGAAAATAGGAACAATTGTTAAAAATTAAATTTACAAAAGGGGACTGTCCCCAATTTAGAAAGGAAGGTATAAAAATGGATTATTCAGAAATTAAAGAAAAAATGGAAAAGGCAATAAATAGCCTAACAGAAAGACTATCAGAGGTTAGAGCAGGTAGAGCAAATCCTGCAATATTAAATAAAGTTAGAATAGATTATTATGGAACACCAACACCAATAAATCAGGTAGCAGGAGTATCAGTTCCAGAAGCAAGGATGATAATGATACAACCATGGGATGTAAGTATTTTAAAAGAAATAGAAAAAGCAATTTTAGCATCAGAAATAGGAATTAACCCAAATAATGATGGAAAGGTTATAAGACTTGTATTTCCAGAATTAACAGAAGAAAGAAGAAAAGAATTAGTTAAAGAAATCAAGAAATATGCAGAAGATGCAAAAGTTGCGGTTAGAAATGCAAGACGTGATGGAATGGATAAAGCAAAAGCTATGCAAAAAGATGGAGAAATTACAGAAGATGAACTAAAGGCTTCAGAGAACGAAATTCAAAAAATAACAGATAAAAATAAAGAAGAAATTGATAAAATTATAGCAGCAAAGGAAATGGAAATAATGTCTATATAGGAGTTAAATATGGATTTTAAAGAAGAATTAAAGAATTATCAAAATATCGTAGAAGCAGAACTCAAAAAATATGTCAAAAATGAGGCATGCCCAGAAAAAATGTTAAATGAATCAATGGAATATAGTTTAATATCTGGAGGAAAGAGAATCAGACCAATTCTTGTATTAGCTACTAACAACCTATTTTTAGAAAACAACAAAATATGCATGCCATATGCTGTTGCAATAGAGATGGTACATAATTTTTCATTAATTCATGACGATTTACCTGCAATAGATAATGATGATTTTAGGCATGGAAAGCTTACAAAT
This sequence comes from uncultured Candidatus Saccharibacteria bacterium, assembly GCA_964503305.1. Taxonomy (GTDB): domain Bacteria; phylum Patescibacteriota; class Saccharimonadia; order Saccharimonadales; family Saccharimonadaceae; genus Nanosyncoccus. The sequence continues at coordinate 5,506 of CAZCZD010000037.1, read as the reverse complement.
CACAAAAAGTTTAATGAAGCAACAGCTGTTCTCGCAGGAGATGGCTTGTTAAATAAAGCATTTATAGTAATTAGTGAAGACTTAATAAACACTACAGATTTACAAGAACTACAAAATAAAGTGAAAGTATTTAATGAATTTGCTGTTGCTATAGACAGAATGATTGCAGGAGAGTTAGATCCGGAGCTAGTAGTATCGATTGCAGAAGGCCTTACGGTTGTCGACAGTCCTTCAAGGTATATTCATTGATTAGATTATAACTCTTTAA
>CAZCZD010000037.1:0-5228 GCA_964503305.1 uncultured Candidatus Saccharibacteria bacterium | reverse complement strand
AAACAGGTGCATTAATTCGCTTGTGTGTAAGAATGGGAGCAATTTTAGGAGGAGCTTCAGTCGAAGAATTAGAAGAACTTACAACATATGCAGAAAAAATTGGCCTTGCATTCCAAATTAAAGATGATATTTTATCAGAAGAAGGAAACGAATTAATTACAGGAAAGCCAGTTGGAAATGACCGTGAAAAAAACAAATGCACATATGTTACAAAATATGGTTTGCAAGAAGCTCACAATATATTAGATAATATAACAAATGAAGCGGTTAATATAGTAGAAAAATATGGTGAAAAAGGCGAATTTTTAAAGGAACTTGCAATATATATTAAAAATAGAAATAAGTAAGGAGAGATTGAAAAATAATTACAATTTAATTCTTTTTCAATCGTTAAGAAAGGAAAATAATTTAAAATGGAGTTTGTTAAAGAAAATATGCCTAAACATATTGCTATTATAATGGATGGCAATAGAAGATGGGCTAAATCAAAAGGACTTCCTGTAGCACTAGGACATAAACAAGGGGCTGAAACATTAGAAAATATTGTAAGATATGCAAATAAAATTGGATTAGAATATATAACAGTATATGCATTTTCGACAGAAAATTGGAAAAGAGCAGAAGAAGAAGTAAAAGCATTAATGTTATTATTCCAAAGCTATTTAGATAAATATGCTAAAATAGCAGATTCAGAAAATATAAAAGTTCAATTTTTAGGAAATCTAACAGCTCTTTCACAAAAAATGCAAGATAGAATGAAGGATTGTATAGAAAGAACAAAAAACAATACAGGAGTAACTTTTAATATCGCAATAAATTATGGTGGAAGAGATGAAATACTTCATGCAGTAAAACAAATTGCAAAGCAAGTTCAAGATGGAATAATATCTATAGAAGATATTTCTGAACATACAATTTCAAACAATTTATACACTCAAGGAATGCCAGATCCAGATTTAATGATAAGGACAAGTGGAGAAATGAGAACAAGTAATTTCTTGCCATGGCAATTGGTGTATTCAGAGTTTTTATTTGTAGAAAAATATTGGCCTGACTTTACTGAAGAAGATTTAGAAAATAGCATAATAGAATATCAAAAAAGAACAAGAAAATTTGGAGCGAATTAATGCACACCAAAGACCTGGTCCCAAATGTGCAAAATGTGTAAAGAAGGAGAAAATATATGAATTTAAAAAGAGTTTTAACATCTTTAATTGGGTTCCCATTAGTTGTACTAATAATAGCTCTTGGCACACCGCAAATAATAGATTTTGCAATAATGGTAATTGCCATTATTTGTATGTATGAGTATTTTAATGTTGTATCAAAAATTTGTAAACCAATTAAATGGTTAGGGTATGTAAGCACACTAATGGTTTTTCTAGTATCATTGGTTTCAATAGAAGTTTTTAAATTAATAGTGTTATTTGGTATACCTGTGATTTTATTAATATTATTTTTGCATATAATATTAACAGATATGAAATTTACATTTAAAGATATAGCTTATACATTTTTGGGAATAGCTTACATAGTTGGATTTATAACGTTTCTTGCTTTAATTGTGATGACTGAAAAAGGAAAATTAATGTTAGGATATACTATGATGATAGCCTGGGCGACAGATGTATTTGCATATACTGTAGGAAAGTATTTTGGAAAACATCACTTTAGCAAAATAAGCCCTAAAAAGACAGTCGAAGGTTGCATAGCAGGAATGATTGGAGCTATATTAGTTGGTGTTATATATGCACTAATTGCAAATCATTTTGCATCTTTAAATATTAATGGAATAACATATTTATATATAGGTATAGTAACCTTAATATTAAGTATAATAAGCCAAGTGGGAGATTTTGCGGCATCTAGTATAAAAAGATTTGCAGATTGCAAAGATTATGGCACAATGCTTCCAGGACATGGAGGAATGCTTGATAGAATCGATAGTGTAATATTCATAGCACCATTTATATATATGATTATAATTTTTACAACAATAGTATAAATATGGGAGGTGTAAAAATGAATGATAATACAAAATTAGAAATAGCTGTGGAAATAATGGCTGCAAAAATAGCAAGAACTTCAAGAGAAGAAACACCCGATAAAGAAGAAAGATTAACTAAACTAATAGAAGAAAGAACAAAGATGTACCAGTTTGATGAAGAAATTATAGATAAGATAATTAATATATATGGAAAAGAAATAAATAAAAGAGGGTAGCTATTATGCAAGAAAATGAAGAAGAAATATTAAAAAAATATAAACTAACAGAACAAGAACATGAGATGTATTACAGAATAATAAAAAGAACGTATACAGGAGGAAAAACACCGCAGAAACATCCTATTTCTGTTATAATAGGTGGTCAAACCGGAGCAGGAAAAAGTGGAATATTAGGTTATTCTACAAAAATGTTTAAAGATGATAATGTTGTTATTATAAATAGTGACGAAATAAAGCCTTTTCATCCAAAGAGTGAAGAAATTGCAAAATTATATCCGGACTTATATACTAAAATAACCGATCAAGAAAGCAATACATGGACGAGTAGATTGATTGAAGAACTAAGAAGAGAAAAATACAATATAATATTTGAAGGAACTATGAAAAATAACAGAATAGCAGATGAGTCAATAACAGAGTTAGAGGATTTAGGATATACTGTTATTGTTAGAGGTCTTGCTGTATGTGATCTAGAGAGTAGAATATCAATCCTTGAAAGATACGAGGGTCAAGTAGCAACAAAAGGATGGGGAAGACTAGTGGTTCCAACACATCATAATCAGACATATCAAGGTATGCCAGAAACAATAAAATATATTGAGGATACAAAAAGATATGATGTATTAGAAATATTTGCGAGAGGTGAAACACCAAGCGAGCCAGTTCTTATATATTCTAATCACAACAAAGAAAGCAGTGAGTTGACGAATAAGGCAATAAATCAAAGAAAATGTGTTTCGAAATTTTCTAGAAGTTTTGGATATAAAAATGCAAAAGATGCAGTTTTACGTGCTAGAGAGGAAGAATACGATAGAGTATTGCCAGAAGCTAAAGAAAGACTAAAAAAAGTTATGGAATCTATGAATGAAAGAGGTGCCTCTAATATTGAAAAATCAATGGTATTAGATGTATTAAATTTAATAGAGGATATAAAAAAAAAGTCAAAAATAGATTCAAATAGAAATGTTAGAGAAAATGTAGATGGAAGATAATTAGGAGGTAATTTTGGGCTTAATATTATTAAATGCGTTAAAGATAATATTTTTATTAGGATTTTTAATATTCATACATGAAGGAGGACATTTTCTAGTAGCAAAGCTTTGTAAAGTTAAAGTAAATGAATTTGCAATAGGATTTGGACCTACTATTTTAAAAAAACAAGGTAAAGAGACGAAATATGCACTTAGATTGATCCCTTTGGGAGGATTTGTAAGTATGGAAGGAGAAAATGAGGATTCTGAACTTGAACGCTCATTTTCTAATGCTAGTATTCCTAAAAGAATTGCAATTGTATCAGCAGGGGCAGTAGTAAATATCATATTTGGATTGATGGCGTATTTCGTATTAGTTATTGTTGTATATAAAAATGTTGGGCTTGCATTTCAAGCTACAGGAGGCTTTTTGGCATCTATTGCTGAGAGTTTAAAAATGCTATTCACAGGTGGAATTGGAATAAAGGATATGACAGGTCCAGTAGGAATTTCACAAGTTGTAAGTCAAACAACTACAATTGTAAATTATGTATATATAATTGCACTTGTATCTGTATCATTAGGAGTAACTAATTTGCTTCCTATACCAGCTTTAGATGGTGGGAAAATTTTAATACTAATAATAGAAGCAATACGCAAAAAGCCAATGAAAAAAGAAACAGAAGTGCAAATACAGTTGATTGGTTTTTCGATTTTGATTGCACTTTCGCTCATTGTAACTTATAATGATATTGTTCGAGTAGTAAAATAAAATATTTGAAAAAAATTAAAATAAAATAGTCGGAAGTTTCCAATGGATTTATTAAAAAAATTTCACAAATAATATATAATATTTTTAATAAAAAATTAAAATAAAATAGTTGGAAACTTCCAATGTTTTTATTTAAATTTTATTTCAAAAAAATATATATACTTTATAGGTCAGTTGCCAAAGATACTTGTCATCATTACTATCAATTGGCAAATGACAAAAGAAAGAAGGAAAAATGGACAAGGATTTTAAATCAGGTTTTGTATCAATAATAGGAAGGACAAATGTTGGAAAATCAACATTAATTAATTTGCTAGTTGGAGAAAAGATTGCAGCAATGGCAAATAAAGTTCAAACAACGAGAACGCAAATTAGAGGAATAGTAAATAGAGAGAATTCACAAATTATATTTACAGATACACCAGGAATACACAAACCAAAAACAAAATTAAATGAGAATATGATAGAACTTTCTTGGGGAGCAATAGAAGATTCAGATGTGATTTTATTTTTAATAGAAGCAGATAGCAAAGAGATTGGAAGAGGAGACAAAAAAGTATTAGAAAAGATTAAAGAATCACACAAAAACACGATATTAATTATAAATAAAATTGACTTAATTCAAAAACAAGAACTTGCAGAATTAATAGAATTATATAAAAATGAATACGATTTTAAAGCTATAATTCCTATTTCAGCATTAAAAAATAAATACAGGGAAGAAGTATTGGAGGAAATAGAAAAGAACTTAAAGCCGGGTCCTGCATACTATAATATAGATGAGTATACAGACCAAACTTTAAGACAACTTGCAGAGGAGACAATAAGGGAGAAAGCACTAATTCTTTTAAAAGATGAAGTACCACACGGAATATTTGTTAAATGTGATAAGATGAAATCAAAAAAGAGCAAAACAGGTGAAGATATGTATCAAATAGAAGCTACTATTTATACCTTAAGAGAATCACATAAAGGAATTATTATAGGAAAAAATGGTAGTATGCTTAAAAGAATAGGAACTTTGGCAAGACAAGATATGGAGAAAAATTTTGGGACTAAAGTAAACTTAAAAACATGGGTCAAAGTTAAAGAAGACTGGCAAAACAACGAAAACTTTTTTAGGTAAGAATAACGAAAATGTCACATAATTTTTTAAAAAAAGGGTACACTAATTGACAAAGGAGAAATGATGGCTTATGATAAAAGAAATTGCTTGGAATACTTTCAAAAATACTGGAAGTATCAATACTTTTTTAGAA
>CAZCZD010000036.1:0-7901 GCA_964503305.1 uncultured Candidatus Saccharibacteria bacterium | reverse complement strand
TCATCGAGGATGCGTACGAAGACATGTTCCAGGTTCCCTTGGGAATCGGCAAATCCGCGAGAGGTTCGAGCGGTGGAAAGAGCGGAACGAAGAAATTGAAGATGCCGCTTGTTTATAAAAAAGCAAAGCGGATTGTCGATTTTTTCGATGAAATCATCGAGGAAGAAACCTCTTTCATGACGAAAACTGAAGCATGCGGCTCTCCAGAAGAGATGGAAGATCTGGTAGAAGAAACAAAAAATGCCATCGTGGAGATGTGCGATCGAATGGTCAAAGATCTCGAAAAGAAAAAGCGGTGATTGCGGGCTTAAAAATTCGTGTATTAAAAGATGCCCTGCTGCAAAACGCGGCAGGACATCTTTTATATCTTCAGATTACGGGTGTGCCGTGTACGAAGCCGAGGAGGGTGTCACGCATACGGGAAACTTTCTGCGAGGTAAGTTTGCGAAGGGAATTCTCCCATGGCCCGAACCAGGTGCGCATGGCAGGCGGGAGATTACATGTCATGAACGTGTCGTAGTGTGTGCGAAGGTCGCGGATATGCGTGTCACGGTCTGCATCAAGGCGGATGACGCGGTCAACTTCCATGACGAGGGTCGCAGCGACGTTCGGCAAACGTGACGCGAAGTCGGACTTGTTGGGGAGCGAGGCGCGGATGGCGCGCTCGTAATATTTTTTTGCGCTACGGTTGTTCAGTTGTGCACATGCAGAAGCGAAGTGCCAGAGGATGAGCGTGCGAGGGTACTGGTCTTCAGACTCTTTTGGGAACAACTTGTTGACCTCGCCACTTTTCGCCTGCCACGCTTCGTAAAGCCGACGCCCGAGTGAATGATCATCGGAGAGCGCCTGATCCATGAGGTCGGCGTAGACCGCGAGCGAGAAGAGCTGAGCGCTCGTGTTTGTCGCGCCTAGGATGGCAACGAGGATGGACGTAGGCTCCGCAGCGTCGCAACCGACAGCGCGTGCGAGGTGAGTAATCGCATCATCGTACGCGCCGGCGAAAGTTTCGAGCGATGCGCAATACTGATGCTCGCGTTGCTTCTGCATCTCGCTGGTGAACTGCGCGACGGAATTCTCAAAATCTCTGCGCGCGAGCGCGATCTGTGCGGAGTCACGCCGTGCGAGAAACGCCCGCACTTGCATCATTGAGCCGTAGACCTTGCCGAGTGTGTCCGAAGTTACGCCCTTCTGGAACGCACCGAGGTCACCAACGTCCTCGAGCACGTCGAGGATGTTGGTGAGGCACTCTTCCTGGTTTTTCAGCATATCGAGCGCCTCGTCGAAAGCATACGCGTTCTTGAGATTTTCTACCTCGCGGAGCTTGTAGTTCATATAATAGCCAAGAGTCTCGTAGGTCTTCGGTAAGCAAAACAGGAGCTTGCGGCACGCATCCACTTCTCGCTCCGAAACCTGTGTGTTCCCCACGTGTGTCGCTGTCGTTAGGCGGTGGAAATGGAGGTCGAACTTCATCTTATCAAGCGCGATTCCGTGCGCTTCCATAAGTGGGAAGAAGCTTTCCTGTAGAGCTGCCGTAAGTTTGTTCGTGCTGGTGTACTGACGGCGGTTCGTGAGTTGCAGAAGATACTGGGAGATGATTTGCTCCGTGATGGAGCGCTCGAACTCATCCGCACCCTCGTAGTAGCGGACAAGAAGGTTTTCGAAAGCGCGTCGGTGGCCAGCAAGCTCATCTTTATACAGGCCGTACCAGAGCAAGATGGCGTCGGCCGTGCGTCCCTGCAGGAAGCATTCCTGGATGTGTTCCCACGCTGGTTTTTCTGGAACGACGTAAGTAAGTTGCGGAAGTGCGTCCACGGCATTGCGCTGCTCCTTGGAAAAACTTTTCCGCTCGCAGCCGAGGGCGAAACAGACGGCATCGGCAATCATGAGACTGGCATCTTCGGTTGCCTTTGCCTTGTTGAAAAAACCGATTTTGACACGTTGACGGTCAACCGACGGGAGCTTTGCAAGTAGTAACTCAATGCGCTCCTGAATGCGGCGCTGGTACTCATCTTCATTGATGGGGATATGTTGCCCGTCCTCATCTGCAAATGCCATGTCCTTACGCTGTGCGTAGAGGATGTTTAGCTGGCAGCCCTCCGGATCCGTCCGCGATTCTACAAAAAGCGTCTGGAGAAGCGCGAGAACACCGCTTGCGAACACGTTCAGGTACGTTCGATCGCTGTCCACGATGACGTTATTCCGTTGGTTCTGGAACATAACGATGCGCGCCCGTTCCTCTGTGAGCGTCCGGAGGAGCGCGACGATGTACGAGGGAAGTCCCAACACGGAGGACGCCGTCATTGCGTGGAAGTCTTCGAGTGGGACGGCGGAGTAGTCGGGGGTTGTCGCTTTCACGCGGGCCATCAGGCGCTGCGCGGACTTATCCGTAAGTCCTTGCCCTTCGAGGAGATATCCAGCGACGATGGAAGGGTAGCCTCGCGTTTCCTTGAAATCGCTACTCTCGTCAAGATAGAGATAATAGGTCATCATAAGATATGGAATCCTTTCGTTTCAGATCAAAATGGGATTTCGTCATCGGCATAGGCATCCTGCAATTCGATGACATCCGCACAATCTTTTGCATACTCTCGAATGAAGCGGTCAAAGCGATCGTCCGTGTTGAAAATGAGGAGATTGTGTCGTGCGCGCGTGATGCCAGTGTAAAGGAGTTCCTCCCAACTTTCTGCTTCTTCGTCCGAACCGCGTTCCTCTCCACTTGGCGGTGTCACGAGCAGGACAACGGTATCGAGCTCCCAACCCTTGAAACTGTGGATTGTGCAGATTTTTGTCTTTCCATTCTCCATTCGAAAATTGAATTTTTTGCTGCGGCGCATGTCGTACAACCGCTCATCGAGGGTTTCTTTGAGTTTGCGCCCGCGAAGCCCCTGTAGAAAAAGATTGTTGTACAATCGGTCGAACGTTTCTTTCATTTCGAAGACCGTCGTTGTTTCGTGGCCATGCCGGCGGTATGTCTCGTCGATATCGCGCAGCCCCGACCGTTCGGTCGAGAGGAATGCGACGTCGTTTTGTCCGTTCCCTTTCCGCTCTTTATGGAACGCCTCTTGCAAAAATCTTTGGTCGATGTCGTGCATAGTTTCTGGATTTGGGGTGCCGTAATGATAGCGAATGCGGCAGGCTCCAGCCAGCTGTAGTTCCATCTCGATGTCCTCTGCGCTGTATTGGGGCAAGAACGCCGTGCGGAACGCATTCGCGAGCTGCGCGATGCTGTTGGCCGTGCGGAACGATGTCTTGAGGATGTTCCAGGCACCGGGGATGCCAGTGTATGGACGCGGCGGCTGGTCAGCGGACTTCTCCATCTTGCGCCCATAGATATTTTGGTGCTCGTCGCCGAAGAAGACAATCTCACCACCAGGTTTCAGCACGGTGTAGAGGTTCTCGATCCACAGGCGCTGGTAGTCTTGCACTTCGTCCACAAGGATGACATCATACATCATATCTGGGGCTGGATTTTCCACGCGAAACGTATCGAGGAAACCGTCTGGCCGTCGCTCTCCGTCTGCGAGTTTTGGCGCATAATCACTGATGAAGAGATGGTAGTGTTTGATAATGATGTCGCACATCATAAATGTTTCTGGGACGTCGCGGATCGCATCGTGGATGTAGCTCCTAAGCGTAATATTGTACGTGAGGACGAGAACCTCTTTGCGAGACCGTGTGGCTTCGTTGAGCCGCCGCCACGCGTGGACAGCGAGGTGCGCGAGTGTTCGCGTTTTGCCTGTACCCGCAGGACCGCAGATCTTCTGGCGGCGACCTTGACGGCTTATTGCAAGACGTTCCTGCTGCTGGTTCAGCGGATCGCGGTTATGCTTGACGTTTTCTCGCGTGTGCATGGAAGGCTGGAGCAGGCGGCAGAGTTCGTCATACCACGTATCCGTGAAAATCTTTGATGACCAGGGTTTGCTCAGGTACGCATAGTCCAAGGCATGCGCAAAATACGCGGAATCTTCCATGAATTCCCGCCCCACAATTTGTAGGTTTGGCTCGTCAGCGTAGTGCTCCCGTCGTATCTCCTCCGCCCACGCGCGCGGAGCACGAGAAAAAAACACGCAGCGCGATATCATGCCGTACATATTGTTATCGCCCGCAAACGCTTCTTGGAAGCCGTTCATATACAGGAGGTAAAGTGCTTTCCGATAACGAGTCACCTGCTCGATGGGGTCTTCCGTGATCGCGTGCCAGCCACGCTCCGTTCGCACGTGCCATTGATTGCTGCTGTCGATCCAGTAGCTGTCTGGATTCCAATCCTTTACTTCAATAATCATCGCGCCGTGATTTTTCCGTAAGATTACGACATCCATGTGATTGCCGTTGACGCGCGGTTGGAAGTAGACATCATATGAATCGTCCAGATGTGCGTCGAGCCAGTTCAATAGCTCTCCCTCGCCTGCTGTGACGGGCTCGTGCAGATAGGGAATCTCGTCAAGTGAGGGATAAAATTTTGCCATGCCGTTGCACTCCTTAATGGTGGGTTCTTTTTTTCTCTTTGCACCGCTTCATCAGCAGTGCAAGAGAAAAAGTCCTGATATCATTTTTGTCATTGCTTTTCTGTGGCATTTCGCTGGAGCATTTCTGCAAAGAGCTCGTACAAAGCTCGCCCGTCTTCATAAAGGCCGCTTTCTGCGTATTGGTCGCTTTTTTTCGCTCCGCAGCCGGCACCGCAATCGTAGGATTTCCATTGGACTGCCCAAGAAGCTGCATAACCCGCACGCGTTGCATCTTCGATTTGTGTATCGGGTGTAATATTATCGATTTCCTGTGCATAGCAAGCGGATACGAGCTCCGAATCCATATCTGCCAGCATTCCATATCGGAGGAGCGGAAGCAAGCGGATGAGCTGTTGCGAATCGCGATGATAGATGAAGATGGTAGGGATTTCCACGTTTTCCAACATCTCTGGATTCGAAAATTCAAAACTTGGCGCTGGGCGTAAGCGCGGCATCGGCCCTTGCATCCACAACACTTTTCTCGGTGTGGGGAATGGCACTTTTTTGGCTGGTTTTACATAAAGAAATTCCATGTTGGAAAACAAACGGAGTAATTGCTGGTTCAAATCCAGCACGCGATCGATGTACTCCGCACTATCCATTTCATCCATCCGATCCGTCCAGCGACCGCCATGAGAAACACCATTGCGGAAATTTCTGCCTGCTTCCAGAAATTTTTCAATTTCTTCAAATGTATTTGTCAAAAGCGCTTCCACTCGGCCAAGGATTTCCGAATCACCAAAGTACTGGTACAATTCCTTTCGGGCTTTTAGTGCACGGAAATAGGTCGTCCAAGTGCCGAAATCAAAGCGGCAGCATTTGTCTTTTGCGTGATATTTGGAATAAACGGACATTGCGCCCCAAAATTTCTCTGGCGATTCTTCCTGCAGGAGTGACAGTAGCACCGTAACGACGAATTGTGCGCATGCCTCAAAGTAATTCAGCAATTCTTTATTTTGTTTCGCGATCTCCGTTTCGCAGGATGCGACGTAAAGTGCTGATGCCAACGGCTGTGGAAGATTGCGGCTCGCCGAGAAATCGAGGACGGCGTTGCCGAGCTCGGGAAACAACCTGCGTCCGCAAACGGCATCGTGGATCGCCTGTACCGTTTGCTTCGCATCCTCCGCGATGCGATACTCTGTTACGATGGCATCCTGCAGGGAACGGGGAGGCAGATAGATGTCGAATGACAGAAGTTCTTTCGCGTGTACAGCCGCAGCCGAATCGGGAAAGAACTGGCAGCGGAAATCTCCCGCTTCTCCGCTCTCTTGGTAAATCATTAGATAATCTCGACTGACTACGTCGGGATCCAAGCACAGGAAACAACAGTTATGCACGAAAATGTCAGTCCACATATCATCGAGGGTAGAAGAAGAATAGCGGGGGATTTCCGCAATTGGTTTCTGCGTGTCGTCTTCCTGCGAGCAAAGGTACAAACAATGTTCCTCATCATTTGCAATGATGTTACCTTCGTACAGCAATTGCTGCAATGCATCCTGCGGAAAATCGTCCTCTGTGGCTTCAGGGAACATCGCCCGCACGTCATCGTATTCATGAAGCGCTTGCCGGAGCGGGGCATGAAAGATGCCGTCGAATTTCTCGGAAATTCCGATCTTTCCCTCTTTGCTGGCGAAAACCTGTCGGATGACTTGCATCCACGGGCGGTGTTCCGCGCCCAAGCTGAAGAGCGAAACGTCTCCATCATGCTCCTGATCCATGATGAATGTTCGAACGTCTTCCCAAGAAGCGCATAAATGTGAGTCTTCTATCAAGTCATATTCAGGACCATTTTCGGTCGGATCCCATGTGGGATCGTTGCGGCAGTTTTCTAGGTAAAGTTCGTCCACTGGGCTTTTGGGCGGAAGATAGCGGACAAACGCCCAATAGACAATATTGTGATTGCTTACATCCAAATCCTGCAAAGAATGAAAAAATTCAGGCAATCCCCCTATCTCTCCAAGATTTCGAGTCACGGCGAGCAGTTTTTTGTCTTGAACAATCTCCCAAGCATGCAGTTTCCTGCAACGGTTCTGTTGCATCATGCGTAGCCGCTTGCTTTCTTGATTTAAGGATTCTTGTCGTTTGAGCAAAAATTTGTACCCATCGTTTCGGTCGTAATAATCCCAGCAATGAAAGGGAGAAATAGAACGATTTACGGGGTGTTTTGTTGATCCACGAACAATCCCAAAGGCGATATCGCGAAGATCCTTCCAAAATTTTTTGGGATTTGATTGATTTACCGCCTCAATAAAATACGTCTTCGTCTCTGGGAGATTCTCCGCTTTCTTGAAAACATAAATACCATCTTCTGCACGAGTGTCCATCGTATCCTTTCCATTGAACGGATTCGTCCGCGACACGAAATTCTCCTCGATGATGAGACAACCAGCAAATTGAATACCTGCAGGTTGTAGCACGTCTTGAAAGACAGTTTCTAGTTCATTTGCGCTTGATGGATCGCTTACAGGAAACAGGATGTAAGCGGTTGACGCGAGGTGGCTCAGATGATGCTGGAACATTTCGCGGCATAGCGGTGTCACAAGTTCATTTTTTTCTTCCAATTCATTTTGGGGTATCTGTGCAGTCGCCTCTGAAGCACCTTTTGCAGCAGTTTTTCGCTCGCATTTCCTTAAAATCGATTGTCGCAAAATCTCAAGCTCTCTCTCGTGAAAGGCCTCTGCAATTTTTGGCGGCACGGGATTTGCAAAACACATGATCTGATATCGTGTTTGCTCATCAATGCAACTATGATTGCGAATGTATGTAATAGCTCGTGCAAATCCTGGCTCAAAGCCAACGAAAACTGCAGGGACTGTCGTTTGTTTTTCTACCGATGCAAACGCTTCAACAAGAGTAGAAACTATAGTTGCGTACATTTCGACTCCAGAGCGTGGTACTTGATTGAAATTTTTCTTATTTTTTTTACTCATTTATCCATCCTCTTTTTCTGCTATCCCTTCATAAGAAAATAATTCGCGATACACAAAAAAAATCTTGCCTTTTCTCTGGGGGCATCAAAAAAATAGGTAATATCGGAGAAATGATAAACTCATCTTTTATATAGGATGAAAAAACGAAGTTTTCTGTTTGTCAGCATAGGGGTAAACTACACGACAAGATCACAGATTTAGATCTCAATGCTAGGACACCTTGTGGGTATCACGAAGTGCACTTCGATGGCTTCGATGCATAAAAATACCTGCCCTCAATTTGAGCGCAGGTGAAAGTTTTGCTATTGATTTGTGAATCCTATTGACCGAGTGCACACCGGAATCATAGGCGATGCTCTTTTTCGATATAGTTAGATAGAGTAGAGAAATCGGAATCAGTCGAAGGCTTCCGCTTGGTAAACCTCTCCTGTGACATCGAACAGGCCTTTTTCGCGTGCGATCGCGG
>CAZCZD010000035.1:0-8016 GCA_964503305.1 uncultured Candidatus Saccharibacteria bacterium | reverse complement strand
ATATTTCTGGGCAAAATATGGAAAAGATACAAAAACTTTTATTAAACCAGAATATTTCCCACCAAAAGACACCAATAGTCTTGAAGTTGGATTTTTGTATAAGGGAAGCTCTAATAGTAAAGATGTGATTTCATTGCTCATTTATCTTGCAAACAAGGGCTATCTTACAATCGAAGAAGATAAAGAAGGCGAAGGTCTTTTTAAGAAAAAAGGTTTTATACTTCATAAGGTGAAAGACTATGATGGCAAAAATGAGAATGAAAAATTATTCCTTAAAGGACTTTTTAAAGAAGGTAACGATGTAACGTCGAAAGACCTTTATGATGAATTCTATAAGACGACGACAAAAATTATTGCAAATCAGAACTCAAAAGAAAACAAGAATAAGATTTTTGAGAAAAATGGAGGCAAAACGCTCTTACTTTGGCTTCTTATCGTAGTCTCGTTCGTTTTGATTTCGATTCCGCCATTCATCGATTATGCAGATTATGAAGACATGATTCTCGCATTAACATTCCCAGGAATTGGATTTATCGTGATGGTGTCTGGCCTTCTTGGTAGTAAAACTGTCGGCAAGGAAGTACTAATTTTCTTAATCATTTGGGGAATCTTCTTCGGAGGCATTCCGGCAGCATTCTTGCTCTTGCCGGAACTCTTAATTGATTCTTACTATCTCTTTGGATTCTTGTTCGGCTTGGTTGGCATAATTATCATGATTGTCTTTGCAGCTTTGATGCCAAAGCGCACGGAATATGGCATGGAAAAATATGCCGAAGTGAAAGGCTTTAAAGATTTTCTTACTTCGGTTGAAAAGGAAAGAATTGAAAAAATGGTTGAGGAATATCCAAACTATTTCTACGATATTTTGCCATTCACATATGTGCTTGGAATTTCGAAGAAGTGGATGGAAAAGTTTGAAGACATAAATCTTAAAGCGCCGGATTGGTATAGTGGTACAGATGCATTTAGTGTAATGACGTTTAACTCATTCATGAACTCGACGATGGCGTCGGCAAGTACGAGCATGTCATCAAGTTCAAGCAGTTCGTCTGGTGGTGGCGGATTCTCCGGCGGCGGTTCCGGTGGCGGTGGCGGCGGTTCTTGGTAGGACCTTCGGTGTGTCCCAAGGGGCGGTAAAAAAATTCGCAAAAAAAATATGGAGCCATTGACTGGGATCGAACCAGCGACCTGCTCGTTACGAATGAGCTGCTCTGCCAGCTGAGCTACAATGGCATCCTCTGTTATTATAGCATATTTTTTGGTATAATAGAAGAACACTAGGAGGAATATGAACAAAAAGGTAATCAGAGGGACTGCGGTTTCAGGTGCGCTGTTTTTGTCGGTGACGGCTGGACTTACGACTTCAAATTTGGTTTTTGCCGTGCAAGAACAACCAGTTGAGCAAACGGCTGATACAACGACAAAAAGTAAGACTGAAGAAAAGAAATCACTCAAGGCGACTTTTGAATATAAAGAAAGTACTTCAGAAACAGGACAGAATTACGAGTCAGCTAAAGCGAGAGAAAATATTATTCTCGCAAAAGATGGTTCGATAAACTTTTTGAAGTCAACGTTTACAAAAACCGGTGATGACGATTCGGGTGAGGCAGACACACTCGGCTTTAACGCTGCAATCCTTTCAATCAATTCCTCAAAAATAAAAATTTCAGACAGTGCAATTTCGACTGACGGAAATCATGCAAACGCAGTTTTTGCGTATGGCGATTCGACAATCGAGCTTTCGGATACAAAGGTTCAAACTGAGAGCGATAACTCGAGTGCATTGATGGTGGTTGAAGGTGGAACGGTAATTGCAGAGAACGTGATGGCTGACACAAAAGGTAAAGATTCACCATTAATTCGTTTTGGTAAGAATGGCGGAGAAGTAACGATTACTGGCGGAAACTATGTGTCTGGAACTTCGGACGGTGTTTCGTTGGAAAATGATGGAAGCATTGTAGTAAAGAAGTCATCGTTTGATTTGTCGAAAGGTGATATTTTCTTCGTTGATGGCGCGGAGGCGGCGATTGAAGTTGAGCGCTCGACGTTTGGATATGCTGGAGACACGAACGCAGTTAAAAAGGGGAATAATGATAAACACAATCTCTTGAATGTAAAAGGTGGAGATGTCGCATTTATTTCAAGAAAGAATCCGCTTTTTGGAAATATTAAGGCGGATGGGAAATCAGGGCTTACATTGAATTTCTTGGAACGTACAACTTTTGAGGGTGTGATTAACGGGAACGACAAAGCGAAAAGCGTAAAAGTGAAACTCGACTTAAAATCACGAATTGTTTTAATGGGCGACAGTTATGTTTCGGCGCTTGAAAACGAAGTAAAAGACAACTCAAACATTTTTGCGAACGGTCACAAGCTTTTCGTTGACGGAAAGGAAGTGCAAATTAACCAGGATTTGGCGGAGACTTGGGATTATGATTTTTCAACCGAATCGACTGAACCAGTTGAGGAAGAAATTGTGAAAGACAAGACGGAATTATTTGTTTTGCTTGGTGCATTCTCGTTTGCATTTATGGTTGCGCTTTTGTCGACAATTGTAATCGCAAAAGGACATAAACGAGAAAAACAGAGGCATCTTGAACAAAAAGTGGTCGAGAAGGCTGGTTCGAACAAGATGAAGAAGCCTTGGGAGAAAAAATAAGGTATAATATAGATATGGAAGAAAAAGAGATTAAAGATAAAGATGTAAAGGTTTTGGCGATTGTCGGAATGTCTGGCTCTGGAAAGTCGGTGGTTGTCGATCATCTTACAGAACTTGGTTTCCCGAAAGTTTATTTCGGTGGAATGATTTATAAAGAAATGGAAAAACGCGGAATTGAGCGCACACCAGACGGCGAAAGCGAAAAACATTTCCGTGAAATGATTCGCGAAACAGAAGGAAAAGACTGGGTTGTTCGCCAGGTAATCGAAGAAGCAAAAGGCTTGATTTCGGCAGGTCAAAAGCGCGTCGTTTTGGACGGTCTTTATACTTGGACTGAATATAAGATTCTTAAAAAAGAATTTCCAGGACAAATCTCGGTACTCGCAGTGGTAGTCGACAAGGCGATTCGCCACAAACGTGTTGGTAAACGCCCAGATCGTCCATTTAATACTGAAGAAATTCAGGAACGTGATCGTAGCGAAATCGAGAACCTTGAAAAAGGTGGCCCGATTGCGATGGCAGATTATTATATTCTCAACAACTCTGGCGTTGATGAGCTCAAGGCTGGTGTTGATGAAGTTTTGAAGAAAATCGATTTTTAAGGAGGGCAAATGAAGAGGTTGGTGATTATCGACGGGAAAAGTGTCTTTTATCGAGGATACTATGCGATGGGAAATCTTTCGCGCGCCGATGGAACGCCAACTTCTGGTGTTTATGGGTTTGCGACGATTGCGATGGAAATCGTCAGAAAACTTTCGCCGACGAAGGTAGTAGTGGCTTGGGATAAAGCACACACTTCAACCAGAAAACGTCTCGAAATTTTTTCGGAATATAAAGCTGGAAGAGTTAAACCTCCAGAAGATTTTTATGCGCAAATTCCACTGCTTCGCGATTTAATTGACGCACTTGGATGGGGATTTTTGGAATGCGATGATTACGAAGCGGATGACATTATTGGCACGCTCGCAAAACAAGCGGATGAAGATTTTGATGAAAACGGAGTTTGTAAGTGGGAAACTTATATCGTTTCGAGTGACCTTGATATGCTTCAGATTGTTGATGACAACACGAGAATGTATCGACTTTTAAAGGGATTCTCGACACTTGAAGAACTTGATGTGCCGGCAGTGGAAGAGAAATATGGAATTAAAAAATCTCAGTTCCTCGATTTAAAGTCGATTAAAGGTGATAACTCAGATAATATTCCGGGTGTGCCAGGAATTGGCGAAAAGGGCGCGGCAAATCTTTTAAATGAATATGGAACGCTCGACGGAATTTATGAACATATTGACGAAATTAAAGGCGCAACGCAAAAGAAATTGATTGCCGGAAAAGAGTCGGCGTATATGTCGAGAAAACTTGCGGAAATTATGTTTGATGCACCGGTGAAACTTGAGGAAGTGCCAGACTTGGTTATTTCGAAAAAACGAATTGTTGATGCGCTCAAAAATCTTGAATTTTATTCGCTGGTTCGAAAATATAATGAAGAGCTTGATAAACTTGATCCGGGTGCAAAAGAAAAAGAGCATGACGACGTTTTAGCGCGTGTTCAGGCGATTATGAATGGCGTCGTTGAAAAGAAAAACGTCGAGAAAAAGAAAGACGAAATCGAAATTCCGAAAGATGTTTTGATTTTCCGTGATGTGAAAATGCAAATGCATGCAGACGAGAAAACGGCTGAGAAAATTCTTAATGGCGCGAAATTCTGGGACGTAAGTCAAGCGGAATTTTTGATTGATCCTCTGAAGAGGAAAGAAGCGGAAGCACAAGTTGGTTTTTCGTTTAATGAAAATTTGGAAGAAGATTATAAGCTCGAAAAAGCAAAGTTTTCGGAAAATCCGAAGCTCGAGGAAATATATTTGAACTATGATTTGCCGATGATTCCGGTTCTTTATAAGATGGAAAAAACAGGGGTGAAAATCAATAAAGAGCACTTTGCGAAACTAAAAGAAGAGTTTGAGAAAAAAGTCTCGGAGCTTGAACAAAAAATTTATAAAGTGGCGGGAATGAGCTTTAATGTAAATTCGCCAATTCAACTTTCGGAAGTTTTGTTTGAGAAACTTGGTCTTCCAACAAAGGGAATTAAGAAGACGAAAAAGGGATATTCGACGGGCGCAAAAGAGCTCGATAAGCTTGAAAATGAGCACGAAATTATTCCGCTAATCAAAGAATATCGTGAGAGTGCGAAATTGCTCTCGACTTATATTTTGCCACTTCCGACTTTGGCGGATAAAAACGACACGATTCATACGACATTTACGCAAAATGTGACGGCGACGGGAAGACTTTCGAGCCTTAGTCCAAACCTTCAAAACATTCCGGTCCGTACGGAAATCGGTAAAGAAATCCGTAAAGGATTTGTTGCAAGAGAGGGAAAGGCTTTTGTTTCGGCAGATTACTCGCAGTTTGAACTTCGTCTGGCGGCAGCACTTTCAAATGACGAGAAATTGATTGAGAACTTCAACTCGGGCGTTGATATCCATACAAAGACGGCGAGCGAAGTATTTGGAATTCCGATGGAAGAGGTAACGAAGAACCAACGTCGCGCAGCAAAGGTGATTAATTTTGGTGTGATGTACGGTATGAGCCCGAAAGGACTTTCGGATGCGGCTGGAATGAGTTTTTATGAGGCAAAGAGTTTCATTGATGATTATTTCCGTGTTAGGAGTCCGATTAAAAATTATCTTGATAGCGTTTTGGAGCAAGCAAAGACGCTTGGATATGTTGAGACGCTTTATGGACGTCGTCGCCCGACACCAGACGTGAAGTCGTCGAACTTTGTAATTCGCATGGCGGCAGAACGCGCAGCGCAAAATATGCCAATTCAGGGAACTGAAGCGGATTTGATGAAACGTGCAATGATTAAAGTTGATTCGATTTTGCCGGAAGGCGCGGAGCAGATTCTTCAGATTCACGACTCGATAATTGTGGAATGTGATGAAGACAAAAAGGACGAGGTCGCAAAGCTTCTGCAAGAAACGATGGAAGGGATTGCACCGGAGCTTCCAGTTAAGCTTGCAGTCGAGGTAACTACGGGTAAGAATTGGGGCGAATTGTAAGATTTTTAGCGTTCTCATGATATAATATAGATAACCAATATGAGAAATATTCCGGAAAATTTTAAAAAGATTTTTGAGAGTCACAAAATGCTTCTTGCTGCGCAAGTAATTCTTTTGGTGATGTCGATTGCGCTATTTATTTTTTCACTTTTGAATCTTGGTTCAACAACGACAGTTGTGAAAACTTCATATGGAGACATCGGTCGTTATCAAGGCGGTGAATGGTCTTCGATGGCAAACTCTGGCGGATATCACGATGATGTTTGGACGGAGCGTTTTGCATATCCAATCTTAGCGATTGTTTTCGGAATTTTGCATAATTTGCTTGCAATCAAAATTTTTGAGAAAAAGGGAAGCGCGGTGGCGGGATATTTCGTTTTGTTCTCAGTCTCGCTCGTGCTTGCAACGTTTGTGGTTCTTATTAGGCTTCTTGGAGAAGGATAAAATTCATGAAAAAATTGAAAAAGAAGGGGCCCCGATTTAAGCCGCACACAAAAAGCGACTGGTCTGACAATGAGATTCCGCAAGGTCTTCGAACGAGAAAGTACCGTTTTTTTGAAATTTTACCGGGGATGCTTTCATATTCTTTGGTTTTACTTTTAGTAATTCTTTCGATTGTGTCGCCGATTCTCGGAACGGCATATCTTATGTTTATTATTGCAACAACGCTTGTGAAGGCGGTTGGAATTGCATATCGTACAGTTCAAGGTTATGACACTGTGAAAAAGGCAGAGCGTGTCGATTGGCATAAAAGATATGTGGACCTTGAAACGCCACATGATAGCTATGAACGACATTACGAGGCGGAAGTAAAACGTCTTAGGTTGCTTGATATTGCAAGACTTAAACACAACAAGAAAGACGAGGAAGAACTCGAGAAATATTCGTTCCAAATCGAGGACCACATCGCGAATTTGAAGATGATTGCAGCTTCTTCGGAAGAAGATTTTCCGAATCCAAAAGAAGTTTATCACGCAGTGGTGATGGTGGCTTATAACGAGGGGCTTGAGACTTTGGTGCCATCGGTTGAGGCAGTGAAGAATTCGACATTCCCACTCGATAGAATCATTTTTGTGCTCGGCTACGAGGAGCGTGGTGGGGCGGAAATTGAAGAGACGGCAAAGAAGTTAAAGGCAAAATTCGAAGGTGTGTTCAAAGATTTTATTATCGTCAAACATCCAGACGGAATCCCGGGCGAGATAAAAGGAAAAGGCCCAAACCTTTGCTATGCGGCTGAGGAGCTTTCGCGTTATGTGGCGAAGAAGAAAATTCCAGCAGAAAATGTGATTGTGACTTCGCTTGATGCGGACAACAGAATGAGCGAGAAATATCTCGACTATGTCGCATACGAATTTGTCGTGCGTCCAAACCGCCAGAGACTTTCTTATCAACCAGTTTCACTCTTTATGAACAATATTTGGGATGCAACGGCGCCATGTCGCGTGATTGCGGTTTCAAACTCGTTCTTCAATATTATTTCGACGATGCGTCCACATACGCTTCGTAACTTTGCGTCGCACTCACAGCCGCTTAAGGCGCTCCAGGATATGGATTATTGGTCGAAGAGAACGATTGTCGAGGATGGACACCAATATTGGCGTTCATTGTTCCATTTCCACGGTGATTACGAGGTGATTCCAATCCGCGTTGCGATTTATCAGGACGCGGTAATTGAAGAAACTTTTTGGAAGACTTTAAAGGCGCAGTTTGTCCAGCTTCGTCGTTGGGATTATGGTGCAAGTGATGTGGCTTATGTCGGCGTGCGTTTGTTCTCGAAAGACAGAAAACGTCTTGGAAAAATGGGCTTCTTCGGACTTTTTGCAAAGTTCTGGAGACTGCTTGACGGACATGTGATGCTCGCGGCGATGAGCCCGATGGTAGCATTCGGTGGTTGGGTGCCAAGATTAATTAATTATGAATCGAAAGATCTTCTTACATATAACCTTCCGGAGACAGTTGGCGTCGTTCAGCTTTTTGCATCGATTGGTCTTCTTGCGACGATTTTAGTGTCGCTTCGAATGATTCCACCAAAGCCAGCGAAGAAGAAAATTCCAAAAATTGTGATGCTGCTTCAATGGATTTTGATGCCAGTCGTGGCGATTGTCTATCAGAGTTTTGCGGCATTTTATTCACAGACGAGATTGATGCTCGGAAAATACATGGAAAAGTTTGATGTAACAAGAAAAGTAGTTAAGAAATAACGGAGGAAAAATGTTCGACGACAAATATTCAGCAGAAAGAATGCCGGGGTATAATCCAGAAGAAGAAAATCGAGGGGAATATGCGGATGTTTGGGAA
>CAZCZD010000034.1:0-9440 GCA_964503305.1 uncultured Candidatus Saccharibacteria bacterium | reverse complement strand
TCGCGGGGTAGAGCAGCCTGGTAGCTCGTTTGGCTCATAACCAAAAGGTCGTTGGTTCAAATCCAACCCCCGCCACCACAAGAATTTTAAAAAACGGCCCGAAGGCCGTTCTTTTTTTGGTGATGTTTAGAAGTTCGTGAATCCGTCGTCTTCGTATGAGTCCGCACAGCCGAATTTGCTACCGTTATTTGCGCCCCAACAGTTGAAGGTTGCATAGAAGGTCTTCTTAAGAGTATCGGAGCTACTGTTAGTTAAGGTAATTTCAAATTCTGGGTATGCGAAGTAGGTGTCGACGAGCTCAACACGAGTTTCGACACGGCGATAAAGATCATTTGCGCGACCAGTTGAGTCGATACGTGCTTGGACGCCGGTGAAGTCGCGACGATTATCATCGCTGATGCCGTCTCTAGTATAGGTTGTGACAGAGACATCGGTTTCAGGAGAGCCATAAGGGATTGAGACTAGGAGATAGGTGTTTGAATCGCTACGGTTAGCGGTGTTCCTGAATGGTTCTGGAAGTTGGATGTCAACAGAGCAGAGCCATGCACTAGAAGTGTTACAGCGAATTTTGTTTGGAGTGTTATCACCTTTGTTCGCTGATTTACCCCAAACGCTACTATTTAAGTAGGTGTCGCCACTGTTTTGAGATGGAACAAAGAAGAGTGAAGCAGTGTCTGTGGTGCTTGCGCCAGACGAAACAGAAAGTTCTGAAATATTGAAGTTGTCGTCGGTTTGGATTAAGCGAACAATCATCGAAGTAGGAGCTTGGTAGCCACAGTTACATTGGCCAGCTGGATAAAGGACTGGATCAAGACCAGAAGCGGCATTTGCACAGAACTTAAGGCTTTTACCTTCTTTTGCGAGTTGTTGCTTATTAGTTAAGGAGAACCATTTAATGCGGAGATAACCGAGGCTATCAATATCTGCGGAGCGAATTGGGATGATGCGGAGACGACTTTGGGAGCTCAAAGTTGTGCGATAGTCTTCAAGTTCCTCTTTAATTGTGACGCAGGTGTAGGCTTGGAGCATACTCGTGTTATTTCCCTCTTGGTTTGAGGATTGGGTTTCTTGAACAACAACGCTTTGCTCGGTTGAGCTGTTAGCTTCGCGCTTAAGGACATTGGAGACAGTTGAGCAGTCCCTCTTTTTAATGCCATCCTGCATATTTTTAATGATGGCCCTACATTCTGGAGTACCAGTAGTTGCAGTGTTACCATCATCAAGACAAGCGTGATAACGAAGGAGAGCAATCTTTGCATCCTCGACACCAGCGAGAGCTGAGTCGTATGCGGATTGCGAAAGATCTGTATTGGTCGTCTTCGTTGCTTCAGAGAGAATGAGGCGAGTAAAACTAAGCGTGATAATTGATAAGATGATGACGGTAAACATCACGATAAACATCGATGCTCCACCGCGCTTAGTTTTTAATAATATTTTTTTCATTGTTGTCTCCTTTTGTCTCCTTTTATAATAACCTATCTGCGTTAGTTGATTCGCCGGCTGCCCGCATCGAGAAGTTATATTTATTGATTGAACAGTATGCGAAATCCGATGCTAAGTCGTCTGCCGGCTCTGAACAGAAGTCGCCAGTCGAGTTAATGTTGATGCTGCCACGAAGGCTTGCGAGAATGAATGTTCCTGAATAGAACCCTGAGCCGGTGATTTTGTGAATCGTTGGAGGATAAATCACGAAATCATAGAGTGCGAGATGGGTGTTTGTGCCGTCAGTATCTCGATCAAGTATTTCTTCAAAAGTCTTATCACCGGATAAACTAGTAGTAACTCGGTAATCATAGTAGCCGTTATAACGATAAACGTCTGTACGAAGTTTTGCTGTACATACTTCACGAGTGAAGTCGGAAACCTTCAAGAGCCTAAAGTCTTTAGTGCTGGTGCCGTTATAATAGAAGATTCCGCGATAGTCAGAGTGTCCATCTGATGGTGGATAGTCCTTTGTATTAAGGGCGTAGGCAGTATTCCAAATATAGGAATAGCGACCAGTACAGAAGGCGCCGTTGACTGGGACTTGGGTAGCCACGCCATTAATATTCACAGTGCCGTATCGTTGTTGGTAACTAAATTTACGAGCATTGTCGGACCTACAATCACTGAGTGCTGAAGCGTTAGAATATACGCTTGAACAAAGACTGTCAACAGAGCGAGCTGGTGAAGTTGAGATGGCGCGTGAAATGTCGTCAATTAGTTCTTTCGAAGTTGCGTTCACGGCTTTCATTGTCAAACCTTTTTCATAAGTTGAAGTGATATGAATAGTAAGCCAAGCGATCACCACGAGAAGTACGGCGACAAACGTAAGTGCGAGAGCAAGTTCGACAAGTGTGAAACCTTTTTTCGTAGTCTTCTTCATCATCTTTGAGCCTCGATATATTCTGGGTTATATAAGCGAATAGTGGTACCGATGGTTGATGCACGGTTGTGTCCAGGTGCATACCAACAAGTACGAATATGGAAATCATAGAATTCAGGAGTTCCACTTGAGCTGGTTTGCTGTTGGACGGAAATCACCCAAAGGCCTTCAACATATCTGACGTTGTCATAAAGACGTTTAGTTTGTTGAATAGCAAGTGTTGGATCAGCAGCACCCTGTGGATAGGCCTCAGAAAGTGCATCAGGATTCAAACTGACTGTAGTTGGCGCAGAGCCACCATTGCTGGTGTAAACGATGCGTGGATAGAGTGTTGCTTCACGGAAGGTATCAGACGGACGCGTTGCGTCAGTTGATTGGACGATCGTATAATTATAGTTTATTGGATCAATTTTACGAGTATTAATCACAAAGCCTTTATCAGCAGAAAGTTTGTGGTAGGTGCTTGGTTTTGGAGTTTGATAATAGTTCCTACACTCGACTGAAGCGAATTGAGAAATGTCGGCAGCGTTATTTGTAAGACCTTCACCAACTTGGGAAGCACCAGCAGAAGTGCTACCACGAGAAAGTTTCTTCCAAAGATTTTGGTATTCGCGTTTTGTACTTGCAAGTTCACGCTCAGAAAGATAAGCGTTCTGGATGTAGCGAAGAGCTTCAGCTTGAGCGTCGATTTCATTGCGAGCCATCTCGGTTTCAAGCGCACCTTGAAGAATGGCGATGTCACGGTTCATTAATTGAATCGAAATTACAGAAACTAGAGAAAAGACCGAGATTGCAATTGTTACCTCGATGATAGTATCACCGCGTTTCATGAATTTTTTCATTTTTTCTCTTATGCTCCGCATGCTCTTACTGACTCACTTTCTGATAATAATTCGACTGCAGCTTCGGTTGAACCATCACCATGAATTCTAATCGCACGACGTTTGTTTCCGACAGCATATAAATCATCGGAACCGACACAGAATTCGAGATAACCATTCTTCACCATTCGACCTTCCTTCATAGCCTTCATCACAAAATAGTCGTCAGATTTATAGAAGCCAGAACAATTTTTTGTGCCAGTAGTCTTCAGCCAGTCCTGGACGGTGTATGCTTCATTAAATGCAGGCATATTCGAAGGATTATCCTTGATTGAGCCATCTGAATCAATTGCGCCTTTATGGTAACTGTAATAATAGGTATGAATCGTACCAGAAATAGGAGAACGAGCAATCATAATTGCACCGTGATACAATCCACGATCGGCTTTATTTTCAATACGTGCTTCCCATCCTGGAATAAAATCGGAATTATTGCCAGCAATCGAAGCAGAACAGGTGGTTGTTGTTGAGCCAATATTTTTCATAGTAACAATATTAGCTTTTGCGTTATTCACCAAAGCATAAAGCACGTTGTCGTTTCCTTCTGGTTCAATATTGTCTTCAAGTGCAAGACCAATTAAGTCATAGCGACGAACTCTGGAATCGTTGGTTTCACCAAAAGTGATAACTTGGCCATAAAAGGCACAGCGGCTGCGACCGGGGTTGTTATCGGTTTTAACTTTCGAGCTAGTGGTTGAAGAGTTTACTATTATCGAACTGCCATTAAATGCCGATGAGACCGAACAGAAAAAGCTTGAATCCGCAGTTTTACGACGATAATTTTCAACGTTGATGGCCGAAGAGTAAGCATTTTTGATTTCTTCAACAATGCCGTCTACGGCATCATTATAGCGACGTCTTGCAACAGTCGTGGATATACCATACATGATAGCAGCAAGAACAGCAGTAGAAATCGCCAAAAAGAGTGCCACTTCAATAAGCGTAAAACCTCTCTTTAGCCTTCCCTTTTTCATATCTTTATTGTATACCATTTTTTGCCATCTTTCTTCTACAAATTACATCTCTTGTTTCAAGATCCATGCGTGGACGTTTGCCATCTGGGACATTTTGATAAATCGTGTCAAAAATCGATTCGGAAGAATTGTAGTAGCCGATTTCGCAATAATAAGTTGCGGAAGCGATACCATAATAGAATGACCTAATTGCATTATCGGTGTCACCATAACCTTCTTTGAGACGTTTTTCAAGTTCGAGGTCGCGTCCTTTTGAGCCGTCGTAGTGATCAACGGTATCGAGGAGCTCGTCAAAAACAGCATATTCATCATTGCCACCAAAAGCACCGTGTTCCTTTAAAACCGGGAGGAGCACTGCAATTACAATGGCAAAGATTACCGCGAGGACGGTCATCAACTCAAAGAAGAGTTTCTTGTAGTTGATGCCGTCATCTTTTTGCTGTTTTTTTGGCTGAGTCATAAAGTTTAGTACCTCGGCGCGAGTTCACGCGTGTATGTTACGACTGCTTCGGAATATCTTTGAGCCTGGTTAAATGCCCAAATGTAGACATCTGCACGGAGGTTAAAGATTTCAGCTGGAGCAACTGAGCCTTTCTTTTTATCGTCACTGCCGCCAGTTGCACCAACTGAGCGATCAAGGACATTTTTAGCGGAAGTATCTGCATAACCATGGAAGGCACCTGCCGTACGGAGAAGGTCGATATGTTTAGCAAAGACCGGACCGTTGATTACGAGCGTTAAGCCACAGTTACCGTTTGTGTAATGGCGGTCGCTAGCGTCTCTTGCGACAAGGTCGGTTCCCGAGCCAGCAGTTCCACCAATTTTGTGGTCCATACAAGTATTAAGTGTACCGTTTGGAGAAATCAACCATGCGTCGATACGAGTAACGTTTTCTTTAACCTTAATGTTGTTTGCGAAGATAAGGATTTGTGGAAGGGTTGCGGATTCTCTTGTTGAAGTACCGTATGAATAGGTTCTGAGCTTAGTTGCATCACCATTACAGTCGGTACCATAACAGATGTTGCGGTCAATGACGATTGTGCCACTCGAGACAATGACAAGTGTGTTATCGTTTTTACCATCACCGAGACGTTTAACGAGACCATTACTGTTATTCGTTAATGTACCGCTGTTTGGATATCCACCACCCGTAATTCCAAGATCGGAAATCTTCGTTTCACCGCCACCGACATTTGCAACTTGCATACCGGTCTTGGTACTATAGATGCGTTTTTCAGTACTATTATGTCCGATTTCACTAAGAAGTGTTTTTGCTTTCTCTTTATAGCGGGATTCGAGGCGAGCCAAGTTTTGGTTGTACGAAGCATCAGTATAGACACCACTTTTACCGGTTGGGTTGTTGTTATTTGCGATAGTTTCTGGGTTCAATTTTTGTGGTGAAGTATCAGAACGTTTCTTTCCACCCATACCACGCAAGTCATATGCAGCATTGCTATAACCGAGAGTTGCACCCGAGGCCATGGTCTTGTTTTGACCGTAAGCTACAATTGCGTAGTCAGCCCACGAACCGAAGACGTCGGTGTTTGAGCCTTTATATTCGCCAGCTTCTTTATCTTTCATCTCAGCATTAGTCCACTTTCTGGTGATTGAAGTGCTGATTTTGCCTTCAGTATAGATTGAACCATTCCAGACTTGGAAGTTTGGTTTCTTTGCGATGGTGCGGCAGGATGCGCCAGAGATGTTCCAGCGTTCACCGGCATCCATAGCACCGTTATATCCGGTTGATTTTTGGATGCTAAGGCTGTTGCCTAAGTTGTTATGCGAGTCGGAAGGATAGAAAGCAACTGCAGTACAGTACTTGTAGCCAATGTATTCGTCGTTATCAGGAATGGTACGAGTATGAGTTGCACCATTCGATTGACCGATGTATTTACCTTGTGGGTTTTGATCACCGACGCGGTCTTCGACGATGTGATATGAGCCTGGGACCATACCGCTACTGTAATATTGTTTTGGACCTCTCGATGAGAATTCTTCACCAACTGTGTTGTAGTTACCTGGATAGTAAAGCCACTCAAACATTATGACGTGTGTTTCGTTTGGACGACCAGTATCTGGGGTTGAAGTTGCATAACCACCATAGCTACTTTGGTCTGGACCAGTTTTATCGTTTTGACGAGGGTTGACCGACCAGTCGTAGCGCGTCGAGATGGCAGCACCTTGGAATGTGACGTCACCAGCATCGATGTCAGAGCCAACAGTCGTTGTGTAGTTATATGGAACATAGACAGTTGCCCATTTCGAGTTATTTTCATTTTGGCCTTCGTGGGTAGTGTTATACATGAAGTCGAATGAACGATCAGAATAGTGATATTGTGTCTTCTTGTAGCTACCAGAAATACAGCCGTATTCACCTTGGACATCACAGCTCCATGCACAGTCTAATGTAGTCTTGCCTTCGTCTTTACAATAGTATTCGTAACGGTTACCAAGTGTGCCACCTTGCCATGCATTGTCATAATGCGCTGCAGTGTAGTTTCCTACGAGTGTTGCACCGTGTTGACCACATCCACAGTAATTTCTCCAGGTGTGGCTTCTGATTTCCCACATACGAAGGGCATTAAATTCATGCCATTGTGAAATTGTGGTACCGGTTGCTTGTTTGATGCCAGTTTTTGCAGCCGAAGAACAGTTGCCACTCTTAAAGCCTGGGATATGATAACCACCGGCGATAAACGGATCTCTTGCTGCATACCAAGAAATTTCGTTACAGGTATAAGCTGTCACGCCTTGGGTTGGGTTGATAATATCGATTGCTGATCTAGTTGCATCAACGTGTGAGCCTGCACCGGCCGAAGAGAAGAGATTCTCGTGCGCAGAGACACTGGCAACTTGAGATGCAAAGCTATTCCAAGTACTCTTATATTCGAAGACATAGACACTTGGATCGGCATGAATCTTCATCCAGTTGTTTGGAAGTGGATCATAGTCCAAGCTGTGTGTTTCTTGGCTAACCCAAGAACCTTGGTCTGGAGTCCACCTACCATAACGGACGGCCATACAGACGGCATGATAGAACCGAATACTATCGCCCGGTTTCGCCAGCGTATACACCGAGGCACCATTCCGCGTCCACATCGAGTCGCTTGTGATTCCAGAGCGAGAACCGTTTGCGTGCCAGCGAACTGCATTGCCGGCGCTGTCGGTTGGCGCATAAGTACCATCGAGAGACATATTCTGAACCGCGATACGAGTTCTGGTATCACCTTTTGCTCTTTCATTACTACTCAAGAATGCACCACATTTTAATTGTGGAATGTCAT
The DNA here is from genome assembly GCA_964503305.1 of uncultured Candidatus Saccharibacteria bacterium. Taxonomy (GTDB): domain Bacteria; phylum Patescibacteriota; class Saccharimonadia; order Saccharimonadales; family Saccharimonadaceae; genus Nanosyncoccus. The sequence goes on along the minus strand of CAZCZD010000034.1, from coordinate 1,936 downwards.
CTGGTGGAGAAGATTTCTTCTTTGATGATTCTGGAGATGGAGAGTGGCAGAAGTAGGCAAGACCAGTACCAGATTGGCTATGGCCGGTGTATTTCTGGCCAAATTGGTTCAGGTATTCCTGAGCATTTTCTTGGAAGCGACTATAGGCAGTATTCTCAGAAACGATTGTACCAGGAGCGCGGCCACCATCACCGTCGTGGACACCATTACCACGGCTCGTCACATCGTCCATGTTAACCATACCAGCGATGCCACCGTTCGAGAGACGGGTTGAAAGGACATAGACATAAGACGTACTAGGATCACCAGTATAACAGTTAACGGAAACATTGCGGAAGACATAGTCGAAGCCAAGCGAGCTGACTGAGACGCCGTTCGAGCTAACTGGAATTTTAACCCAGAAAGCACCACGTTTCCTAAGGTTCCAACAAATACCAGTTTTACAGGCACGGGTATCGTAGTCGCCAGGACCAGCGTCAGATGCGTTGACGTCTGAAGTAGCGTGGAAGACTGAAGCGGCAATACAGACGACAGCAAGAACGATTGCGCCAGCTTTTAAGAAGTTGTTTCTAATTCTTTTCAGGAACCTTTTCATTGGTTTTTCTCCTCTTCCGATGGCTCAATCACGTTATTTGTGCCGGCTTCGATATATTCTTCGTCGTCCTCTGGGAATTCTTTGTCGAACATTTCATTATATTCTTTATATTTTTCTTCATCATCAGTGAAGCGATAGTAAAGACGGTGGGAAATGATGTAGGCGTATTTTTGATTTTTATTCAATTTATCATATGAAGTTTTATCAACTTTTTCGAGATAATATTTTGCGATGTCAGTTTGGTCAAGGAGAGAAGTAATGCTGACTGCAACCATTTCATAGTAAAGTTGGTCGTCGCTATTCTTCTGATTCTTGATATAAGCATCGATATTATCCATGATGATGTTCGAATCGAAAGTACCATTTGCGTTTGCACCTTCAAGAGCAGCATTTCGGAGTGCCGTTGCGGCGATTCCGTATGCCAAATCTGGAGTTGCGGCATCATCGAGCGAGACGGACTCTTTCACGGAAGTAATAACCGTTGCTTCAGGACCATCATATGGTTTCGTCTTGTCTTCGGTCAAAAATTTAATGCCAAAGTAGGCACCGACGCCAATTAAAATAAGTACAACAATCGCTAGAGCGATGAAGCGTTTGTCTTTTGGGAGATGGAATTTCTTCCCTTTTTTATCGGTTTTATTTTCACGTTTCTTCCCACCGTTTTCGGTAGAAGCTTCACCATCAGGAAAAACTTCCCAAGGGTGCTTTTGTTTTTCGCTCGCGACGTCTCGCGGGCTTTGACCTTCATTACCCATACTGCTTATGATTATATCATAAGTTAAATAGGAATGACAACCATTGATCGAAGTTTGTTTTCTCGTTTAAAATAGCTTTTTCTTCGTTTGAAGCAGACTTGTGGCGGCGGCGAGCACGCTCAGTATTTTCCGGTAAATAAACTAGTTTTTCACCAGAAAGTTTCTTGTTTTGAAAACGGCGAGCAGCAAGCTCTTGATACTCTTCAGAAGAATAATATTGGTTTTCAAGCTCGAGATTATCTACTTGAAGAGTTAAATAGGCTAGTTCGGCGCGTTTTTCATTAGTTTCTTGTTGGAGTTGCCAGTTTTTGGAAAGATTGGAAATTGAACCAAAGAAGAGGAGTAAAAGATAGACCGGAATTAGAGCAAGCAAAATGTGGCCAGGTGAAAAAATCTCCTGGGTGATTTTTGCTTTTAAGCGGCGGACCTTTGCTTCGAGTCGCTCTTTTCTATCTCGGCTCTCTACCATTTTTCGATACCCTTTATGCTTAGTTATTATAGCATTTTATGTTATAATTTTGAAGTAATCACTGGGGGCATAGCTCAGTGGTTAGAGCAGTCGGCTCATAACCGATTGGTCGCTGGT
>CAZCZD010000033.1:5687-9541 GCA_964503305.1 uncultured Candidatus Saccharibacteria bacterium | reverse complement strand
ATGACTGCACACCCGCCGAGTTTTATATATAGGAGACTAAATTAATGAGTGAAATCAGTAATGTTGAACAACTATTGATTGATAATGATCTAGAAGGGACTCCATTCTTTACTGGAGATGATTATGATACAGCAATTCTTGGATATACAGACGATGGTAAACTTGTATATTCATATGACAAAATGATTGAGTGGTTGATGGATAACGATAATATGAGTTCAATCGATGCTCAAGAATGGATAGATTATAATGTTATTAGGACAGTCCCATATATGGGAGAAAAACAACCAGTTATTGTGTATACACTATATTGATAAAAATTAAATAAAAGAGAGGAAATTAATTATGGAAAAAATTAAAATGGTATCACCGTGGGTGGAGTATTACAGAAAGATTGAATCATTATTTGCACAGGATCAAAATGTAAAGGTTGAGTATGACGAATCTAGTAATACAATTAAACTATTTGTCGAAGACCAGGAGAAGGCCGATGCATTAACACAACTTCTACCTAATAGAAAAGAGTTTGGAAACATCGTGGTAAATATTGATGTAATTCCGGCGAATAAGGTTGAAACTCCGAAGGTTGATTTATTCCGCAAGGCTTTTGAAGGCAATGGCGCACTTTCTTATATTGAGACAGTTAGTGGTATTTCTAGTAATGATTTCAATTTTGTGGTATTTCAGCCAGAAATCGTACAGTACTATAATGACGATCTTAGTGATATAAATGGACTACGCTCAACGTTGTACCAGGATATTGCAAAAGAAGTTTTCGGCGAAAGAGATGGTATTTATTTCTGCACGGACAAGATTGAATGAGAATGCTAGGCAACGATGAAATGACATTTACGATGACTGCAACGTTTGATGACAATCTTATCAACGATTTGCTTGTTGATGCAGCCCTCAGCAACTTTTCCATCTCGTATGCGACGAAAGTCCAGGCGAAGAAGCATCGTAAGTGGCGGACGAATAAAAAGTGGTTGAAGCGTTATGGGTACAAAGAAGTAGTTGTGGAATCTGACGGATGGAATGTAAAAGAATCCGGTGAAGGTATGGTTACGTTTGAAAAAGAAATGGAGTAAAACATGGGTAAGTGCGGCTTAGATATCTTGCGTGAATTTCTACGGTTAAATACAACAGAATTTGCAAACGAAATAGGCGTAACTAGAGCAACTGTATGGAATTGGAAAAATAATAAAACACCAATATCTTCGACGCATAGAAAACATATTTATAAAAAATATAATATTCCAAAAGAAATAGATATTCAAAAAGAATTAACAAAAGAACAAACAGAAATAATTAGGCGATGCGTATGTCATAATTACTATAACCAAATTGATAATGATAAAATTGCAATCATACTTCAAAATGGTGACATAGCGATATATGAATTAAAAGAAATAATAAAAAGGCGGTGATGTGATGATTTAGCTATACAGATATACAGATGCTGAGATTGACAAGCTGTTAAAGTCGATGGTGTATATATATGATACACGCGAACACGACGGCAAAAATCAGCACATACTAGATGCCTGGGATAAAATGGGAATCACGTATAAGAAAAAGAAGCTCGATTATGGCGATTACTCATTTCTTATCCCGGCGAATGAAGACCTTGATATCCCACGAGACTTAGATTTCTCACGACAAATAGTTGTAGAGCGTAAGGCATCATTGGATGAATTCGCAGGAAATGCTACAAAAGAACGGGAGCGGATCAAAAAAGAATTTACACTTGCTCCGCCGGAAAAGGTGTTGTTAATCGAGAACGCATCATATTCAGATATGCTCAATGGTCGCTACAGATCTGATTACGCCCCAAAATCATACTGGGCGACGCTGCATAGCTTCTGGCACGAGTATGGTATCCCATTCGTGTTTATGCCAAATCCGGCGGAGAGTGCGTACTTTATCAGAGGATATTTCCAGTATTGGCTGCGAAATTTCTTGAAATAAAAATAATGAAAAAAATTAAAAATATGGTATTGACTTAAAAAACAAGACATGTTAATATACTCAATGTAAGGGGTGCATCCCCCCAACACCTCTTGCACATAACAATAGAAATTAAAAGGAGAGCACAATTGATAGAGGAATTTGAAAACAGATTATACGTAATGAAAGAGAAGCTCTTCGAAGACCTCTAGATGGAACGACGGATAGTGATGGAAGGTCACGGCGGACGGGAGTGGGAGAACGCACTTCGTAAATACGACGAACTTGCTATTCGGTACGACCAGATAAAAAAGGTTTTTGAGGAATTGCAAATTGCATCTTTTGCAATTAAGGCCAACGAGGCTTGATCACCCTTTCGGCTTTATAAATATAAATTAAATATTACAACTCAACTTGGCGCTTCGGAAAGACGAAGCCGGGATTTCTAGAGTCCCGGAACTCACAAAAACAAAGATTCTAAGGAGAAATAATATGAACGATTACAGAGCAGTAGCACCTGGTCCAATGCACTTGACGGCAGACAAGATTGTTGAGCGGATGGCGTTTATTCAGCCTGGAGATGTTGTTACGTTTGATAGTATGAAAGAGTGCTTCACAGCTGATCAGGTTGATCGATTTGTTGCCACTATCAAAGCCACCGGCGAGGTTGTAGAAAACTGCGGTGGGTATCTTATGGTAAAGCTTCGCCGAGGAGTTTTAGAATCTGTGAATTACTTCGGAATCGAATCTGTAAACGGAGTTAAGTTCAGATGGTACACACCGACAGCGTTTAAGTGAGAAGAAGCGGCTGTGGCGCAATAGGCGAGACGCGGAGGACTTAAAATCCTCTACATTACCCAGAAACAATGTGGGTTCAAATCCCACCAGCCGCACTCAAAAGTGGTAAAGGGTTCGCTGCAGAACCTGGATAAAGGTGAAACGATATATCCTCATCCACCACTAATGACTGACGCACCAGAAAATACAATTACTATGACAACAGCATACTAACTTTTCGATCAATTGGTTTCGAATTGCAGTGCGTTACAATTTCTCGGCTGTTGGAGATGAGAACGAGACTGGTTGATACGGCAAAAATCAACATCAATTCAAATCTCAGAAAATGAGGCGTGGATGAGGTAGATGGCAATGCAGACCAACCGATGGTGTCTAGGCATTGAGTAATTAGAAGAGATGAGAGTTGGTGTTGATGATTGTGGATCTTTGGCGCAACTGGTTAAGCGCATCTGGCTCATAACCAGACGGTTGTAGGTTCGAGTCCTACAGGATCCATTTAGCGGTTAGGGTCGCGCAGCCCACGCTGACTATCATCAAATAAATATGTCGAGGGTAGAAGGGGTTTACAATAGTGTAGGAAGCATAGATTTTAGCGCTAGTGGGTGAGGTCTGATCAGCCTCGCAGACAGGCAAAAGAGTATGATGATTGAATCTGAGATGTAGCTCAAAGATGGTAGAGCAGCGGGGAGGCATCCTCGTACGTACACGTTCGAGTCGTGTCATCTCAAAGCCGTGGTGTCTTCCCCACGTTAAACCAGATGGGTTTACAGTCATCCCGAAAGCTATTTGAACGATGTCGGAATCGACTTAAATGTTCTCCCGTGGAGTCAGTCAAAACAAGTAGTAAAACGAATCCTCCTCCTTCAGGTACCCCTGAAAACCTGCAGAGTGAGAAACCGAAAATCTGATGGTCAGGCATTCGGAGAAGTAGGATGCACCTTTGGGGATACGGTGCATATTGCAATGTAGCTTAATGGTAAAGCCATTTACCCATCTGTCGTACTAGTTAAGACTTCGGGGTACTTAAGATGAAGGTTCAAGTCCTTCCATTGCATTCGGAGCGTAGCTCAGTGGCAGAGCAGCGAGTTGATCACGTATGTCACAGGTTC
>CAZCZD010000033.1:0-5587 GCA_964503305.1 uncultured Candidatus Saccharibacteria bacterium | reverse complement strand
CATTAGTTAATTATCCGTTGGGGTTGGTGTGAGATAAAGGTTCGAGTCCTTTCGTTCCCACGAAGCCGACTTCGTTACTGTTTTGTTTCCCGGCTATAAATAAAAGCGAAAAAACAGGGCAAAGCATTGCGCCACACAAATGCCCGGTGATGTTCGGTCAACACATCCGGTTCCCGCCCATTTCCGTGACAAGTGGGAGCGTGACGTAGTGGTAGTGTAAGGTAGCGCGGCAAAGGACGAAGAAATACACTGCAAGCGCGAACTGTTCAGCCGTCGCTTGTAAAACATAACGGCAGAACTATAGGGGTATCGCCAAATGGTAAGGCATGGGATTTTGGTTCCCATATGTGTAGGTTCGAATCCTACTACCCCCGCTTGCGCAGTTACGTCACTGCGCCACATTCCCAGAAATGGAGAAGAAATTAATGGAGTCGCCCTGGCAGACGGCAAGTTCGCAATAGTCTGCTATACGGCGAGGATAGCTCAATTGGTAGAGCAGGTATTTTGAATCTTGTAGAAGGTTCGTACAGCAAATTTCTTTTTGGACTTGTAATCCCCGTGTCGTTGGTTCGAATCCAACTCCTCGCCATTGTAATTAAATACGCAAACAGCAAATCTCCTGGGTACGCTCAGTCGGTAGAGCACCGTACGATTAATGCGGAGGTCGCTGGTTCAAGTCCAGCCCCAGGATGCAGCGTATTGTTTTTAATAACGACACACACAGCAAATTGCATAACAAGTCTTGAAAACTTATGGTTATAAAGTGTCGTGGAAAGAGAGGAAAATTATGGATTTTATGGATGCAATGAAGGCGGAGAACAACCTCCGTAAGAAACTGACAGAAAATGGTGCGGTGGCGTACGCAACTACCGGCAAGGAGATGTTGGACTTCAACTTCAAACTCGCTGGATACCGTAAGGCTTCAGAAGAGGAGATTCGGCGAGATTTTGGTCGTGTGTACTATGAAGATCCGCTTCTGGCGGTGAGATTTATCTTCTGGGTGCGTGATATTCGTGGCGGTGCCGGAGAGCGCAGAACATTCCGGGCATGCTTCAAATGGCTTGCCGAGCATAAGCCTGAAGTGGTGAAGGCGATGATCCCACTGGTCGCAGAGTATGGGAGATTCGACGATATTCTTCCGCTACTTGATACAAGTCTTCGCAAAGATGTGTCGGCGTATTACAAGAAGCAGCTGAAAGAGGATAACAAGCGAAGAAAATTAAATCAGCCGATTTCGTTAGCGGCAAAATGGATTCCTTCACTCCATACATCTTCTGATGAGTCTCGTCGCTATGCAAAGATGCTTTGTGAGGATTTTGGATGGGATGAACAGAAGTATCGTAAGCGTCTTGCCAAGCTTCGCAAGTATCTGGATATCGTTGAGAGGAAGATGTCGGCCAAGGAGTGGGGCGAGATTGACTATAATACTGTCCCTTCTAAGGCGAATCTGATTTACAATAATGCGTTCCTTCGCAATGATACAGAACGTCGTCGTAAATACCTCGAAGACCTCGCCAATGGAGTTAAAGATGTAAAGATTAATGCCGGAGTCCTTCAGCCGCATGAGATTGTGAGTAAGTACACTAAATCTGGTTGGTGGAACAATTCTGTTAAAGATTACGACGAGACGTTGGAACAGCTTTGGAAAAATCTGCCCGACATGACGGTATCAAACACACTTGTCACTCGTGACGGTTCGGGGTCGATGTGTTCGCCGATTTCAGGACAAACCACATGTCTCGACGTCGCTACCGCACTGACGGTGTATATGTGTGATCACAATACCGGCGACTGGAAGGGGAAATTCATAACATTCAGTAGTCATCCAGAAGTTGTTGACATTTCTGCGGAAGAAACGCTGCATGATAAGCTTGACAAGGTTAGCAACTACAACGATTGCTCCAACACGAACATCTACGCAACGATGAAGCTGATCCTCAATACGGCAGTGAACAATCGTATCCCACAGGAAGAGATGCCGGAGACTATTGTGATTTGCAGTGACATGCAGTTTGATGGCACACGGTTCAATTTAAACAAGACACTATTTGAGGATATCATCGATGAGTACGAAGCAGCTGGGTATAAGATGCCGAGGCTTTGCTTCTGGAACATTAATGACCGTGGTGAGAAGAGTGTTCCTCTTCAGCAGAATAACCTTGGTCTTATCCTTTGTTCCGGTTTCTCAGTGCAGATAATGAAGATGTTCATGTCAAATAAACTCGACCCATACGAGATTCTTCTGGAGACGATAAACTCGCCCCGGTATGATGCGGTGGCAGAGGCGGTCTCTGGATTAATATAAAATTTAACGGCGCTTACAGCAAATATTTCTGATAATAACAAGGGTGAAGAATTTTTGCGCCGTGTTGATTAAAGGCGGGGTACAGCAAATTACCAAGGAATAGACTGTTAATCTATACAACCTAATTCCCCGCCTTGTTTTTTTATTAAGGAGAGAAAATGATACCACGAATATATATATGCCCAAAAGTAATAATGATCAGGTGGCTGCAATGGGAATGGATCATTCCTAGAATGTTCCCGGAGGATTGACAATAATGAATGAAATTAATATAATTGAAATGACGGAAGATTTCCCAGAGGACGCAAAATTTGTGATTACGCCAGAATGCTTACTCTATCTAATCATATCTGACTATGGCATTGACCCTGGTGAATGGATTCCGAGGATTTGGCAGCACATCTATGAAGATTTTATGGATGGATTAGAGAAACAGGGGATAGTTAGTAAAGTAAGTGGAGAGGAGGGATGACCTATCAGCCGGTACAGTGGGAAGTGCGATGTTTGTGATATGCTCGGCGATGCCACTGATGAGTATCTTCAGAACTCTAATATCTACATCGGAGACAATATAATTCCGCTGCGAATCAATAACCAACACGATCTTGCGCCGTACTATCCGTACCTCGTCGGTATTGGTGGTTGGAGCGATGAACACGCTGAGATACGGCTTACGACAGAGAGTTTCATAGATGAAGAGGAGAGAGAGCATCTAACATGGAAGCTTGAAGATGTAAAACGGTATTGGCGGAGTTGTAAGCGCAAAAAAATTCCTTACGATGTAGAAAAGGCACAAAAACTTATATCATTCTTCGGCGTACCAAATGGTATTGAAGTAGAAATCGCAAAACGTGTTGCAGAAGATGGTGAGAAAGCCACTATCGACGGTCTTCATGACTATATGCATGAGCTTTATCGATATAAATTATTAGATGAGATGATTCGACTTGAATGGGATAAGCGTCGTGCGAAGTTTTGGATTTGGAAAGATTGGCAAATGTTGATTGAGGAGGAAAAAGATGATAAGTAACGTTAAAATTTACGGATTAAACGAGTCGCTTAAAGCGGCTAAATATCCAAAAGCAGTGGATGTAGATAAGGTGGATGACACGCCAAAGCCATTTCATACATCATTAGGGTCATCTGCAATTGGTGCTGGACATGATAATTTTTTGCTAGGTATTGTTGTGCAGTTTGATCTTACTGCGACAATTAAAATGTGGACAGAAGCAGAAAGATATCATTTCTTAGATATAGTTTCATCACAATCTACGATGCATAAGATCCATCAGATGAGTATTGCGAATAATTGCATCGAGTATGTATCTACCAAAATTATCGAAGAAGTTGAACGACTCAAAGATGAGTATAATACAAGACCAACACCAGACAACTTCCTTCGACTTGTGTATTCAGTTCCAGTTGGGTTTCAACTAACAGCTGGCATGACAACAAATTATCGACAATTAAAGACGATATATTATCAGCGTCGCAACCATCGACTTCCAGAGTGGAGAGAGTTCTGCAAGTGGATTGAAACGCTGCCAATGTTTAAAGAATTAGTATTAAATGGGGATAATAAAAATGAATGAAGCCCAGGCAATGTTAATTTTACAAAACGAATTAGATAAACATCATAATAAAGATGATATATCAGATGCGTATACAACTGCCATAAAAGCGTTACAAAGTATTATATCCGGCGATGCGATTGTATGTGGCAGAAATTATTGGATGGATTGTTACAATTTTTACCATGGTATATGGCGTACCGAAGATGACAATTTTAACAGAGAGAGTTTTAGAATTCAGAGGAGAGAAGAATGACTAAATTAGAGAGACATAAGAAATGGTGTGATAATCTTCACGCACTGTATGAAATAAAAAATGAGGCTTATGGTGATAGTTTCGGTGATACATTTGACAGACTTGGAATTATTTCTGCGGTTACACGTATTACAGATAAATATAATAGATTGGTTAATCTGGCAACACATCCTGAAATCAATGAAAATGATGAATCTATTATCGATACACTTGCAGATCTCGCAAATTATGCAATTATGACTGCAATGGAACTTGAAGTTGAGAAAGAAAATAAAATCGCCGATAAAGTAGTTGATGCTTTGGCGTATACGGAGTGAATTATGAAGTTGAAGATTTATATGGCTGGCCCATGTCGCCACGTCCCAGATGAGGGAAGAGCATGGAGAGAGCAAGCCGCAAAAATGCTTGAGCAAGCAGCCGAGTGGAAGAATTCACAAGTATCTGTAATTAATCCGTTAGACTTTTTTACCTACGCAGAGAACAAACAGAAATCACATAAGCAGGTCAAGAAGTTTTATATGAATAAAATTAAAAACTGCGATGTGGTTTTGGTGAATCTTGATTCTACGGACTATTCTCCTGGTACTGCGCAGGAAATTCAATATGCAGTTGATCACGAGATACCGGTGGTTGGTTTCGGCACTGATAAAATATATCCGTGGTTGTCGGACGTTGATTGTGATGTGACCTTTGAAAAGATTACAGAGGCCGTTGACTATATCAGAGATTATTTTATGGAGTGAATTATGAAGCAGATTTACTTGAATCTTCAGCATGGCGATGTTGAGAGAGTGGTCGCTATTTGCAGAAGTTATAAAGAGTGGTTTGATGTTGATCTGAAGTTTGGAAGATACACAGTAGATGGGTGTTCTTTTCTCGGTGTTTACAGCATCGCAGACCACATTGTCCGGGTTTGCCCAGTACCCATGGACGACGAAAGTATAATTAACAAATTGTTCGAAAGATTAAAGCCGTATGGCGCATATCTTGGAGAGGAGAAATAATGAAGGTAGTAAATAAGAACAAAAAAGTATTTAAGATTATTCCAGAGAACAAAACCACGTATGGGGCTTCATTTCGCAAATCATTATATAACGAAGTGACGAGCGTTATGACGGACGCTGAACTTGACGTCATGCCGGATTACATCCTCAATGATAGTATTTTTGGTTACAATATAGCACAAGCTACGTGTAGAGAAGGCGATGAATTCGACGAGAAGATTGGCGTAGATGTCGTGGCGGCAAAACTTGACAAGAAAAATCACGAGTGGATGGCTCGTAACTATGATCATGCGCTCCGGGATATGCAGTCAGCAATGAGGAAACTCGAAGATTTGTGTAACAAGCATCTCAGAAAGGCTAGAGCGATTGAGAAGGATCTTGAGGAACACTATGGATGGAGGAAGAAATAATATGAAAGTAATTAAAAGGGATGGACGCAAAGTTGAGTTTG
>CAZCZD010000032.1:0-9610 GCA_964503305.1 uncultured Candidatus Saccharibacteria bacterium | reverse complement strand
TCTTTACCAGTTCCCTTATCTTTTGCGGTAACATTCAAGATGCCGTTTGCGTCGATATTGAAGGTAACTTCAATTTGTGGGACGCCACGTGGAGCTGGTGCGATTCCATCGAGAATGAAACGACCGAGAGATTTGTTGTCTTTTGCAAATTCGCGCTCACCTTGGAGGACGTGAATTTCAACTTGCGGCTGATTGTCGCTTGCAGTACTGAAGACTTCAGATTTTGAGGTTGGGATAGTAGTGTTTCTGTCGATAAGTGGAGTTCTGACGCCACCCATGGTTTCGATACCAAGAGTAAGTGGAGTAACATCAAGGAGGAGAACGTCTTTGACGTCACCTTGGAGGACGCCACCTTGGATTGCAGCACCAACTGCAACGACTTCATCTGGGTTCACACCTTGCATTGGCTCTTTACCAAAGAGGCTTTTAACTTTTTCGACGACTGCTGGCATACGAGTCATACCACCAACCATCACGACTTCGTCGATATCTTTTGCTTCAAGTTTTGCGTCTTTCAAAGCCTTCTTAACTGGCTCTGCAAGGCGATCGAGGAGAGGTTCAACGAGCTCTTCCATCTTTGCACGAGTAAGAGTATATTCGAAGTGCTTTGGACCATCTTCGTCAGCCGAAAGGAATGGAAGATTGATGTCAGTCGAGGTTGCAGAAGAGAGCTCCTTCTTAGCTTTCTCAGCCTCATCCTTCACACGTTGCATAGCTGCAGCGTCGCCCTTAATGTCGATACCGGATTCCTTCTTAAATTCGTCGCAGAGGAAGTTTACAATAATGTTATCGAAGTCTTCACCACCGAGGTGAGTATCACCATTGGTTGATTTTACTTCAAAGACGCCGTCACCGATTTCGAGGATGGAAACATCGAAGGTACCACCACCAAGGTCGAAGACAACAATTTGTTCTTCGTTTTTCTTGTCGAGACCGTAAGCCAATGCAGCTGCGGTTGGCTCATTAATAATACGTTTAACTTCGAGGCCAGCGATTTTACCAGCATCCTTAGTTGCTTGACGTTGAGAATCGTCGAAGTATGCAGGAACGGTAATGATTGCTTCGGTAACTTTTTCGCCAAGGAAAGCTTCAGCGTCAGCTTTGATTTTTGAAAGAACCATTGCTGAAATTTCTTCTGGAGTATATTCCTTGCCGTCCATTTTTACAGCAACACCGTTGCCTTTTTTGACGATTTCATATGGCATGATGTCGAGGTCGTGCTTAACTTCATCATCTTCGAATTTGCGGCCGATAAGACGCTTGATGCCATAGATAGTATTCTTTGGGTTAGTCACGCGTTGACGTTGTGCAACTTTACCAACTAGGCGTTCGCCTTTCTTTGTAACTGCGATAACTGAAGGAGTTGTTCTATCGCCTTCAGCGTTTGTAATAACTTCTGGTTTTCCGGCAACCATGTAAGCAAATGCTGAGTTGGTTGTACCGAGATCAATACCAATAATTTTTCCCATATTTTTTTCCTTTCTTTTTAGCACTCTACTTAATAGTCTGCTAATTCTTAACTATATTATAGTCCATTAGCACTCTATCGTCAAGAGTGCTAAAACAGGGGTGGAAACAAGAAAAAACTGCCATTTTGGGCAGTTTTTCGCAACTTTTCGTTATTTTTTGCAAAGCGGGAAGGCAGAGATTATACCAGCGACAATTGCACCGAGAATGTCCCACATCGTATCATCGAGACCAGAAGAGATAAGTTCCTGCATATTTCCGCCAGTAATCTGATCATAAAGGAATTCAAAACATTCCCAACCAGCCGCCGTTAAAGCGACGAATGAAACGATGAAGAGCCAAGTAAAGCGTGTGTCGTAATGTTTAACAATAGTCTTGCCACCAGTGACTTTAATATTCTTACCTTCATAGTTATTGTCGAGAATTTCTTTTGCAACAAAGGCAGCGAGCACACCAGAAAGAGTATGCGCGATTTTATCAAAACACGGATTTCCGAAGATATACCAAGTTTTATAGAGGTCAAAGTCAATCCCCATTACCATCGCCAAGCCAAGGAATAGGACATACGCAATTTGGAGACGAACGGTCATATTGATGCCAAATAATTTAAAGATGTCTGGAGCAAATGGCAAGATGATTGTTACGATATAACTCCAAACTTTTGGCCAAGCAACTGGATCGATAAAGTGAGCAATTGTAAGTCCAAGTCCAAAAAGGGCAATAATAATTTTTAATACTAAATTAAGCTTATCTTGTTTTTTCTTCATACTTGCCGATATTATATCATATTTTAGGGTTTTCGATGGAGTTTCAACCCCTTAAAAAACTTCGTAATTTCGTGACGAAATTCAAAGATTATAAAACCGATACCAATAACAACGATAGCAATAATTGAGCCAATGGCAATGAAGTTTGGTTTGCCACCGAGGTCTGGAACTTTCAAAGCATAATCCTCGCCCTTGTTTTCTTTTTTCTTTTTGCAGCGATTTGAGTCAGTATCTAGCTCATAACCATCATTGCAAATTTTTTCCGTTGTAGCTTCGCCAGTTTTTGGATCGTAAGTTGTAATTGTTTTGCCGGTAGTCGATTCAGAAATTGTCTGGAGGTTTTTACAACGATTGGTTTTTGGATTCAAAAACTTTCCTTCCGGACAAGTCTTTGTGGTAGTCTTGGACGTATTATTTGAAGAAGATTTTGAACTATCATTTTTAACAGTGGATTTTTCTTCCTTTATTTTATTGCAACGATTGGTTTCTTCATTCAGCTCATAACCTTCATTACAGATTTTTATGGTCGTTCCCTCTCCGGTTTCCGGATTGTAGGTTGTGATGGTCTTGCCGGTCGAAGTTTCAGTGACGGTTTGGAGGTTTTTACAACGATTGGTTTTTGGATTCAAAAACTTTCCTTCACCACAATCTTTCTTTGGTGTTTCTTCTTCGGTTGTTTCCGTTTCACCAGTTTGTGTGTTTGCTAAGGCTTTTAAACTTTTTGTTTCATAATGAACAGCGAGCGAGGCGGATTTTTTCGCGGCAATGGAAGCAGGATCTTTTGAGCCTTTTGTGCCAATTTTTGCGCATTCCAAAGTCGTCAAATCCAGCGTCCAGCCAGCCTCGCATTCTTTATATTTGCCATTACGATTTATCACGCAGTTTCCAGTTTTCTGATTTATTACGTGTCCTTTTTCACAAACAAGCCGCTTGCAAACATTTGATTTGTCTTGAACTTTAAAACCGATTTTGCAGACAATTTTCTTGCACGTATTATCTTTTGATTGCCAAAGATAACCAATTTTACAGGTCTTTTTCTTGTTGCACCGTTCAGATTTTTTATTCCACCAATAACCGTTTTTGCAGACTTTTTTGACTGTCGCTTTTCCGGTATTTGGATTATAAGTTGTTGTGGTGATAGTTGATTTCGATTCCGAGACCGTCACCAGTTTTTTGCATCGACCGGTCTTTGGATTTCGAAAATATCCAGATTTACATTCTTTTTTAGTTTTCGCAGCAAGAATTTTGGTTTTGGAAGAACTTTCTAAAAAACCAACATTAGAAAGCTCTTCCATTTCACCCGTTTCTAGAGTCTCGCCACCGCCCTCCGGAGTCTGAGTAGAAGCTGCAGCGAGCGAAGAGAAAAGTGGCGTTAGGCCGAGCACGATAGATAGGAAAAATGATAGAAATTTTTTCATAGTATTACCTCGTTTAATGTTTTGCAAAGCCGCATGTTATCAAAGTATTTTTCAAATGCAAACATAAGCTTTTTAAAATCTAAATTTTACAGATATAAATGTTGTCTTTTTCACAACAATTCAACCCGTAAAAAATAAACATAAGTGTGATATAATGTATTTATGGACGGTCTGTCATCTGTTATTTGGGTGCAATTTGGCATCATTTTACTGGCTGCAATAGTTCACGCTTCCCTTCAATGTGAACTTGGAGCTTTACTTCTTTTGTATCATGCGAGTCTTGGCAAACACATTAAGAAAAAAACAAAAATCCTTGTTACAAACTATATCTATGGTTCAGGACTTTTGATTTGTTTGCTCGTAACTTTAATTGCATTTTTAATCGTAACTTTATCAAATGGCGCACTTTCAATTCTCTGTTTAGCAGTGCTAGCATCAACCTTGCTTATGCTTGCACTTTTAATCTGGCTTTTTTACTATAAAACTAGGCGATCAACCGAGCTTTGGTTGCCAAAATCGGTCGCACGATATATTTCTAGCCGTGCAAAATTAACAGAGAGCAATGTGGAAGCATTTAGCCTTGGAATGTTGACGGCGTTTGCTGAAATGCCATTTTCATTCATTCCGATGTTGCTGACCGGAAATGCTGTAGCAGAACTTCCTTTTGAGTTCCAATTTTTAAGTATTCTCGGTTATTCTTTCATTGCAATTTTGCCGCTATTCATACTCCGTTTCTTCATTCGTAGAGGAAGTACGGTTGTCGACGTCCAAAAATGGCGCGTTAAAAATAAGAATTTCTTAAAGATGATTTCGGGAGCCTTATTCTTAACTCTCGCAATTTTCGTGATTGCATTTAAGATTTTGGGGGCAAGATGAGTTTAGCGAAATTATCAAAAAAGAAGATTCATGAAGATATCAAGCGCGAAGCAAAAGTGCTCGGAATCCATCCCGGAACGGCTGAAATTATTGCAGATAAAGTGACTGAAAAAGTGATTCTCTGGAGCAAAAAACGGTCAATGATTACAGAAGACGATTTAAATCAAAAGCTCGCAAAAGAAATTAAAAAGTTTAATGAAGATTTAGCATATTTATTTGAAAGCAAAGGCAAGATTATTTAAGGAGGAGGTAAAGTGAAAAAATTTGATTATGATTTAGTAGTGATTGGAAGCGGTGCGGCTGGTGGAACAGCAGCAATGATGGCAGCTGGTGTAGGACTTAAAACTGCGCTTGTTGAAGCTGGCACTTGGGGTGGTACTAATATTAATCGTCGTGATATCCCTTACGCAGCAGCATCACATTTTTCACAAACATTCTTTGGCGCAATTGAAGCATCAAAGTTTGGTCTTTCTTCAACTTCACTTAAATATAATTATCCTTCAGTTCTAAACTGGAATCTTGTCGCACAAAAACGCGCTGGTGCAAACTCAAAGAAAGAGTTTGAAGATGCTGGCGTGAAATGCCTTGAAGGCTTTGCTCAATTTATTTCGCCAAACGAAATTTCCGTTGGTGAAAATGGAAATATTACTGCAAAGAAATTCATTATTGCAACTGGCTCAACTCCAATTGATCCTGGAATTACCGGCTCAACTGAGGCTGAGTGCCTCCTCCCAGAAGACGTCTTCACACTTAGAAGAATTCCAAAGGTTGTAATGGTGGTTGGCGGTGGCTCGACTGGCTGCGAAGTTGCAGAATACCTTGCAGAAATGGGTTCAAAAGTTTTGCTTGCTGAAATTTCAGAACGTCTCCTTCCAAAAGAAGATCCTGAAGCTGGTGAGGTAATTGAATCTAGATTTACCAAGACGCTTGGAATCAAAGTTTTGACTTCATCACGCGTAGTTGCAACCACAAAAGCCGGTAAAGAGACTTTGCCAAACGGTAGAAAAACTGACGTCACAAAAGTTCAATTTATGCGTGGCGGACAAGAAAAATCCGTCAAAGTTGAAGCTGTTGTTTTATGTACCGGCAGCGAACCAGCAGTTGATCTCGGTCTTTCAAATGCAGAAGTAAAATTCTCTGGCAACGGTATCCAAGTTAATGGCATGATGCAAACAACCGCAAAACATATTTATGCTTGTGGTGATGTTGCTGATGTAAAACTCGAAAAACATGCTGATATGGCGGAACTTTCTTCAACCGAAAAAGCCAGCTACGAAGCAGCAGTTGCCGCTTCAAATATTGTCAACCGTGGTAAAGGCATTGTGAACTACCGTGGCTTCGTACGCATGACCGACACTTTCCCGAAAGTTGCAGCAGTTGGCTTAACTGAAGACGAATGTATCGCAAGAGACCTTCGTTATAAACAGGTGCTTGTACCACTTTCATCAGTTTCAGCTTCGAATACATCCGAGTATCAAGATGGCTTCGTAAAGATTGTTTCAAACCGTGAACAAAAAATTCTCGGCGCAACAATTGTCGCACCAAATGCTGACATTCTCATTCAAGAACTCGTCCTTGCAATGAAAGCAGATTTAAGGATTGTCGACATCGCTTCGGCACCACACGTCGCACTTTCATTTGGTGAAGCAGTTCGTGTAGCAGCAAGAAGAGCAACTAAGGCTTAAATATGAAGAGGCGCTTTTTATCGTGGGCTAAAGAGCGTCTTTTTCTTATTGTCGTTGTTTTTCTTTATTCAATTTTAGCTTTCATAAATCTTGGTGATTTTTCAGCGCCACAAACTTTTCATACATTTAAACCTGGCGAAAAAATCTTGATTTTGTTGCCGCAAAAAACTAACGTTTCAGACGTGATGTTTTATACTGGTACAACAAAAAATGATTTTAAAAGTTATTACCAAATTCGGAAGGATGGAGATTGTGATTGCGAGATTTTTCCAGAGAATAGTTACATCGATATAAACTCCGAGGATTTTTCAATAAGGCAAGATTTTAAAGTCGATGGACCATTCCAATGGGTTCGATTAAAAATCAATAAAGAAACTTCGATGATTGTAATTACGCCGAATTTGGATAGAAACATTTCTTACGGCGAAATCGGAGTCTTTGACGACAAGTCCGAAAAAATCGATGGCATAGAAATATATGCTGCTAATTCGTTATTAATTGATCGACAAGAAAAGATTATTGAGTTAACCGATGAACAAGGACTCGTGCAGAACGAAATTACGGCGACAAATTCGATGATTTTTGATGAGCTTTATTTCGGACAAACTGCATATCAATATGCACATGAACTCGAAGGATATGAAAATGTACATCCACCACTTGGAAAAATTTTGCAAGCAATCCCGATTTTCATCACCGGAAAAATGACACCATTTACTTGGCGTTTCATGGGAACGGTAGCGGGAATTTTGATTATTATTGCAGTTTATTATCTTGCGCTCGAAATCTTTAAAAAGAAAAAGTTCGCAAATCTTGCGATTGTGCTCATCTCTCTTTCTTGCATGCATTTTACTCAGACACGTGTTGGAACAGTCGATTCGCATCTTTGTTTATTCACAATTCTTTCGTATCTTTTTATGCTCAGATTTATCAACAAGAAAGAAGATAAAACTTTACATTTCTTCCTTTCTGGGCTATGTTTCGGTTGTGCCGTTTCAGTAAAGTGGTCGGGAATGTTTGGCGGAATCGGACTCGCAATTCTCTTCTTTAGCAACTTAAAGAAACTCAAGAAAATTTGGCCATGGATTTTTAAAGGACTCTTATTCTTTGTTTTCGTACCGTTGGTCATCTATCTGGCGAGCTATCTCGCATTTTCGAAGACAACAAAAGCGGAGACAATTCAGGATGTTTATGAACAAGGTGTACATTTGTTCGAATATCATTCAAATGAAAAAACGCCACATTAATCGTCATCACCATGGTTTACTTGGCCGATTAGCTTGGTTGGCTTCCCGTTTTATTCAAGCGAAGACGGCTCTAAAACGATAGGGCTTTTTGGAAACTATGTACTTTGTTATATCTCAGTTGTGGCACTTTTTATCACAGTATTTTTCGCCATCAAAAAGCGCGACAAAATATCGATATGGATTTTAGTCGCTTATCTTTCCCTGCTTTTGCCATACGCGTTTATCTCGCGCCCAATGTTCCTTTATCACTATCTTTCAGCAAGTGTTTTCGCAATTTTGGCGGTTGTAAATATGATTAAGAATTTCCCCGAATCAAAATTTTTAGTCCGACTAGTTATCGTCTCGACTCTGATTTCGTTTATTTTACTTTACCCTAAGATGACCGGAATCTAATTATTTAATCTTGTACATTATGGCACGATAGTGTCCGGTATCAAGATATTCTTCAGTATTGAAGTTTTCAAGTTTCTCAAAAGTATTATCGATAGCCGTTCTGGTTTCTGATAAGTAGCTTGAATTGCATGAAGGCGAAATACCAATGTAATAAACGTGCTCATATTTTTCTGAAAGCTCGTCTAAGATTTTACCGAGGTCTTCAACTTTAATGCCTTCGTCATATTTTTCACGTTTATTATCAAGAGTGGCATTGTCATATTTAAGGTTATCAAGTCTAGTTTTTTCACGACCGAGAAATACGCTATAAATCGTAACGTCATTTTCAATATATGCGTCAACCGCAGAGGTGATCATTGTTGGCTCACCTTCGACAATCACGGAACCAGATTCAATCTTTTCGTTAATGTATGAAGCAATTTCTTTAGAGTTTGAGAATGGATAGTGAAAATCGTCGATCGCAAACGAGAAAGTGTTCGGGGTTGTTGCAAGCGCAAGAATAACTGCAAAAACGATGTGCCAATCTCTTGTCACTTTAGTGTTTAAGAATTTGATAATCTCAGAGTTCATGAGAACTTTTTCGACCTTGTTTGGTTTCTTGGTATCCTCAATAACGTTTAGCCAAATGACCGCAAAGATTATCAAAAGAATTAATGCAACTTTCGGGGCAAACACTTCGTAATTTTTATAGACATTACACATCACAAAGAACCAAAAGAAGACGCCGCCAGCAAGATAGATAAAAGTCTTTTGGTTTTTAATAAAGAAGGTGATTGCAGTAAAAGAAAGAAGTACAATAAAGAGAATTTCGAGTCCCATATTATCACTTCCAAAGAAACTCCAAATAAGATTCTCGAAGAATGGATCACGAGCTTCTTCGGGCGTGTTTTCGAAGACTTTTTCGGTGAGAATCGCCTGGTTGTTCATCGAATTAATGACAATCGGAAGGCTGGTGAGGCCGGAAATGATGAGTGGGAGAAGAAAAATTGCGAGAGTCTTTAGAACTTTTCCGTCTTTTTCAGAAACAACTTCGATGATATATCCGAGGATAAACATGAAGAGCAAGCCATACATTAAGAAGTGGGTTTGCGACAAGAAAGTGAGTGCAAGGCCATAGAGAAGCGGTTTTTCATGACGTTTCTCATAAGCGAGACAGACTAGGACTAGAGCGAGAGGAATCATTGAGTAGTCGCGTGAGATGATTGGAAGAAAATAGAAGAAAGCAGCCGAAACAAAGAAGATGAACTTTGTAAAAAAGCTCATTTTTGCATAGCGAGTAACGAGAAAAACTGCTGCCGCAACAAAGAGGAGCGAAATAATATTCAAAGTAATGATTGGGAAGCCGAGTTTTGAGAACGGTGCGAGAACAAGTTGCCAGAGCATTGGATGTGGCTCAGCAGAGTTCACCTCATAAAAATTCCCGAGATTGATTTCTTTAGAAAGTTGCCAGCTCGTTGCCTCGTCATTCCAGATCTCATGGTTTATTAAGAATGGGATTTGAGATGCGATAAAAAGCAACGTGACAATTAATGAAAAAAGAGTTTTATGAGTATTTGCCCACTTTTTCACCCCTTTAAAAAATACAGAAATTTTCTTCATTGACCTCCTAAACATAAGTATATTATACCACGTATTCCTTAAGCGCACGTTTTTCTTGACAATAATATATATTCGTGTTAAGATAAATAGGTATTTTTAAATATCGCGGGGTAGAGCAGCCTGGTAGCTCGTTTGGCTCATAACCAAAAGGTCGTTGG
>CAZCZD010000031.1:7849-9721 GCA_964503305.1 uncultured Candidatus Saccharibacteria bacterium | reverse complement strand
TGCCGACATTCAAGAATTGATCAATTCATCAAATCTATTAATTACAGATTACTCAAGCGTTGCTTTTGATTTTGCATATGCCAACAAAGATGTAATTTACTATCAATTCGACTATGATGTGTATCGCAAAAAACAATACAATAAAGGCTATTTTGATTATGAGAAAGACGGTTTTGGTCCAATTGTGAAAACAGAAGAAGAACTTATTGAAGAAATCTTAGCACCAAGAAGGGGAAGCGAATTTAACTCTAGGGCAAAAGGCTTCTTCAAATATCATGACCACAAAAACTGCGAAAGAGTTTTTAATGAAATAGCAAATGATGGTTTTCGTAAGAAAAAAATCATGTTAGTTTCGAATTCCATGGATACTGGCGGTATCGAAACTTTCCTTATGAATATACTAAGAAATTTTGATGAAAAAGAGAAATATGAAATTGTATTCTTGACTTACAAAGATAAAAAATTTGATTATGAGGATGAGATATTGTCCTTGGGCGCTAGAATCGTCAGGATCTCGAGCCCACTTAAAAGAATTAAGCACTATCAAGATTTGAAAAAAGTAATGAGAGAAGAAAAGCCGGATGCAGTGCATTCAAACACGTATTTTGATTGTGCACTAGTTATGCGCGCCGCAAAAAAGGCTAATATTCCTGTCAGAATCTCTCACTCACATACCACTTGTCCGGACAAATTCGGTAGGGGGATATATCATAAGGTAATGGCAAAGATTATGGAAAGAAATGCTACTAACCTGCTATCTTGTGGTCCTGAAGCTGGATATAATCTTTTCCGTGGAGCCAAGTATGAACTAATAAATAATGGTATCAATATTGAAAAATATAAGTTTGACGAAAAAACGAGAAAAGAAGTAAGAAGTGAACTTGGCATAAAAGACAACGATATTGTTATTGGCCATGTAGGAAGATTGGTGGAAGTTAAAAATCATAAATTCTTGCTACAAATATTGACGAGTTTGTCTGACAGAAAATATAAAATGGTCTTTGTCGGAGAAGGTGATCTTCAAGACGAGCTTAAGAATAAAGCAAAAGAGCTTGGTCTAAGCGACAGAGTATTTTTCCTTGGAAATAGAAGAGATACTTACAGAATATATAATGCGTTCGATATGATTGTATTTCCTTCTATCTATGAAGGTTTGCCAATGGCTCTCGTTGAAGCGCAGGCTAATGGATTGTCAATTATTGCAAGTTCTGCAGTAACAAGAGATGCGAAGTTAAATGATAACTTCTGGTTTAAAGATTTAGATGATGGTCAGGAAAAGTGGGCGAAAACAATTATGGAAACCGACAAAAAACGCGTTACTCCATCAGAGAAAGTTGAAAGTTACTCAATCCAAAATGTCATAAAAAGGTTAAAAGAGATATATAATAAAGGATAAGTATGATCGTGGTTTACCTACTATTCATCATTATGCTAATTATGTTTCCGCTAATGGGTTTAGTTTTTTCATTTCCACTATACTTAAAATCCAAGAAAACACATGAAAAAATTATTTTTTCTATTCTTCTTGGTATTCTTGTTGGATTTTTTGCATACCATTTCATTCCTGAATCTGATTACGACTTAGTCAGGCACCGTGCTGTTGTAGAGACGTACTCGTCGTATAGTACAGTCCAAGAGTTCGTTGATGTTTCGCAGGAAATAAAACTCGAAATTATTCCGCAATTCTATAGTTTTTTGATATCGAAAACGAATAATATTGATTTACTCCAGTTTTTCGTCGTAGCAATAAGCTATTCATTAATCTTTTATATTTTGATAGATTATAAAAATAAAGTTAATCTGCGGTTAAAGCGATTTATACCGATATTCATAATTGCCATCTTTGCTCAATCGCTACTATATTTCTTTAGT
>CAZCZD010000031.1:0-7788 GCA_964503305.1 uncultured Candidatus Saccharibacteria bacterium | reverse complement strand
CCATATATACTATATGTACTTTCAATTGGTATACATGATAGTATGCTATTCCCGCTAGCGCTTTTGTTGCTGTATAAGCTTTGTGGCAATAAAATCAATGTTAAAACATGTGCGATATTTATTGGTGGTGCTGCATTTGTACCATTCTTCTTGTCATACATGGTCGACACGATGGGCATTTCATCACTCGATACTGTGCGCACGACATTGAATTCGTATATTACAAGAAACGAAGAATTTACAAAATTCTATAACGGCGTTGGGTTTGCGATAGATGCCTTAAAAACTTTAGTTGTTATTCTTGCATGTATATTCACACGCAAGAATAAGGAAAATAAATCAATTAGGGACTTCTTGATTTTGTTTACAATTGCAACATTTGTTCTTATGACTAGCTCTATTGCACTCGTTAGATTCACTGCACTAATCTTCTATATTGGCATTATTCCATTAATGGATGCTGTATTGAAGAAAACAAAAGAATTAAAATATTTACTAATTCTTGTATGGGTTACTGCTATTTTGGCCGGTTCATATAACATTTATAAAATATATCCACATGGTTATAACGGACTTGTCCGTAAAAAAATATTTTCAGATTATAGTTTATTGTTGGAGAAAGAAGTATGAAATTTTTAACACACGATGAAGTTCAAAAATGTGAATATAAAATGCTTATCAAGCTCGCAAAATATCTCGACGACCATAAAATAAACTATTCACTTTGCGGCGGTACATTACTTGGTGCTATTAGACACGGAGGCTTTATCCCATGGGATGATGATATTGATATTTTTATGCCAAGACCGGATTACGAAAAACTACAAACAATCGCAAAGAAGGACAATAGGGTTTCTGATCAGCTCTATATTCATTCAGCCGAATTAGGAAATTCAAACTGTACATACACAAAAGTATATGACTACGGGATTCGCTCTACAGAGCCAAACTACCATGATAAATATGAAAATTATTTATGGATTGATGTGTTTCCTGTTGACGGTATGCCAGATGATGCTCGAAAAATGAAAAAACTTGTCGAAGCTAACAGGCGTCTTGAAAGACTCTTGTTATTAAAAAAGGCTAATATTGGGTATTTAATGACAAAACCTGGTATTATCTTCAAGATTAAAAAAATAATTCAAAAATTTGTCTTAGCCTTTATTCCAATTACATATCTCAGAAATAAAGTTATAAAAAATGCTAAAAAGTATAAGTTCGAACAGTCGGAGATTGTTGGGTGTAATGTTTGGGGATATGGTTTGCGCGAATGTATTCCAAAAGATACATTTGATGAATATGTTAAATTAAAATTTGAAGACACAGATTTTAAAGCGTTGAAGAAATACGATGTTTATCTTTCTAGTATTTACGGCGATTATATGAAACTTCCGCCAAAAGAAAAAAGACTTAAACATGGTCTTAAAGCCTGGCGCGTTGAGGATGAAAAATAGCTCCTCTGTGATATAATAAAGAAAATGCATAAGCTTAAAAAACACTTAACAATCGTCAATATTTTCTCGAGCATCCTTCTCCAGGTTGTTACTGTTATTTGTGGTTTTGTTATCCCACGCATCACACTTTCTGTCTTCGGCTCGGAAACTAATGGCCTCGTGAATTCTCTTGGCCAATTTCTAAGTTATATTAGCCTTATCGAAGGTGGCATTGGTGGCGTTGTGATGGCTGCGCTCTATAAGCCACTCGTCGATAAGGACGAAAAGAAACTTAGTTCCGTTGTAAAAACTGCTAGGATTTTTTATCAACGCATTGCCCTAATTCTCACAATTTATACTCTTGGTCTTGCGGTTTTGTATCCAATTTTTGTAAAAAGTTCTTTCTCAGTTTCGTATGTTTTCTCGATGGCTCTCATTCTCGCCGTAAACCTTTTTATGCAATATAATTTCTCACTTTCGCAGCAACAACTTCTAAAAGCTGACAAAAAACTCTATATTGTTGCATTCACTCAATCACTCATCTTAATTCTAAATACAATATTATTCGTCGTTATTTCAAAATTCCTCCCAAACATTCACGTTTTGAAGGCTGTCACGGCAATTGTCTATCTTCTTCAACCAATTTCATTCAACCACTTTGTAAGGAAATATTACAATATTGATGAAAACGTCGAGCCAGATAAAAGCCTCCTGAAAAGCCGCTGGGACGGCTTTGCGATTAACGTTGCAGCCTTTATTCATAACAGCACCGACATTACAATTCTTACGATTTTCACAAACCTCAAAATCGTTTCAGTCTATTCAATCTACGCACTCGTTTCAAACGGTTTGAAACGCGTTTTGCAATCAATCTCATCAGCAATTTCACCAAACATTGGGCACCTTTACGCAAAAGGCGACAAGGAAGCACTTAATAAGAAATTTAATGACGTCGAATTTGCAACGCTCGCCTTAACATTCTTCCTATTCACAGTCGGCGGCCTTTTGATTACTCCGTTCGTACTCCTTTATACGCACAATATCTCCGACGCAAACTATAACCAACTTCTTTTTGGCATCATCCTTATTCACGCTGAATTTATTTATTGTATCCGCGAACCGTACGTCAACCTTGCATATTCTGCAAACCGCTTTAAGGACATAAAAAAACACGCTTATATCGAGGCGTTCCTTAACATTGCAATCTCAATCGTGCTCGTAAATATGATCGGGCTTGTTGGTGTCGCAATCGGTACACTCGTTGCGATGACCTACCGCACAATCTACCAAGTCATCTATCTTAAAAAGCATATTCTTCATCGTAAAATTTCAATTTTCGTCAAGAAATTTGTCGTTTTTGCGCTTGCCACCGCCCGTTCTGTCTTCATCTGCGTCTTCTTCTTCCCAATGCAAGAGGGAATCCTACTTTTCCTCGTCAACGCACTCCTCTATGCAAACGTCACGGCTTTCTTCTATCTTATTGCCTCCGCACTTTTCTTCCGCAAAGAACTTCGCGAACTAAAACTTCTTTAAACTGTGATATAATAAGCTTATGAATAAACTGAATTATGGTGGGCCGGTTGTTCTTGTCGTCATGGATGGCGTCGGGCTTTCTCGAAAAACCGAAGGAAATGCTGTCTTAAAGGCGCATACTGAATTTCTTGATTCTGCAGTAATGACTCAAAAAACCATGGGCCTCCAAGCTTCTGGCGAGGCTGTAGATATTCTTCCTGGCCAAATGGGCAACTCCGAAGTCGGACACAACGCTCTCGGTGCTGGTCAAATCATCAAACAAGGCATCGCAAAAATCGAAGATGAATTCGCTTCTGGAAAAATCTGGGAGTCAACTGGCTGGACAGGCGCAATCGCCAACGTCAAAGGGAATAACTCAACTCTCCATTTCTCAGGAATTTTTTCCGATGGCGGCGTCCATTCCGACATCCACCATCTTATGAAAATGCTTTCCCGCGCGAACGAAGAGGGCGTCAAGCGTGCACGCATCCACCTTGTCCTTGATGGCCGCGACGTTCCGCCAAAAAGCGCCGAAAAATATGTCAAAACTCTCGAAGACTTTCTCGATACTTTAGTTGACGAAAACGGCGAAAAACGCGACTATAAAATCGCCGATGGCGGCGGACGTATGATTTTTGTTGCCGACCGCTATGAAACCGACTGGGAAATCGTTAAACGCGGCTGGGATGCCTTTGTCTATGGCAAGGCTGAAAACTATTTCGAATCGGCAATGGAAGCGATTGAAAAAACTCGCGCTAAAAATCCAGACGTCCAAGATCAATATTTCCCACCATTCGTCCTTACTGAAAACGGCGAGCCACTCGGTACTGTTAAAGAAGGCGACAGCTTCATCTACTACGACTTTCGCGCTGACCGTGCCATCGAAATCGCCCAGGCCTTCACCTATGATGTCTTTGGCGGATTTGATCGTGGTACCGACGGGAATCGCCGCATGAGCGTCTTCTTTGCCGGCATGACCGAATATAATTCCGACACCCACGTTCCGCAGTATCGTTTAATCGAGCCAGTCGAAATCCACGACTCGCTTCACGAGTTTTTAGGCGAGAAGGGAATCTCCCAACTTGCTGTCGCCGAAACTGCCAAGTTCGGCCACATCACTTACTATTTCAATGGTAACTCATATGAAAAATATGACAACGAAAAACAAATCGAAATCGAGTCCGATACTCGTCCATATAATGAGCGCCCATGGATGAAGGCTGCCGAAACGACCGACGCGTTGCTTGATGAAATTGAAAATTATAAGTTCATTCGTATTAACTACGCTGGTGGCGACATGGTTGGCCACATTGGTGAAATGGAATCGACCATCGCAGCAATCGAAGCAATCGACATTCAACTCGCACGTATCGCGAAGAAAGTCGATGAGCTTGGCGGTATGATGATTATTACTGCAGACCACGGCAACGCTGAAGAACTTCTTGACGAAAACGGCGAGCCAAAGACCGCCCACTCAACCAACCTCGTGCCGTGCATTTTCTATGACAACACTGAAAACAACAAAAAATACGAGCTAAATCGTCTTTCTGATGCTGGGCTTACTAATATCGCTCCAACCGTCGCAAATCTCCTCGGCTTCACCGACCTTCCAGCTTCTTGGCGTGAGAGCCTTATTAAATAGTCAACAAAAATGGTCTAGGTGACCCGACTTGAACGGGCGACCTCAGCGTCCCGAACGCTGCGCGCTACCAACTGCGCCACACCTAGACATATATAATATATTAGGCTAATTTTTGACTTTTTTCAAGATAGGTCTTGAAAAATTCCAAAACATAAGTTATAATAATGAAAGTTATGGATTCGTAGCTCAGTTGGTTAGAGCGCTGCCCTGTCACGGCAGAGGTCGCGAGTTCGAGTCTCGTCGGATCCGCCATACAAAAATCGCCCAATGTGGCGAATTTTTTATGCTATAATTATCTTAATATGCTTAAGAGTTTTTTGGATAGTAAAACGAAACTAAAGTCATTTTTAAAGTTCTTGTTTCCACCATTTCTCACGCTCTTAATTCTTCTCACGCTCTTTGCACACTTCAAAATTACTCCGTTCGGTAACAATACGATGGCAACTATGGACGGAAATATCCAGTATGTTGATTATTTTGATTATTACAAAGGCGTCCTTGACGGTAAAAATACCCTCGGTTACACTTTTTCGAAGGAAATTGGTGGAAATATGCTTGGCGCCTTCTCGTATTATCTTGCTTCACCAATTAACTTACTTCTGAAATTCTTCCCGGAGGATAAAATCGAGCTCTTCTTCACTTTTGCAGTGACAGTCCGCCTGATGCTCGCCTCATTCACTTTCTTTATCTTTCTTGATAAAAGGTTTAAAAAGAATTCTTCGACGAAAACTTATTTTGTTTTCGTTCTTTTCTCTCTGTTCTATGCGCTTTCGAGCTACACCTTTCAACAATCCTCGAACTTAATGTGGCTTGATGGCGTCTGGCTTCTTCCACTAATGATGCTTGGCGTCTCAAAAATCTTCGACAAAAAGAGTCCAAAGATATTCATCATATCATCTGCCTGCGCTTTCATTTTTAACTGGTATTCCGGATTCATTGCATTCTTATTCTGCGCATTCTATTTCTTGGCTGAATTTATTCTTCGTAGCTTCGGTCAAAAACTAAAAGCCAAAGATTTATTAAAGTCATTCTGGGGATATGCTTGGCGCTTTGTGCTTTCGACAATTGTTGCGCTTTTAATTTCCAGCATCATTCTTGTCCCAAGTTTCAAGGCTCTCGGCGAAGGCTCACGTGGCGGCGGTGCTGACTGGGGCGCACTCCACTTTGGTTTTCGCGGTAAGCTCACCTCAACCGCAGCGGAATATTATCCTGGCACTAATTCTGGCTCGAAGACGCTTTCGGTCTTCGTTGGTGCTTTCTCACTCCTTGTTTTTATCAGCGTTTTCATTTCAAAAAAAGTCAAAATAAGCAAAAAAATCGCTTATTTCTTCATTCTTCTTGCGACTTTGCTGCTATTTTATTCTGGGCCAGTTTATTTCATCTTTTCGCTTCTTAAAGATGTCAATTCATATTGGGTTCGCTTCTCGTTTGGGTGCTTCGCGATTTTACTCTTTTTAGCAGCATACATCTTTAAAAACGAAGAAATTAAGCCAAAAACCTACACACTCTCGGCGATCATCTTCTTCTTGATTTGCCTCGGCTTCGAATACATTAGGGAACCAGTCAAACTTCGCTTCTTCTATGGACTTTTTGTGATTGTCTTTGCAGTGGTAATTTATCTTCACTATATTGCGAAGAGTTCTCGCGTTAAAACAGCTCTCTTTATATTACTTTCTTTGATGACGCTCGGAGAAATAGTGCTCAACGCTGGTATTGTTTTGGATAATTTCAACAATACTGATAAATTCACGGATTATACAGTTTCCCAAAGTGAGACAATTGAAAAATTAAAATCGTCTGACGATTCAGCTTATCGTGTGCATAATTTAACTCAACGCTGCGGTTTCTGTCTCAACGACGGTCTTGCACATAATTATAATTCAATTGATGGCTATACCTCTTCACCAGATGACAAGGAGATTAAACTCCTTAACTCTCTTGGTTATAAGCGATGGTTCTATCAATCAAATATCACGAAAGACCCAATTCTTTCTTCTGACTCTTTGCTCGGCGTTAAATATTACGTAGATGAAGGAAAAATTATTGAAAACACATATGCGTTACCGTTTGTTTTCTCGGTTCCAAACACCTCTGCTGAAAAGCTAGCTAAAATTGAATATGAAGATAATACTTTTACATTCCAAAACGAGATTTATAAAGCACTTTCGGGCATAGACGAGGACATCTACAAAAAAGTTAGCTTCACTCGCGAGATTAAAGATAAAAAAATCATCTATTATCTTGATTTGGATGAGGCTAATAATAAGCTTTTCTATGGGCAAGTTAGCACGAAGGGAACTCACGGCTTCACGTTCTTTGATGGCGAAGAAAATAAAACTAGTGCGTACTCAACTCATTCCGGTCCATCTGTTGTTAAAATTTCTTCAAAAACCGTAACATTGGAGCTAAAAAACGAGGATGATACTCTGGATGAGTCAAATATCGAAGAAGAATTCTTCTACTACCTAGATTTGAAGGTTTTTGAAAAAATCATCAATAAAATCAAATCTGAAAATAAAGTTTCTGACTTCTCGTTCAGTAATCAAAAAATTTCCTTCACGCTCGACTCTGAAACTCCACAAACAATTTTCACCTCAATTCACTCGCAAAACGGATGGGAGATTACCGTGAATGACAAGAAGATCAAACCAGCTATCTTTGATAATTCGTTTATTACTTTCGACCTTGAATCTGGTAAAAATGACGTCAAAATCGAGTTCCATATTCCTGGATTTAAACTCGGAATCGCACTGTTTGTGCTTGGCGTTATTCTATTTATTGTCATATCTCGGTTTACCTCTTGAAATATTTCGAAAAATATGATAAAATGACCTAGATATTAACTAAAAGGAAGTTTTTTATGAGTCGTATCGGAAAACTACCTGTTGACATCCCAGCAGGCGTGACAATTACGGTCGGCGACAAGGAGATTACTGTCGCTGGTCCTAAAGGCACGCTCATGGTTCCTGTTCAACAGAACACTACCACTAAGGTAGAAGAAAACAAACTTGTAGTAACTCGTAAAGATGACGAACCAAACTCAAAAGCTTGGCATGGTCTTCAACGCGCATTACTCCAAAACGCTGTTATTGGCGTAACCCAAGGTTTCGAAAAGAAACTCGAAATCAACGGTGTCGGTTTCCGTCTTTCAGGCGGTCCAAAAGACATCGAAATGGCACTTGGTTTCTCACACCCGGTCAA
>CAZCZD010000030.1:0-9846 GCA_964503305.1 uncultured Candidatus Saccharibacteria bacterium | reverse complement strand
TCCTTTGATATTGAAGAACTTACTTATCGCATTATTTCCTCTATCGTCGAATTGTCTCTGTGGTGTTGCTGACAAGCCAATACGTCTCCCATAACATATCGTCTTCATTTTTTTCAACATGCTCGACGAACCCATATTGTGACACTCATCGGCAATAAACAGCACCCGTTTCCTATCGAACTGATTGAGCAGATTGAATGTCTTTTCTCTGCAGAATGAGGAGTAGGTCGATATGATGATGAAGGAGTTGAGTTCATCAGTTCCAGTATTGTACTTCTCGTTAAAAATCAGTCTATCAATATTGTCTTTCCATAGTGGGTTCTTTGAATAGACCTTTATTATATTGGAGAAGTTGAACTTCAAGCACTCTTCTTCCCACTGGTCAACTAGTGCTGCTGTAGGTACAAGAATGATAGCCTTATAATATTTTTTGCGCTTATAAATCTCTAACAAGCAATTGAGGGCTGTTATGGTTTTACCGGTCCCCGTAGCCATGGCAAAGAGACCTTTCTGCCCATTGAGTACCCATTTATCAAACGCCTCTTTTTGATAATCGCGAGGACCTGATGGGTAAGGAAAATGAGGAGTATCTTCTTGTAATTTCAGATACATCGATCCCTCACTGTTCTTGATTTCGCTTTCTACTTTTCGTCTAGCAAAACCTAATGCTTTTTGTAAGGATGGATTCTCATCTAATTGATCATCAATAATATCTTTTTCATCTTGGAGAAGCTCTTCGATACCCTTGTTATTGAATGCATCTGTAATCTGAGTTTTGATGTCTTTCACTTGAAGGTAATCAACCGATGGATTTTCTCCTTTAAACGTGTTGTTGAAATCTCGTTCTATCTCGAATATATTGGCCTGTGAAACAGCTCCGTCCCAATCACAAGAGACAGTAAAGCTCTCAATATTGTCTACTAATGCGGTTTTAGAGAAATTACAAGACCCCTCAAAAGCCACCTTGTTCTGACCATCACTGAAAAGACCAGTCTTCGTATGTGAGATGCCGTTTTCGTATCTAGGACTGACGACCTTGATTTCCATTTTGTTGTTTCTAATCAGCCAAGCCAGACATTCAAAGAAATGCTTATCCCGCTTAGAAAGAGTTGCTCTAATCAGACTTAACTTCTTTATATCAAAATATGGAAGCGAGAGGTCGTCTTCGCCAACCATAATTGCAATTTTGTCTTCTTGTGAGAGGAAATCGTTGATGATCATCCTCATTTGCCCACCATGATAGAGGAAAGACGCGAAACCATCAGACAACACATTAATGGCTGTCGAAGAGAAGAACCCAAGCATGAGATCAAACTTGTCAGCACAGCACAAGCTGTTAGAGAAGAAACCAACTGGTTCCCACTCTGTACCAGACTTAAACCGTCTGTGTAATGGTAAAGCCAATTCATCCTTCAACATTATTCTTATTTTTAGATAAAGCAGTTTGCACACATAATCTCGTCACCAAAGATATCGGCGAGGGTAGTGCCTTTGTTGTTCTTTTTATTTTCTTCCTGCCGGCGAATGACATCGAGTTTGATCTGGCGGATGCGTTCCGGCTTGATGAGGTCGGCAAGGCTCTCACCTTGGTTCCAGGTGTAGCCATCCTTCTCAAAGGTCATAGCTTTTTTGAAGAGGTCGGGATGCTGCTCATAAAGCCAAATCCACTCTATCTTTTGCTGATAAAAGCAGAAGTAGCAACCACTGCGGCTGCGGCAGTAAGTTCCCTTCTTTCCGTCCACTTCAAAAGGAATCTCCTCATAGTACTTGGGAACTCCGACACCACTCTCGCGAAGCAGACGGAAGACATCAGCTTTGACGATGATGTCTTCATTGTCGAGAAGCGGAAACTCTTCTTCTGTCAGTTTCCCGACAGGATAGTCGGTGGTGTGGAGAAACTCAAACACTGCGTGATTGAACATCTTCACATCGAAGTCGAGCAAAGCATTCAACTTCTTGGAGTAGTAGAATTGTTTGGTAATGGGACGGCGGACTACTTCCATCAAATCTTCTTTCATAAATCCTTCAGGACAGAGTCGGTCGTAGATTTCAGTAATCTGATCAAGATGCTCATTATGAAGGAATTTGTTGACTACGTCCAGACTCCAAATGTTTCTGCGGAAGGGGAAGATGGATTGGATATTTGCCTTCGAAGAGATATAGCCATCACGATCCTCATCACCGCGAATGCCCACGTAAGAGATGGCCATATCGTCACCGACGAAACGCTCGAACTCGTCGAGTTTCATTTTCTTCGTACACCATCTTGCTTGGGGAGAGGGTAGAAAGCCACCCATAGACTTCAGAAAATGTTCAAAGGGAGTAGGCTCCGGACTACCCTCAGCAGCGCGAAGACGGGTGATATGCCCCAGGTAAGCGCCGAGTCTGTCTATCAACAACTCCGTCTCTGCCAATTCGCATCCAGTGTCGGAGTTGTAATATTCTATCTTCAAGTTGGGATATTTCTGTTTCAGGTAGATGGATAGCGCAGCACTGTCCTTTCCACCAGAAATGCCCAAAATATGTCTTACACTCATTTGCTCGTTCTTTCTTTTAAGATTTTCAGCAGTGTAGATACCGCAATATCATCATGCCCATGCAACAGACAATTGATATCGGTCTCCAGTGTCTCTGCCTTTTCTTTATCTTTCTTCATCAGTCGATAGGTCTGCGGCTTGATGATAGTTCCGTCTTTGCTAATCATGTCGAATGAGAAGACTTCGTCATCATCGTTGTCTTCTACCTTTGAAATATCGGCATACTTTTCACAGGCTTGGAACAACTCAATCAGTTCCTCAATGAGCTTCTCTTCTTGATCATCGCGAAGCCTATCCAAGGGTTGGTCCAAAGCCGTATAGCAGATTGACTGGTACCATTCTGTCCGATTATCGAATTCAGCCATTGCATGGTTATAGAACTCCTTAAGTCTGTCGGTGAGCAGGTAAGTCTTGACAGGGGCAAGACGTTTTCTAATCTCAACGACATATTCATCATATTTAAAGGATGATAAACCTAACACATCCACAAGCCGCTCTTCAATACGGTCGATCAGCTTGTTGTAGCATCCTCTCAACTCACGGACTGCCCGGTTGATGATATAGGCATATTGCTTGGCGAACTCCTCTGAACCTTGATTCTCTTTGTCATAGCCCAAAGCCTCGGGTAAATCTTCAAGGAAGGTTTTCTCCGGGTCTTTGGCTTTAGCAAGGATATCTCTAAACCGCAAAGTTTCTGTGTGGTCGAACTTTCGCGTGTGCTTAGCATAGTCGTTCAATCTCCTGTTATAGAAGAAGAAAAACGGCTTGATGGTATCGACAAGTTGGTCGCTTTTGATGGCTCCTGCTTCTGGAAGGTTGACGAATTTACGATACTGATTGAAGAACTCCATTCTTACCCCAGAAACATCGAAAGCTTTTATCAGATACTCACTTGGATGTTTTTGCAGCAACTCGAAGAATTCGATATTGACCTCGGGTATATAGGTACCATTATCTCCGTAGAGAGAATAGTCCTGCCGTTTGATATATAAATAGGTGGGGATCCAGAAATCAAGGAAACCTGCTTTGATTTTATAGGGTTGGGAAGAAAGCTTCTTAACCAACTCAGAAATCTTCCTCGGCTTTGATGTTGTGGACTGCAGGAATTCCTCGCAGGCATCCCACAATGACATCATCCCGGGATTAGATGGTTTATCCGTAAACCTACCATCCACATGCAAGCCGGTATTCTTCAGTAGTGAATAGTATATCGTCTTTTCTGGAGGGAACTTGTCTTGCTCAAAACCAAAATCTTCCTTGTCGCTGTTACTGATTAATGCTTGCAAATATTTGGCTTTTGCACTAGAAATGGAACTGCTCAATTTATTCTTGTTAAACAGCTCATTGATCATAACAGGAGTCTTTGAATAAACTTCGTCACAGACTTTTGATAGTAATTTGTTGAAATCTCGTTGGGATCTTACGGCTATTTCTTTGCCTTTGAATATCCACGTGACATTTCCATTATAACCGAATAAGCTCTCTTGAATTGCATTGTTCAGTTGTACTTCCTCATAGTCCCGCAGATTGTTGATTTCTTTGATAGCGACATGATCACCTTGGTCAATTAACACATGTCTGAGGATATAGTCGTATTTGTCTATCTGATAGAGATGGTCGACTATCTCATCGGTGTTGTTGAAGAAAGCAAAGATGATGGCATGCTCGCAATCTGCGCTCATCTGCTTCACCTCATCAATGTATCCTTTCTTTGAGGGGAAAAGCAGTTCAATATAACCGTCAATGTCACCTGTGGGTATGATGTCCATGACTTCATCGCGTATCTCATACTGGAAATACCGTGGAGTTCCGCTGTGATAATAGTAGGCTTTAACAGGCGCAACGCTCTTGGAGAAGAAATCTGCAAGTTCTGCAATATAGGTTACCGGTCGGCTAACCACTAGTCCTGCCTTCGAGATTTCCTCTTCAATATTGATATCTGTACCTTCAAAGAGAAGGAGTCTGTGCTTGTATTCAGCATAGCGGATAATCTTATAGCGTTGTAGCGTGTTGATTATTTCTTCTGGTCTTTCAATGTTGAGTGCCAGATGAACGTAAGTGGCAAATTGCATCTTACTCATGGAAAAGGCTGCAGTACCAAGAAGGTTCATCATGCCTATGGCTTTGACTATCTTGATGGCATCGAGCATCATTTTTTTACTATCCCATGACTGCCCTTCCACTCTCTCCAAAGCAATCTTCATGGCACTCCAATTCATGGAATCTGCATTAGCATCTTTTAGAAAGGAATAGAAGTTATATACGACATAGTCATAAACCATCTGTAAATTGTAGGTCAATCTGTCTGATGGCTTGAATTCATTGAGCGAGTTGCTGCCCTGGGCATGTAGAAATGAAAAGAGAGATCTTTCATTCTGTCCGTATCTCTGAATGGCTTGGGTGATGCTAAATGCGGAGAAGGGATCCAATGGATAGAGACTCTTCGCATTTTCAAAGGAAAAGTCAGCTGAAACGAACTTCGTATCAATAGCAAGCTTATAAAGCGTATTCAGATTTGCTTCTTCAGCGTTTGTCAATTTGCGCTCATTCTCTTGGTTCTGGCGTGCAGCCAACATAAGAATCTGCTCTATGGGTTCTACGAAAACCAGTTCTTTGAATCGGCCTTTCACTTTATCCCATTCTTTACGTTGGTGTGGCTTCAGTCCTTTGGCGTAGGCACTGAAGTTTTGATGAAGAGTGGTCAACAGAAGAACTTTCCGAGAGGGTACATTAGCAAACTCAGCTAACTTCTGCATGAAATAGAGTTCGTTTTCCGGGTCGTTCTTAGCAGCATGTTCGAGCACCTTTCCAAATTCATCAATCATGATGACCAGGAAAGTATTCTTGGCATTCAACTTATTGCAATATGCCCGCAATGCATCCAGAATACTTTCTGTGTTTCCTTCTATGTTAAGTTTGCGAGCAAGCAAATGTGGTAAAGATGCGTAATCGCCCACGATGTTAAGCGTCTTGAACTTCTCGTACCCCAATACTTCAGGGTGCTCAAATAAATATTTCTTCTTATTTTTCCCTGAGAGATCTTCCTGAAGGGCAATCAGAAAGCTGGACTTTCCCGTTCCGTATGTGCCAATGATGGTATAGGAATGAATACCTGTCTGGTATCCATTCACTATATCTGCCAAAACCTTCTTGGCATTTGGGGTCACGATATATTGATTTCCTTCTGGAAATCCTGTCTCTATATTCGCTGAAAGACTAAATTGATTCATGTGTGTAATATTTGTCGAGAAAGTCTTGCGCTTTACAATCTTTCAAAAACTGCAATTGTCGTACGCCTGCTACATCGCTATAATGCATGAGGTCAGAATACGTCTCACTGGCTTTTTGCAATAGGGCAATTGTTTCCATGTCGCTCAAGCAGAAAACGAGGCTCAACTCCTGAATAGAGTTGAAGTCTATGCTCAGATTCTCTCCTTTCCATTTGATAATGGCGTAGATGAATATTTCCAGGGGCAGTTGTCTTTTGCCTTCTATATTGAATTGGTAACTCTTGCCTTCGTCTGCCGTTCTAATCAGGTTGAGGTCGAGTAAGAGAGCGGTATAGTCTTCATTGCTATGTGAGTGTTGTGGCTCTACATAATTTTGCAACAATACGGCTACATCCTTCTTCGTCGTATTCTCATTGAAAGATTTAGCACGTTCGGCTTCAATCATATATCGCCTGACGGCATTGACGACTTGGGCGCGAGTGAATTCCTTACGCTCCTTCTGAAGGCGCAAGAACATCCAATTATAGATGGTGGCCTCTTCACCCGTGGCCAGCAGAAAATGCAAAAGCCATAGTGTCCCTAAATCTTCAATATAGGGGTCAACACCATCATGGTCATTGAAAATGTAATGTGCGATTGGAGTAAGCTCATCCTTAGAAGTAAGCATGAAAGCGCGCATCCAAAAGCGAATAGAGGATACCATGTTCTTTCCCACGCCGAGTTGTATGACAGCGTCAGAAGAGTTAAAATTATATCCATGCACCAAGAAGTCATATCCCTTCTTCAGCCATAGCGACTTACAAGAGAATGACTCATGGCCGGAGAAAACAAATTTGTTAGTCATTGTGGAAGGGACTTTTTATTGTTTCATTCAGCCAGAAGAAAAAGAAAGCGCATCCTCTTCCTTCTGCTTCCGTAACAGGCCGTCCCTTCCACAGTTAGCCAAGCGGTGAAAGCTTTAGGAAGGGATACGCCTATTACAGGCGACTCCCATTTCCTAAGCTCCACCGTTTTATTCATTGTTGGAAGGGACAATTCGTTACGGAGCCTTCAGAAATCAGATATCGCTATCTTATTCATCCAATAGGTCTGACGTCCGGCATTACCTGCCATTTGTCATCCGCAAATTTACTAAAAAATATCTATACAGTGAAATTTAATACAGA
The DNA here is from genome assembly GCA_964503305.1 of uncultured Candidatus Saccharibacteria bacterium. Classification (GTDB taxonomy): domain Bacteria; phylum Patescibacteriota; class Saccharimonadia; order Saccharimonadales; family Saccharimonadaceae; genus Nanosyncoccus. Next base: position 2,913 of record CAZCZD010000030.1, on the reverse strand, counting down.
TATTTTTGTCTTAATTATCATGGGCAGATAACAGCACTAACTATATCATCTACTATATCGCACTCTGATATTTCGCAAACTGGTAGACGGAGGCGGGCATGGGCGAGAGCATGTGCCAGCGGATCTGCATCTGACGGCCATAGCTCACGACGTTGTATTTGTAGTCGACGAACTGGGCGCGACCAAGATAGATATAACCCATCGTACGGTATTTGTCGTCGGGGAAATTGCTTTGCTCCCTTACAAACAACAGCATGGTCTGCGTGGAGTGGATGTAGTTCTGCCCCGTTGGCGACTGCGGCGACACCTTGTTCTGCGTATCCCAAAGAAACTCTGTGGGTGAGAGCGCATGGTCGTCGTAGTTGGTGTTGCTGCCTTCCTCACGGTCCTTGACAATGTCGACATACATGGCTTCCACTTTCAGCGCCTTATTGCGCTCGACGCCCTCACGTACGCTCGACATCCGATCGAGCGTGGAGGTGCCCAGCGCTACCCTTATCTGGTCACGGGTGTAGCGGGCGTGGAGCATGAGCGGGAAGTCGGGCAGGCCTGAGTTATCCTCTTGCTCGAGCACGGCGCACCGGTTTATCAGCAGTGACATCACTTCGCTCAATTCCTCGCAGAAGGCTGTGTCCTGACTCAGCTCATCGGCCATCTGCTGCAAGGAAGTGAAGGCGCCCGCCTGCTGATACAGGTCGTAATAGAGCATCAGCAGTTGCCGCTGCTTCACAGTCTCCAATGCGCCGACATTGATGCGGAAACGGTCGTCGGCAAGTGACTGGATGAAGTCGAAATAGCTGTAGCTGTCGGTTGATAGCCATTTGTTTCTTACGGCTTTGGCCAACTGTTCGTTATGCCCAATTTCGCGGTGGGTGAGCTCTGAAAAGGTGTGGCCATTGTAGAGCTTCTCCAGCGGCACATGATACATGTTGACGAAATTGGTGAGCGTCAGCGGTAGGCTGAACTTCCGGCCCCAATCGTCGACCATTGTCTGCAGACTGCGGAAGGAGAAGTTGCGGATGCTTTGATTGATGTTGGCCAGGATATATTCCTTTGCCTTGGGCTCCAGTTTCACCTGACATCCCAGCGGCAGATGAGGGAAGTCGTGTTGCAACTCCTCTGCCACGCTCATTGATGTGCGTCCAAGAATAGCGCGGAAGCGGTCGACATAGTTGAACTCTCTGCTGCATTGCCCCACGAAGTCGAGTACGTTGACGTAATGCTTTCCCTTGCTCTTACGCAGACCGCGTCCGAGCTGCTGCAGGAAGATAGTGAGACTCTCGGTTGGACGCAGAAACAGCACCGTATCGATCTCGGGAATGTCGACACCTTCGTTGAACATGTCGACCACAAAGAGATAGTTGATTTCGCCACGTTGCAGTTTCCGGCTCAGTTTCGTTCTGTCGGCGGCATTGTCGCTGGTGAGCTTGTCACACTTCAGTCCGGCGAGGGTGAATTTTGCGCTCATATAATCGGCATGCTGCTTGTCTACGCAGAAGCAGAGTGCTTTCACTCGATGCACATCGGTGAGATAATTCTCCAAGGCGTTGAATATGACCGCCGTACGTGCGTCGTTGTGGGTGTAGACCTTACTCAGCTCAGCTACATCGTAGTGGCCATGACTCCACCTCACCTGCCGCAGGTCGGTGCTGTCGGTGATACCGTAATAATGGAATGGAGCGAGCAACCGGTTGTTGAGTGCGGTGTCGAGTCGTATCTCGGCTGAGATATGCCCGTCGAAGTCCTGGGTGATATCCTGACCGTCCATACGTTCGGGTGTGGCGGTCAGACCTAAGAGGATTTTCGGTTTGAACTTCGCCATGATGCGCCGGTAACTCTTTGCGGCCACATGGTGTACCTCATCGATGACAATATAGTCGTAGTAGTCGTCGGCCAACTGCAGGTCATCGATGTGGCTGTCCATGATGTCTTTGCTGGCGAAGAGTGCCTCATAGCTGTCGGGTGTGTGGCCGTTATACCACACGTCGCCGAAGTTGTAGTCGTTCAACACGAGGCGGAACGTCTTCAGACTCTGCTCGAGAATCTCCTGCCGATGGGCAATGAACAGCAGCCGCGCGCGGCTGTGGGTTTCTTTGAAACGCTTATAGTCGAAGGCCGAGATGACAGTCTTACCGGTTCCGGTGGCAGCCACCACGAGGTTCTTGAAGTGGTGGTGCACCTCGCGCTCTACGCGCAGCCGTTCCAGCACGTCGCTCTGATAGTCCTTGGCTTTGATGAGGTCGAGTTCACTGTAGTCGATGGGTGCCTCGCGGTTCTTGTCAAGTGCCTGCTGCAGCCGTTCGTCGTCGATGCCGGGGCGGTAGGTCTCGAAGTGCTCGCTTTGCCAATAGCCGTTGAAGGTGTTGGTCATCTGATGCAAAATGTCGGGCAATTCCACCTGCGTCACCTTGAGGTTCCACTCCAGTCCGGTTCCCAATGCGGCACTGCTCATGTTGGAGCTGCCGATATAAGCGGTATGAAATCCGGTATTCCGCAGGAAGATATACGATTTGGCGTGCAGCCGGTCGTTATCGTTGTCGTATGAAATCTTCACCTCGGTGTTCTTCAGCATTGCCAGGCGTTTCACGGCCTTGAATTCCGTTGCCTGCGTATAGGTTGAGGTGATGACGCGTAGCTGTTTCCCACGGTCGGTCGCCTGTTTCAGTTGGTCTATGAGTTGGTTCAGACCCGAACTCCTGATGAAGCTCACCAACAGATAAATCTTGTCGGCTGTCGCAATCTCGCGTCGCAACTCACTCTCTAAAGTGATGCCCGAACCCGTGAACAACGAACTATGAGACAGTCGCGTCACCGGGACTATCGATTTAAGGTGAGCTGCGATGTCGGGACTGTCGCATTCGGCGCGGTCGATGACGGCGGTCAGTATTTCTTTCTGCTTGTCAATCAAGTTCT
>CAZCZD010000029.1:0-9945 GCA_964503305.1 uncultured Candidatus Saccharibacteria bacterium | reverse complement strand
GGGAGATTCGAACTCCCGCTCCAGGTTTCCCCAGACTAACGATTTAGCAAACCGTCCCCTTCAGCCACTTGGGTAACCCTCCAATACCACTTATTTTAGCATAAAACAGGGAACTCCGCCACCCCCTATATTAGAACGTCTCGCTAATCTCCGACAAGCTCATCCCCGACAAATCTTCATCTTCACGTTTTTCGCGCGCCTGTTTCCCAAACTTCGCAGCCTCATTCATCTTCTGCAAGACTTCATCCCTCGACAGATGTTTTGGCTCGCCACTAAACGGCACATTTTTTAAATCATCCCAGCTCGTTTCACGAGTCTCGCGACTCATATGTTCCGGATCAACTTGGTCTAAATCGTGATGCCTTCTACTTTCAAGTGAACGCATTACCTCACCTCCATATTAAATTCGACATTCTTCTTCAATTTCGCGTATCTCTCTGGCGCCGAACCGTCCACACCCACCTCTGAACGGGGAACTGATTTAACACCCGAATAATCGAGTTCTACGCCATGCGAGGTAAACTGGTCTGATGTAAAATCAACCACATCCCCACCAATCAAATTCAGATAATGCGTCCCGCCACCCGGCATACTAAGCGCTAGAATCTCTCCCCCGAACACATCTTGTGCCACCATCGCTGTCACCGTGCACTGGTTATGCGCTGGATCTTCTTCAAAGTTATAATCTTCATTATCGCGTTTCACCCAACTCTTGAGCAAAACTCCAAAAAACTTATCTAAATCCTCGCGAAGTCCCGCTCCATAAAACGAGATAATGCGACCACTTTTTGTACTATATTCCATATTTTAAGTATAACATAAGCAAATTTATGTTTTAAAACTTGCATAAAATTTTCAGAGTGTTATAATAGAAGCATAATCTAAACGCGAGATTAAAACTTATATGAAAAAAACTATCAAAAACATCTCTCAAATCCTCACCGGAGCCGGTGCGGCAATCTGTTTATGGACTGGAAAAGTCATGTCCGTTTACGCTGAAGAAGCACCAAAATCAGCAGTCGAACAAGGCGCAGAGGCAGCTCGTGCAACCGGTATGCCATCTGAACTTATTGGCGACAACGGCGTTTTCGGCCGTATTACTAACGTGATTCTCCTCATCGTTGGTATCGTCTCTGTTATTATGCTTATCTACGGCGGTCTTCGCTACATTCTCTCTGGCGGCGACTCAAAGAAGGTTACCGATGCAAAGAACACAATTCTTTACGCAATTATCGGTCTCATCATCTCCCTTCTCGCTTACGCAATCGTCAACTTCGTTTTGACCTCTGTCGTCGGCGTAAACTATATCCAAGGCGCTTAAAAATCTTGTCCGCTATTCTTCGCTAAGAAAATAGCGGATATTTTTATGTTTTTTACTTTGCGACGCTTTAACTCTGCTACTAAAACGCCCCTGGCGGCCCGCATCGTCGCCCCTGTTGTCCAAACATCATCAACTAGGATAAAGTGGCTCTCTTCGTCAAAAATAGCCCTAGAATCGATTAGATAAGCCTCTTTAGCCTGTTCTAAGCGTCTTTTTGCACTTGAACCAACCTGTACCGTATTTTTATTCCTCTTAATCACAGAAACGACCGGAATGCCCGAAATTGCCGAAAGTTCATCTGTTAATTTCTTTATATGGTCAAATCCACGCTCTCTTATATGCTTTTGAATCGTCGGCAAGGGAACTAAGACATATTTTTCCTTCGACTCACCAGAAAAACCCGGAAAAACCCGCTTTGCCGACAAAAACAGATAAAAAGCCAGCGCCCTCGCATAATGTCGCCTAGCTTGAAACTTATATTCAGACACCAAAATTTTCATCGCGTCAACCCTCATTCCTGCAGCCATAATCCGTCTAAAATCCCGGTCTTTCACCGTCGAAATCGGCGGATTTTTCTTCATGTTGTTAAAAATACAACGGCCACAAAAAACCTCACCGATTTTTCCGCATCCCTTGCAATAACAGGGGTAAATGATATCCAAAATTCGCTCTAATGTTGTAATTTTTACACGATTTTTCATGAAAACCCTTGCGCTTTTTATTAAATGTTTTTATAATAAACATAACAATATTAATTATGTGGAGGAAAGCAAATGGCTCGTTCGAATGACGACGACATGCTTATGGAAGACGAATTAGCTGCTGCATTCTTGGATGGCGACAACGATGTCGATGAACCTAAAAATGCTGCTGTTGAAGAAGTCCCAGCAGAAGATGAAGAGTGGGAAGAACCTGAGGATTTCCCAGGTCAATTAGCCGTAGATGTTTACGAAACCGCAGAAAAGCTCGTTGTGAAAGCTCGTACTGCTGGAATCTCAAAAAACGATCTCGACGTTACAATTAGCGATAATATTCTTACCATCTCAGGTGTCCTTAGCGGCGGTGAAGATGAACAAACCACTCGCTGGCACATCCAAGAGTGTTACTGGGGTGAATTCTCACGTACAATCGCTCTTCCAGTGCAAGTTCGCGAAGATGGTGTAAGCGCAGAACTCAAAGACGGCGTTCTTACAATCACCTTTGAAAAGGAAAAAATTAACGCTCCAACCAAAATCAGCGTTCAATAATATTCACCTAGAAACAAAAGTCTCCCGATTCATTTGGGAGATTTTTTGGTTAACGTTATAACTCAATTATATCACTAAAAAGGGAATCAAAAATCCCCCTTTAAAAGGGGGATTTTCTAGTTTTCTAACAATTATGCTCCGAAGACGCTCGAAAGCACGAAGTTAACAATCGCAAATGCAAGAAGCGCAATGATAAGACCAATGATACCATAAAGGATAGTATCTTTAGCTTTCTTGACCTTGCCTGGATCGCCAGCCGATGTAGTGTATTGAACACCGCCGAGAACGATGATTACGACTGCAACGATACCCAAGACGCCAAGTACAACGTTGATGATAGTGTTGATAGTTGGCATCAAAGAGTTGTCTTCTTTAATATTACATTCAGCAATTGAGTTAACATAGTTGTTACCAGCTTTTGCTGAACCTGCTGGACATGGTCCACCTGCTGCCATTACTGGAGCTGCAGCAAGTGTTGAAGCAGCAATAATCCCAGCACCTAAAATGTTTTTAAGCTTCATTTTCCTCCTTAAGCAGTTTTTGTGATTGAAGAAAGTACGAAGTTGACGATTGCGAATGCAAGAAGCGCAATAACGAGACCAACGATACCGTAAAGAATGGTGTCTTTAGCCTTCTTAACTTTGCCTGGATCACCTGCAGATGTAGTGTATTGGACACCACCGAGGATGATGACAACAACAGCGACGAAGCCGATAACACCGATGATAACGTTGATGATGGTGTTGACGGTTGTCATTAAATCGTTAGTGTTTGAAGCGTTTTTAGCACCGTGTTCGCCACAGTCTGCAAGGCTTTTACCGCTACCAGACAATTTGGTGCCATCTGGACAATAAACTGTTGCAGCACTTGCAGCGCCAGCATTGATGCCTGCGCCTACGACAGCAGCTGAACCAGCTGCGAGAGTTTTAATTTTGTTAGAAATCTTCATTTCTCTTCCTTTATATTATTTTAATATTATTATATCATATCAATTAAGTCTTGCAAGGGATTATGCCGTTGGCAATGCCTTAAGGACGAACGAAATAATTGCCCATGCTAAGACCGCAATCACAATCCCCACTACTGCCCAGACCACCATATCTTTTGCCTGTTTAATTTTTCCAGGATCACCAGCCGATGTAAGAAATCTTTGACCTGCGAACACAATCACGAGCACACCAATAATTCCGATTACCGAAATCGCAGTATCGATAATTTTCATAATATGTTTACCAACGTTATCATTCACATCAGCATCACAACCTGCTGCGGCTTTTTGCTCGTCGCTCGCGCTTGAAGAACAGATTGGATTACAAGGTCCGGACACGCCACCAGTACAAGTACCTTCAGCATAAACCGGAGCAGTAAAAATCATACCCCAAACTAGCACCATTGCTGTCATTATGATATTTTTAATTCTTTTTCCCATATTTCTCCTATGCTGCTCCCGCGACAAAGTTAGTAATTGCTGCTGCTAAGAGGACCACTGCAAGACCAATCACTGCGAAAGCGATTGTTTGTCCTGCCTGTTTAATTTTTCCAGGATCACCTTGCGTCATTACGTAGTTAACTGCACCATAAACAATAAAGCCGGTCGCAACTACGCCAGCAAAAGCATACACCCAGTTCAAAACTGTAGGAATTGATGCATCGGTATTCTTTGGAATGTTGTTCGTAGCCGATTGAATGCTACTTTGCCAATCCCCAATAAATTCTAATATTTTCATTCTTCTCCTTTTACGATGCCGCTCCATTAATAACGACGATAATTGTATTTACAATCACTGTTGAAAGAATTGCAATTACAAGACCAATCAAAGCGTTCGTAATCGTTTTCTTCGCCGTCGCAACGTTTCCAGGTTCACCATTAGACATAATATATTTATATCCACCCCAGATTACAAAGATAATAGCAACATATCCAGCCATCAGGGTTACATCAGATGCGAGGTTAAGAATAATTTTCCAGGTGAACTCTGCCATCGATGCGCCGTCACCGCTTGGAGACTTAATTACACAAGTGGTTGCACCAGTTGTGTCAGCTTTCTCCTCTGTTAATCCCATATACCAAGGGCGCATACCAAGAAAAGTCTTCTCACAGGTTCCAGCATAAGTATCCCCAGCAGGGAAAGCCGCTACCGTCACTAATGCCCCTAAAAATGTAGCTATAATAAACGAAGCAATCTTTTTCATACCTTAATAATAACACATTTTTTCTCTAAAATACAACGAAAATAACCTTAAACATATTAAAACACATTTTTCCGCGATTTTCTTTATCAAAACCCTGTTTTAGGTCTTGACGATAATGCTTATGTGTGGTATAATAAAGGTAAGCTAATTGAGAGCTTATTTATGAAATTATTAGAGAAGATCAAAAGGGCATTAATCTTTCCATTGATTGGAATCATTTTTGCAACCACTGCTCTCACTTACTCCACCCCTGTTTACGCAGACCCAGTTGATGAACCTGCCACCGGAACAGTTGTCCCGGGTGCACCTGATGAAACGACTACCCCTAGCGAGACAGAATCCCCAGCCGCTGAAGGCGAAGAGGAAGAAAAAGAGGATGATGGAGATAAGGAGAAAACAGCGAACGCTACCTGTTATTCACAGGTTGGCGGTCTTGGCTGGCTTATTTGTCCAGTTATGGGCTTCCTTGCTAAGGGCATCGACACCATCTATGGCGTGATCGAAGACTTCTTAATTCTCGAACCAATTTCAATGGAAGAGAACTCTCCAATCTATACCATCTGGTTATACGCAAGAAATATCACCAATATCGTCTTTATTATCTTCTTGATGGTCGTCATCTATTCCCAACTTACCGGATTTGGCCTCAATAATTACAGTATCAAGAAGACTCTTCCACGCTTAATTATCGCTGCAATTCTCGTTAACCTCTCTTATATTATCTGTGTCGCTTGTGTCGACCTCAGTAATATTATCGGCCGCAGCCTCCACGACTTCCTCGGCGGAGTTGCTGAACAAGCCCTCGCATCTGGCGCCGTCTCTGCTGACGTCTCTGTTGACTTCTACTCCGTATTTACCGCTATCGCTGCTGGTGGCGTTATCGGCGCCCTCGCTGTTGGCCTTGCTGGCGGTCCACTTGGCCTCCTTCTTGCACTCCTCCCAGTTATTCTTGGTGGCATCATCTCAGTCGTGATTGGCCTCCTTACTATCTCTCTCCGCCAAGCCGTTATTATTCTCCTTGTCGCAATCGCACCGCTCGCATTCGTCTGTTATCTCTTGCCAAACACTGAAAAATGGTTCAAGAAGTGGACTAACACCTTCTCACAGATGCTCTTCTTCTACCCAATGTTCAGCCTCCTCTTTGGCGCATCAAAACTTGCATCTTGGATTTTTATCTCAAGTGCAAACAGCATGCTTGGTGTTATTCTCGGTCTTGCCGTCCAAGTCCTCCCGCTCATCTTGGCGCTTAGCTTAATGAAGATGGCTGGTACTATCCTCGGTGGCATCAACAACGGTCTCAGCCGCCTCGGCAACAAAGCCAACGCCGGCATCCGCGGTTTCACCGATCCATACAAAGACCTCGCTCGCTCAAAGCAACTTGCTAAAGGTATGCGCCAACCATTCAACCCACTTTCCGGTGCTTCATGGCGCGCTGCTTCTGCAAAGCGTAAGGCAAACCTCAAATTCCGCCAAGATCAATATGATAAGACTAATGCTGGTCTCGTCAATGAAAACTTGAACGCGCTCAGAAAGAACAGTCGTATTATTGGCTATGATAAGAACGATCAGCCAATCTACACTCAGCTCCCAATCAGATAATAGAATAAATACATGAATGCTGCAGCTGAAGCTCGTGAAATCGATCTCAGAAATATGGCCGATAACCTTTCGGTCGAGAACGCTTACGGCGAACTCAGTAGCTACCAAAAAGAAAAGGGAATCCGCCATGGTCGCGCTGTTCAAAACGCTTCACGCATGGGTGGCCATTATCTCGCACTTCGTACTCAAATGGAAGCTAAGGCTCGCAACGATGAAGCTGATGAACGCTTCTACAATGAAGAAGTGATTAATGCTGCAGCTCGCTACGACCGCAACGAAAACGGCCACAGAGCTGGTGAACTTAAGAATGCTGCAAAATATGATCGCCTCGTCAACGGTGCTCTTGGTGCAACTGGTTATAAGATTAACCAAACTCCAGACAACGAAGTCGGTCGTCGCCTTGCTGATCAAGCTCGCGTCAACGTTATCGGCGATGCATATTCAAGAAACGAAGCTCAACGTGCCGCAAACATCAAACGCTTCGAATCTTACATGGACAAGCAAGTTACTGCCGAAGTTCTTCGCCAATACGAAGATATGATTAAATTTGACAACACTGACGGTATCGTCGCTGCCCATAACATTCTCGCTCGTCGTGGTGATTATGACCAAATCGCAAAGCACATGACTAAGTACATGAACGAAGGTCACGTCAAGCTTGGCGAAGATATGTCAAATACCCTCGCTATGAACTTCCTTGGCATGAAAGATGCAGCACCTGCACTTGCTCGCCTTGGTAAATTCATGAACATGGAAACCTGGCAATTTACTTCTGGTAACCGTAAAACTGCCGAAGTCACCATGGAACAATACCTCACTGGTAAGATTAACGCCGAAATCGATAGAGACTACTCTACTAAGATTAAAATGGCTACCGGTCTCGAAGGTACCAAGCTCACTGGTATCGATCGTACTGCTTACGGCGTAAACGATGCACTTGTTTCACAATTCGATATCGATCCAGAAGCCTTCAGAAACATGAATGCTCAAGAAAGAGCTGCTGCTATCACAAGAGCAACCAAGGGTCGTCTTGAAATCGAGAATGCTATGATGCCACAGGAAATCTCCGCACTCCCAACCTTCGCATCTGGTTCTGAACAAATTCACTCAATGGTCGGCCACTTGACCGGTACCAAATATGATTCAAAGACCGGTCAATACGTTAACACTATTCGTGAAGGCGCAAACGGTGAAGTCGACCGTGCAATCGTTGATTACACCACCTCGACCTACCTTAAGGCTCTTACCGTACGTGACCTCATCGGCATGAAAACTGATACTTGGAATGGTATCGTCGCTCGCTATACTTACGACTACGAGCATAGCACTGATGCAGAACAACAAAGAGAGTATGCTGAGGCTAAAGCTCGCATTGAACGCGAAGTTGCCGAACCTGAGAAGAGGGAAGCAGCACTTGCTAAATTCGTCGAAGGTAAAGTCCACGCGCGCTTACGTGAAGACCTCAAGACTCGTATCGACAAGCTTGCTCAAGGCAACATGAACGTGGATATGATGAAAGAGAAAATCTACGACGCTCTCGAAATTGGCAAACGCCGCGAAGAATATTGGAATTCCCGTGGTAAAAAGAATGGTAAAGGCGTCACTGATCGTGATCCACGTCCACACACCAACATGGATGACCCGGATAACCCATTCGAGCCAAACGACGACTAAGAAAAATAGCCCTAACTTTAGGGCTATTTTTTCTATCTTTTTTATCCCGCTCATGTTATAATAAACATATCTATGGCACAATATAAGGTCCCTCAAGACGTTGAGGCAGAAGATAAACTTCTCGGACCGTTTACTTTCCGTCAGTTTGTCTATCTCCTTATCGCAGCGGCCGGAATCGCTGGGGCGTGGGGTTTGCTACAAATCTTTCCACTTCTAGCATTGATTCCGCTTCCTTTTGTATTCTTTTTTGGTATTCTTGCACTGCCAGTCAGAAAAGACCAGCCAATGGAAGTTTATCTTGCTGCCGTCGTTAGCTTCTATATGAAACCAAACCGCCGCATCTGGACCGCCGGCCAACGTGAATCTACCATTAAAATCATTGCCCCAAAGAAGATTGAAAAATCCAGAACTAGGAACATTACCGAAGACGAAGCATCCCATCGTCTCTCCTTCCTTGCAAACATCGTCGATACCGAGGGTTATGCTATCCGCGGCGAGTCTTCAATGAAAGATGAATATGCTGCTGAAGCAGATACTGTCGAAGATATTCTTGACCAATCAAACCCAACCATTGACCATATTATCGAGCAAGAACAAGAAACTAGAAAACAAGAACTCGTTCGCGAAATGCGCACTGCGATGAACCGCACCGATGCACTCATCGGTTCAACTCCGGTCCAGCCACAACCTCGTCCAATTCAAGCCCCAGGCGCAAACTATCAACCAACCCCAATGCCGGCGCCACAACCTGTTCAACAGCCGGTTATGCAACCAATGGCAATGCCAATGCCACCAGCCCAACCGGTCTATCAACAACCAGCACCGGCTCAAAGCGTTCAACAACTTACTCAGGCATCCTTAAACCAAGCTGCCGTTAACCAACAAATGCAAAACCTTGCTAATAACAACACCTTCAGCATCCAAACTATTGCTCAACAAGCTCAGCGCATTCAACAGCAAGCTCAACCACAACCAACACCACAACCTGTCACTCAACCAGTTCAACATCCTTCCGAATTTGAGCAAAACTTCGTTGAACAAGTACATAACCCAACTCGCCCAATTAACAATTCTATGATGCAAAACAACGAAGCTGGTTTAACCGCTCCAGTTTTCGCGCCAATGTCAATTGAAGTTCCGGAAGCTCACGAAGAAGGTCAACTTTATCACCCAGTCTATAGTGACGAAACGCAGAAGAAAAATAACGACGACCGTCCAGACCTCTACGGTCCACCAACAGCAATATTTAGCGCATAAAAAGGAGAAAAGATGAATCCACAAACCCCACAACAACCCCAAGGTGTCGCGATGGCGATTCCAGAATCCCCAGCCGGCAAGGAACACGCCATCCCAGACAGCAACACCGCAACCCAAACCACACTTTTAATTTCCGAGCTCCGCGACGGACTCGTGATTATGAAAGATGGTTCTTTCCGCGCCGTTGTCGCTTGTAAATCAATTAACTTCGACCTCATGTCCGAAACGGAACGTGAAGCTGTTGAGTACTCATATCAAGGATTCATCAACTCACTCAACTTCACCACCCAAATCATGATTCGCTCCCAACGCGTTGACATTGGACCTTATCTTGAGCGCCTTGCTGATATTCGCCGCAACACCGACAACATGCTTCTCGGCGTTTTGATGGACGACTACATCAACTTCATCGACATCCTTTCGCAAGAAGCAAACATTATGGATAAATCTTTCTTCATCGTCATCCCTTACTACACTAATGCCGATGCTGAAAAAGCTTCAACCCAAGTTAAAGGTATTTTCTCCGGAATCTTCGGTTCAAAAGAAGCTCTCGTCACAAAAATCGATCGCGCAACTTATGACAAAGCTGTCAAAGAAATCAACGACCGCGTCGAAAGCGTCATTTCCGGTCTTTTCCAAATGGGTATCCATTCC
>CAZCZD010000028.1:0-10469 GCA_964503305.1 uncultured Candidatus Saccharibacteria bacterium | reverse complement strand
ACATGTAACCGCACCGTCAATATATGGCATATCGTAAACACAAACTTCACCGTCAAAAAATTCATAATTGATCTTCGTTAGAGATAACTTTTTTTCGTTAGCATGAATCCATTTTATTTGTTCATTTAACTTCGCAGCATCTTTTCCAAAGGCATACTTACGATAAAAGGTCTTATCGTATTTTTCACAAAGCATAGTAGTTGCATTTGAGCCTGCAGAATAATCTTCAATGACAGCAACATCGTCATTAATTGAAATATATTTTTTAAAATATAAACCGTCATCATTGCTGTTAAAATAAAGCTTTAAAAAATTTAATCTATCTATGGTTTTTTGTTGCGGCAAAAGATTTACATATTTTCTTTCTTTATATTCAAAACGTATACAGTACGACAAAATAAACAGCAATAGACTAGGAACAAGAAGATAGATGACCAGATTCATAACTGGGAAAAAGTCGTTTTTACTAATAGATACAAAAATGCTATTCATGAGACCTGTATTTGAGAAAAAGGCATATACAACATCAAACAAAGATTCTCCAGATTCGTTTATGATTACTCCGATAAAATAACATGCTGATATATTCAATACCCAAATAAGAATCGATGTTAATAGTAGCTGTGCTTTATCGACCTTCTTCGTCACGCTTTTTAAAAGAGCAATCGAGAACCAAGCAGATTTTAAAATTTTCAACGATATTGAATCATTAAATAAACTAGCAAAATTATAAATAAAACGTTTAATTTTTTTCTTAAATACAGTAAGAAGAGTAGCAACTAATATCACACTAAGTATCAAAGCGATGTATAATACGATACTAGCTCTAGTATTCTCACCAAGAAATGCAAAAAATATGAATATAGCTGTAACGAATATGAAATCCAATAAAACTTCAGCGATAGTTGCAGCAAACATTAAAGCGCGTCCATTTTTCATACTCTTGCCGGCAATAAGAATACGTACGATATAGCCAAGTCTAAATGGTAAAAATATATTTAATACATTTGAAATAGCTAAAGAACGAATTTGCATTTTTACATTGGGTTTTTCGTATGGTTCGATAAAAAGATTAAAACGAAATACCCTGAAAACATTAGATAAAGTAAGGCTTAATATCGCCAATGTAACCAGAAAAAACATTATTTAAAAATCTCCTGTTGCTTCGCTGCCTCATATTCATCTGGCGTACCAAATGGAATATGATAGTCACAGGTAAAATTCTTTACATTAAGATTATCTTTAGCCATCTCGTTATAAACGCCACTCATAAAAAATTCGTCATAGTTGCAATTATTTAAGTACCTATCTGCATAAATCTTAAATGTACTAGCATTTTTAAAATAATATGCTCCGCAAATAGCATGAGTGCTAACAACTTTTTTCTCTACAGTTTGAATTACATTTCCGTTTTCATCCATTTTTAAGAACGAGTATTTTGAATCGTCAGATTCAAAAGTCAAAAGAGCTCCGTCAACATCATTATTTATATTATTGTTCACAAAATTTTCAAAAGCTTTACATCTAAATGCATGATCGCAATCATTTATTATAATGGGATTATTATCGCCAATCCCCTCTACGCCTTTCAAAGCCGTCAAAACTGCACCATTAAGAATATCAGGAATTACAACTACGTTTGCATTAGGATAATAGTCATATATTCTTGATTTAATGTTGAATCTTTCAACATGGTCCTTTAACACTACGAAAGTTAAATCTTTATTTTCAATATAATCATAAAGTGATGCCGTAGACCAATAAAAGAATGGTTTGCCCGCAAGATCAATCAAAGGTTTAGGCATTTTAAAGCCTTGCTTAGCAAAACGAGTGCCACCGCCGCCCATAGGTTGTATAATATGCAATTTACTCATACATCTCCTTTATCTCTTCTTTTACTTTTTTACTTCCATCTATCATTTTTAGGCTTTGCTTGATTCTGGACGCAAATCCAGTATTCCACGAAGATTTTCCGCCATAACGATCGCGCAAATGAACATCAAAGAATTTTATTTTATACCGTTTCTTTTGAGCTAGGGCATAAACAAATATATCTATCGTATAGTCAAAGGGGAATGAATCCATATACTTCAGTAAATCTCTATTAAATATCACAGGCATAGCCATAACGTTTTTCATACGATGATGGAATAGGACCGTGTCATATACACCCATAAAAAATGTAAAAATATATTCTGTAAGATGCCTATTTAGACGCCTGCCCTTCAAGAGTACATTTTCGTCAGCATTTGTATTTAAATATTTAAAAAATTGCACAAGTTCCATTGGATCATACTGCAAATCAGAATGGAGCCAGCCAACATATTTACCAGTTGATTTTTTTAGGCCTGAAATAATCCCATACCCATAGCCACGGTTTTTGTCTACATATACCTTCTTTATTCTTTCGTCTTTTATCTTTTCAAATTTTTCTTTACTATCATCTGTTGAGCCATTCTCTACTAAAATAAATTCAACATCATAATTTTTAGGAAAGCGTTTTAGAATTTCAACCAGCTTGTACAAATTTTCGGATTCGTTATAGCATGGAAATATAATTGAAAAAGTATTATGTGATTTCTTAGATAATTCAGCTTTTTTTCTATTTGGGAATACGATATAATTTTGGATTAAATAATTCACAACCATTGCAACAATAGTGGCAATGCAGAATGAAATTATTTTATGTTTTGTTAAGTTAAAACAAACTGTATTCACACTCGTATTTACAGCAATATTTACTAAAAGACCGATATAAAATAGAACCACCATTTTTAAGTCCGCATTGTTCTTTAAGGAAAATGTCCAAGATTTATTTAAAATAAATGAAAAGATGCTAGCCACACCCATTGATATAATTTTTGAAATAGTTACATCTATATAATTTGGAATAAGCATGTAAACGCAAAAATCGATTAGCGTACTTGCCCCACCTATGATGATAAACTTAACTATTTTTTTATCTATCATATTTCTCACATTTAACCTTTTTTAAACTGCAATAATCAGTTTTTACCGGAACATGCACATAGGTATACCACTGAGTTTCGGCATATGTAGCCACACTAATAATTGCATAGTTATTACTATTAAAGTCAAGATATTCATTTGCCTGATTTAAATCAGTGTTTATCTTGGTTTCGATTGGTGTTCGACCACCAATGGATTGCAATGCAATAATGATAAAAACGATGGCAACAAGAGAAAGATTTTCTTTTTTGATTTTGTCCACAAAAACTACCGCAAAAGATAATAATATAATCGTGAATGGCATAAAATGATACCAAATATGCTTTGCTGGGCCATTCATAAAATCGTAATAATTTGACACACCCCCACGATCAACCTTGTAATAGACCATCATGTATAAGAAAAATATGCTAACAAAGGAGACTGCAATATATTTAAGCTTCTTTTCTTTTTTAGCAAAATACGCTAAAATCACCCAAATTATTCCACCAATCGTAGTTCCTAACCCTAATGACATGAAGCTAGATGCCGCATTTACACCAAAAACTTGAGTCACAACACCTATCGTAGATTGATATGCATACAATAATGATTCAGCAAGATGTTTAATAGAAAAACCACTTGAGATAGAATTAACATCTGTCTTGAATAGAATGAAAAACGCCTGCAAACCTAATACGACAACCATTAAAACAATGAAAGAAACCGACCAAAAACTTATTTTTTTCTCATTCTTATTCTTTATGAATATATTATTTATAATAAAGGCCAATATCCCAAAACCCATTAATAGCCCAGAGGGTGATGATAAAATACAGAGAATTAGCGGTACAATAGCCCATTTACTTGGTAGTTGGTTGTTTAGAAGCTCTAATACTGCAAAGAATACTAAAATTCCACCCCACCAATGTGTACCAATAGTACACAAAATTATATCGACATATTGGCAAGCAGCGATTAGAAGTAGAGTCATTACCAAAGTTCGACATTTTCTACTTTTTATCAAGAAAGAAAAGCGGTCTGTAGTAAAATAATAAGCTACAAGCGCGACAAACAAGACGTTACACCCTTTCATTGTAAATGCCAAAACATTGAAATCATTAAATATTTTTCCAACTGACACTACAAAAATCGCAATCAATCTAGCAAAAACCACCAAATACCCACCAAAAGGTTTAAATATATTTAAGCCTTCATGTAGATAATCATTTATAAATACACCAGCATCCTCTGCGAAAAGATAATTAGCGCGATAAAACCTTGGGTATAATGCAAATAGAAGCACTATAAAAAATAAAATCGTAAATAAGGAAATTAAAAACTTTTTCTTTTTCATATAACCTTAAATCCCATCCATTCTCTAAGGTAAATTATATATATATATATATATGTCAAGTCAAAATTGCTGTTAAAAACACAAAAATGTGTTATAATATTAAAACAATGAGGGTAAAATACGAATTAATTCACAAAGATAAAAAGACCGGCGCAAGATATGGTAAAGCTATTTTTACAGATGAAAATGGCAATACTCAGGAATACGAAACCCCAATGTTTATGCCAGTCGGCACCCAAGCAACCGTCAAAACCCTCTCTCCAGAACAAGTCAAAGAATGTGGCGCAGGCATTATTCTTTCAAACACTTATCACCTATGGCTTCGTCCAACCCCTGAAATCGTCGAAAAAGCTGGCGGTCTCCATAAATTTATGAATTGGCACGGCCCAATTTTGACTGATTCTGGCGGATATCAGGTTTTTTCACTCGCGCACAACAAGAAAAAAGATATTACCGAGGAAGGCGTTCATTTCAAATCTGAACTCGATGGCCGCAAATTATTCCTCACCCCTGAAGAATCCATTCGTATTCAAAATATGCTCGATTCTGATATCGCAATGAGCTTCGATGAATGTCCCCCAGCAACCGCTGATAAAAGATATCTTAAAAACTCAATCGAACGCACGATTCGCTGGGCAAAACGTGGTAAAGCCGTCTTTAATAACCCAAATCAGAATCTCTTTGGCATCGTCCAAGGTGGCCCGTACGAAGATTTGCGTCGCTGGTCGGCCGAAGAAACAGTCAAAATCGGATTCGACGGTTATGCCGTTGGTGGCGTCGCTAACGACGACGAATGTAAAGATGACATGTATAAAGCCATCGAATATTCTTGCCCATATCTCCCAGAAGACAAACTCCGCTATCTTATGGGTGTCGGCGAACCAGTCGATCTCCTCGAAGGCGTAAAGCGCGGTATCGACATTTTTGACTGTGTCTCGCCAACCCGTCTTGCTCGCCACGGTAACGCCCTCGTTCCAGGCGTAAAAGATGCCGGCATCTCTGGTCTTAAAGAAAATCGCATGAACCTCAAAAATGCGAAATTTACTGACGATTTTGAGCCAATCGACAAAGATTGTGATTGTTATTGTTGTAAACACTATACCCGTGCCTATCTCCATCACCTTGTAAAATGTGATGAGCAATTTGGCGCCAGCCTTCTTTCAATTCACAATATTCGCTTCTTAATTCGCCTCACCGAACAGATGCGTGAAGCCATCAAAGAAGATCGCTACGAAGAATTTATCGAGGAGTTTTATAAAAAATAATGGAAGATATTGAACGCGCAGCAGATGTAATTTTAGGCGGTGATACCGTAATTTTTCCAACCGACACCGTTTATGGACTTGGCGCAAATGCGGGCGACAACTCTGCAGTCGAGAAAATTTTTGAGATTAAGAATCGTGACAAGAAAAAGCCAATCAACGTCCTCATAGCTGATTTTGAAGATATCTTAAAAGTGGCTGAAATTCCAACTCGTGAAGAGGGAAAACTAATAGAGAAATTCTGGCCTGGACCTCTTACGATTATTTTAAAAAGAAAAGAAAATGTTGCAAATATGGCTGCTTCAAATGGCGAAACTATTGGCATTCGTATGCCAAAAAGTGAAATTGCAAGAAATTTAATTCGCGAAGTCGGCTTTCCTCTTGCAACCACCTCTGTTAATATTTCTGGAGATGAGCCAGCAACCAAAATTGATAAAATTGACGAAAAAGTCCTCGAAAAGGTCGATTTTGTGCTTGAAAATGACGAAAAATGCTCAGAAATTGCCTCGACCATCGTTGAATTTAAAAATGGAAAACCGGAAATCTTACGAGAAGGCGAAATAAAAAGGGCCGACATATTGTCAGCCCTTCGAGACTAATTGAGCTCTGCCTCATAAGTGCATTCATAGAAAAACTGATTCTTACGGTGTTTTTCCGCGGCTTCATAGATGCCTTTTTTACGCATGTACGCCAAACCGACGCCAGTATAACCAAGATGAACACCTGTTGCTGCCCCCATTCGCGTTTTTTCTTCATTGAAGAGTGCCACCATATCCGGCATCCGTTCGATAATCATCGAGTGAAGCATTGAAGCGCCTTCTGGATTGTCGCCATGAATAATCATACAGAAACGATCATCGATGGTTTCCTCCATCATATCAATCGCCTTCTTGTACAACCTCTTCATCACAAAATCCTTCTGTGCCGCATAAGGATAGCGCTCTTTTTCGGAATTATCCCCGAAATCAAAACGCATCATCGCCTTAATGTGAGCCGCTTTAAGAAGTGCCAACTCTGCCGCTGAAATCCGTCCAGAATAACGGAATGCCGTATAATCTGAGACGATAAAAATGTGTTCTGTATCATTTCTGCGGTCGAAGATATACTCTAAAAACTCGTCCGTCGTCTCACAATCTCTCATTGCAAGTCGAACCATAACAGAGGTCAGAGCACTCATTGACAGCCCGTCGATCACAACAACACGGTTCTCGAACTTCTCGTCCATATCCTCAATCACCATCGCTGCAGTCTTTCCGTTCGTGAAAGCCGAAGTAAGTGAAGAAGCAGTTGCGACATAGATTGCATCTTTGCCGCTTCTCAAGATATCGAGCATCGCGTTCATGAGATCGTCTGCTTTTGGGGCGTCAGTTTTAATGCGAATGTTTAGTTTTTGCTCAAAAATCTCTCGTTGTCTCTTATAGAAGTCATTCGGGCTTATGCCCGTGCAGTCCTCGTCCCCAATCGTAACTGGAGTGTTGACGATATAAAGATCTGGATCAGAATAACCAATCTCGAAATCCGCCATCGAGTCAACAATAACCTTGTAACTTTTTTCCATAAGGAACACCTCCCTGAAAAGTGCTAGTTTATGCCGTATAGGCCATTTGCTACTTCTATATAATAGCATAAAATATGGAATTAGTCAAAGCTAGGATACGTCATGTGCGTGGAGCCTAGTCTGTATTTCATACAGACTACTCCACTCGAAAAAATAAAAAATAGAGAGCGATGCTCTCATTTTTACTTTTTTCTCGTGGAGCCATCTGTCGGATTCGAACCGACGACCTGCCGCTTACAAGGCGGCTGCTCTGGCCAACTGAGCTAAGATGGCAGCCATTTCCTAAAAAATGGTGCTGGAAGTAGGACTCGAACCTACGAAGGCCGAAGCCGAGAGATTTACAGTCTCTTGTCATTGCCACTAGACGATTCCAGCATATCAGAGTATTCGACTCGCGCCGACCACACTCTGACAACGCTATTATAGCAAAAAACAGCACCTTTTTCAACCCTAAAACCATATTCACGATTTTATGTTATAACTGTTGACTTTTCATAGTGTTTGTGCTATAATAAAAGCATATACATTTATTAGGCCCCCTAAGGGGTGGGAGAAACGATGGAAAATATTAATTTACGAGAGATTACTACGTTTTTACTCCAAAAGCTTTGGCTTATTGTGGTAATTCTTTTAGTGGTCTTTACCGGTGGTGAATTTTACACTGCTGTACTTAAGACTCCTCTCTATGAATCAAGCACCAATGTTGTTCTTATTTCCGACTCATCCACAAAGTCTGAAATCACCAACAATGATATTACACTTTCAAACAACCTCGTGAAGACTTATTCCGAGATCGTAAAAAGCCGCAACGTTCTTTCAAAGGTTATCGAAAACCTTAAACTTTCCGAATCTTATGAACAACTTAAGGGTAAAGTTACCGTTAGCTAAGTAACTTCTACCCAGCTTATTTACATCAAAGTTTCCGATCAAGATCCAAAGAAAGCCCAAAAACTTGCTGATGAAATCGGCAACGTCTTTAAATCAGAAATCAAATCAATCTATGGTATCGACAACGTTCAAATCGTCGATAAAGCTGTTGAAGCAAGCTCAGCTTACAACATCAATATCTTAAAAGAGTCAATTATCTACTTTATCGCTGGACTCATTCTCGGTGTTGGCGCAGCTTACCTTATCTTTATCCTAGATAAAACTATTAAAGATACCGAAACCGTCGAAAATAAGCTCGGACTCACCGTTATCGGCGTTGTCCCTGAAGTGGAGGCAAAATAATGAAGGATTTAATTGTCGCAACTAATCCAAAGAGCTCATTTGCAGAAGCAATTAAGCTCATCAAGACCAATATTACATTCTCAAGTATTGGTACCGGCACGACCTTTAAAACTGTGCTTATGACCTCTCCAGAATCTGGCGATGGCAAAAGCTTCCTTATCGCAAACCTCGCTTCAGCTTTCGCTCAAGAGGGCAAGAAAGTCTTAATCGTTGACGCTGATCTTCGTAAAGGTCGCCAGCACAAGATTTTCGGCCTCGAAAAAGAGAACAACTTCGGTTATTCAAACCTCATCCTTTCAGTCGCCCAAAATCAAAGCCTTCTCTATCATGGCCTTGATGCACAAATGTTCTCGTACATTAAAGAAACTCCGGTCAAAGGCGTTAGCCTCCTTCCTGCAGGCCCAACTCCTCCAAACCCACTCGAGCTTCTTTCATCAGATACCAACCGCGTGATCCTCGAACATTTCAAGAAATACTTTGATGTCATCTTCTTTGACTGTCCTCCAGCACTTGGCCTCTCTGATGCACTCGTGATGAGCAAATATTCAGATATTAATATTGTGACAATTTCAAACGCTAAGACGAAAATCGACCAGCTCGAAGACGTTAAAAAGAACTTCGAACGCGTCAATTCAAAGATTAATGGCGTTGTGATCAATAAAGCCAAAGTCAAAGCTAGCTCATATTCAAGCTATTACACTAACGATAAATATTATACGGATAACAATTTAACAACCGTAAAGAAATAGGGAATTATGATCGATATTCATTGTCATCTCATGCCTGGTGTGGACGACGGTAGCAAAGACCTCGACGAGACTCTTGCTATGTTCGAAAACGCGTACACTTCCGGTGTTACGAGTATGATTTTGACGCCGCACTATATCAAGGGTACAAAATACAACCTTAAAAACAGTGCTAAGCGCCAAGTGACCGAGATTCTTCGTGAAGCCTTACGTCGCGCGGATATCGATATCGCTGTTTATTACGGCAACGAAGTTTACATTGATGATAAACTTCCAGAAATGATTGAATCTGGTGAAGTTGCAACTCTCGCAAATTCTCGTTATGTTCTTGTCGAACTTCCTGTAAACTCTGAGGATAAGAACGCCGGTAACGTCTTCTTTCGTTTGAGATCTTTGGGCTACACCCCAATTATCGCTCACCCAGAACGTTATATCTATTTCCAGAAGCATCCAGAAAAAGTTATGGAATATATCGAACTTGGCTGCCTTCTTCAGGGAAATTATATGAGCCTTCTCGGAAAATATGGCAAAAAAGCTCAAAAAACCCTTAAGATTTTCCTTAAACACGATCTTATCTCAGTCCTTGGCTCTGACGTTCATCATGCACACAACGAGTATCATCTTCCTGAAGCTGAAAAAGCTGTCATGAAAATCGTTAAATCCGAAGAAAAAGTTCAAAAACTCTTTATTGATAATGCAGAAACTATCATCAAAGGTAAAACTATCAGAAAGGATTAAAATGGTACGAGATCCATTCAATAAGCACGAACATCCAACAATAAACCTAATTTCTCGAATTTTTGCCGTGCTTTTCCTTGTGATCTCGTCCCTTTTTGTTTATCGTATCGCCACCACCAATTTTCTTCCAGGTAAATTCTTCTGGCCGATCTTTTTTGCTTCAGCATTTCTTAACACGGTCTTTTTCCATATCACTTTCTGTCGTCGTACTGATCGCACAGAACTCATTATCTTCGATATTCTTTCAACCATCATCTCGATTGGCTTAATTCTCACGAATTTCAGACTTGGTGAAATTACTGATTTCATTAATCAGAACTTCGGAAATGAAAGAAAATACTCTGTTTATAACGTCATCGTCAGCAAAGATTCAAAAGCCAACAAACTCTCAGATTTGAACGGTTCCGAACTCTTTACCTACGAAGAACCAGTTAAGGAAATTTCAAATGATGAGCTTAAAGAGGCCGTAAAAAACGTTATCGCTGATTCAACTCTTACTTTCCGCGAAGACCTCGATATCGTGATGAACCGTGCAGCCAACCTTGCGGAAGCCGGCTCTGTCGTCAATAACGGTACTTATGAGTCATATATTTCAGTTAATGAAGATTATGCTGACAAGATTAAAATCA
>CAZCZD010000027.1:0-10532 GCA_964503305.1 uncultured Candidatus Saccharibacteria bacterium | reverse complement strand
TGGCTCCCGGGACTGGACTCGAACCAGCAACCTCGAAGTTAACAGCTTCTTGCTCCACCATTGAGCTACCCGGGATTAACTCTTCCCATTATATCGCAAAAAACCCTCTTTTTCAAGAGGGTTTTTATAATTATTGCTTTTTCTCAAATGCGTCAAAGAGTTCTTTCGCAAGTCTTGTCGCCTCTTGATAATCTGCATTTTCGCCAATTTCACAGCCGCTTCCGTAAGCCGTATCGACAAAATATTCGTTCGTTCCAACCTTTGCAATCCTCTTTACGCCATCATACGTTTCTGGCGAAGTCTCCCACTCCTCATGAGTTCCGGCCGTATTCCATTTATATGCCGAACCGAGGAAGAATGGATATTGGTTATATTTTTCTTTCCCTCCACAAATATTTACATCATAAATTTTATTCCCTACTGCAATTCCAGTAATATAAATTGAGCCGTCATAGCTTGAACTTGTTGCATAGGCAATGTCCGTCACGCCGTCTGGATATTTAAAGCGCACCGCCCAACCTTCTGGCTCAAGATATTTTGCCGAATTAATTACTGTTACCGTACCAGTATCTTGCGAAGCCACACCTTTTTCATCAAGTTCAACATTTTGTGCCGATGGCGAACCCTTAAGAACTTTTTTAACGACACCAGAATTGCTTTCTTGAAGTACTGAGACTTGGGTTTTTAATTGCGAAATCTCATCTTTCAATTTATTGTTTTCGCCAAGTTGTATAAATCCAAAAACGAATCCCGCGACCATCAAAACTGCCGCAATAATCGTCGTAATTAGAAAAATATTCAATTTCTTTCCTGGGGTAATTGGCCCTGCCGGGATTTCCACGCCTTGTGATGGGTCCATAAAATCTCCTAAAATACTTATGCTTTAATCATATCACAAAAGATGGTATAATTTAATAGATAAAAAAGAGGAAAAATATGAAAACCTACATCACAACCGCAATTCCGTATGTCAACGGCGTTCCACACCTCGGCCATGCTGAGGACTATTTGCTCGCCGATATCTATTCCCGTTATCGCGGTATGATGGGCGACGATGTTCGTTTTCAAGCCGGTACTGATGAACACGGCAACAAGATTGAGAAAAAAGCTCTCGAGCTCGACGTTGACGTAAAAAAATATGTTGATGAAAACTCGAAAAAATTCCAAGAATTCATTAAGAAACTTGGTGTCGAATATACTGATTTCATCCGCACAACCGACGAAGACCACGAAAAACGCGTCCAAGAAATCTGGACAAAACTCGAGTCTCACATCTATAAATCTGAATATGAAGGTTGGTATTGTGAAGGCTGCGAACGCTTCGTAACTGACAACGAATATAAAGAAAACAACGGCGTCTGTCCTGATCATCAAAAGCCATACGAACATCTTTCCGAATCAAACTACTACTATAAAGTTTCTGACTTTAAAGATGAAATTAAAGCAAAAATCGAATCAAATGAATTAAAGATTCTCCCAGAATTTCGTAAAAACGAAATCTTAAAACTTCTTGCCGATACGCCTGACGTCTCAATTTCTCGTCCAAAAGCTCACCTTAAATGGGGTGTTGAAGTTCCTGGCGATGACGAGCAAGTAATGTATGTTTGGATGGATGCGCTTTCAAATTACATTACCGTCCTTGGCTATCCAGACAAAGATATTTCCGACTTTTGGCCAGCAACTGTCCAAGTTGTCGGAAAAGATATTCTTCGCTTCCACGCCATCCTTTGGCCAGCAATTCTCTTAGGTCTTGGCCTTCCACTTCCGAAAACTCTTCTTTGCCACGGCTTCATTCTTGCCAATGGCCAAAAAATGAGTAAATCAATCGGCAACGTCGTTGATCCACTCGAAGTCCTCGACAAACACGGCATCGATGCTTTCCGTTATTATTTCTCTCGTCACATCGACACCTTCGCCGATTCTGACTTCACTTGGGAAAAATACGAAAACGCCTACAATAATGAACTTGCAAACGATTATGGCAACCTTGTTCAACGCCTTTCAAACCTCTGTGGCAAGAATGGCGTCGATAAAGCCTTCCTTGAAATGCGCAAGGTCCTCGAAGACGGCAAATTCCGCAACACATGGGACTCTGACGATGCTGAATATAAAACTTACATGGATAACTTTGAATTTACCAAAGGCATCGAATATGCCTGGGGTAGAATCCAAGACGTTAACAAGCGCATCGAAGATACGAAGCCTTGGTCTGTCGCCAAAGAAAACCCTGAAGAAGCAAAAATCTTGCTCGCTTCCCTTGTTTCTGACCTCTTAAATGCTAACGAAATGCTAAAGCCATTCCTTCCAGTAGCCAAAACTGTTGAAGAAATCTTTACTGCTGACAAAATCGAACCACCAAAAACTCCTCTCTTCCCAAAAACTGCTGCATAGTTTATAATTAAACTATGCATGGAGGTAAGAAAAAGAAAACCAGGATTTCTGGAATTGATCTTGTTCGTTTTGCATGTGCAATCGGCATTATGCTACACCATATTTTCATGTATTTCTGGAAAGACGAACAAGAACTTGGTACGGAACCTCGTTTTCGTTGCGGCTTTATTATTGTTGAAATTTTCTTAATAGTCGCCGGCTATTTCGCCGCAAAACACTTCAAAGGACGTAGAGCAAAAAAGAACGAATCCCTCGAAATTCGCGCTAAAGAAGCTGTAAAATATACATTGGCAAAATTCCGTGGTTTCCTTCCTTATGTTATAATCGCCATTTTACTTGGCGTTGTTTATAGCCTTATTAGTAATAATTTTTCAATCGCCCATCTTATTTATCAATTGGAAAAACTTCCTCAAGAATTCCTCTTTGATTCGGGCAACGCTAATTATTTCGCTCGCTTCACACACGTTGCACCACTCTGGTACCTTTCGCTCCTTTTCTTCGTCTTTCCAATCTTCTGCACTCTTGCCATGAGCAAGAAAAAATACATTCGAAACTGGCTTTATTTCGTTTTTATCAGTATTTATTACAGCCTTATCTACTCCGGTTCATTTGTTGGTTTTAATGGCATGATTCGCATCTTTGCCGGACTCGCCGCCGGACAACTCTTATTCGATTTCGTTGAATATATCAAAAAGAAGAAAATCAAAACTTCTACTCGCATTGCGCTCCAATTCGCCGAAGTCTTCTTCGTTTACTATATTATCGATAAGTTATTGCATCGTGGAGATATTATTCGCCCAGTCGATAAAAACCCTTACATGTACAATTTTGTTCTATTTTCTTGGCTCGGACTCGCACTCCTTCTTGGCGAAAAAACCTATTCATACAAAATTAATTCTCGTTTCATCTCATTCCTCGGACAAATTTCTTTCCCTCTTTATCTTTTCCATTTCCCAATCATGATGATTATACATACAATTTTAGGCGGAAATCTCAGCTTTAAATTCGAGCTCATTATCACCTCTGTCATTTCAATCATCTTCTCGATTGTCGTTTACCTAATTATTTCCACAAGAAAAAGCCACTCCAAATAACGGAGTGGCTAGCTTTTTGGTGATTAGTGTACGATATTTCTAAAAATAATTTCGATTTCTTCTTCTGTGTACTCCGGATGCGCTGCCGCATAAAGCTCAATAGCTTCTCTGGTAGCTTCCCTCCGATCAACGTTTGCAACATTTCGCACAGCGTCAGGCACAGGATTATGAATCGAATAGAGCACATAGGCTCCGATTGCTAGGCCAATAATGACTAATCTCACCACCCATTTTTTAAGACCGATAAAAAACGCGGCTCGTCTCGCCTCTATTTCCTGATAATTAGGATATCGTTCATCATAACCACTAGCTCTTCCAATGCGCATATTCTTTCCCTCCTTAAAAAGAATAAAAGATTAGCTGATTATATCATATTTTGCTTTTTCTTTCCATACTTTTTCAATACGACATGAATCTTGAATTTTTGAAATCGTTTTTCTAAGCGTCCATTCCGGTAGCTTTGCATTTTTCATAAATAAAAAAGTTAAATCCGGGAAATAGACAAAACACTTTTGAAGTAACCACGCTACCGCCATTTTTACGTAATATTCTTCTCTGTTTTTCACGCCAAGAATCCGTTCAAACACCACTTCGAGATATTCCGCATCAACATAATAATCAAGCAGCAACACTAGTCCCATTCTCGTCAAAAACTCCGGCCCTAAAAGCAGTTCATCAATTATCTCCAGCCACTCTTCTTTTGTTTTCTTTACAAACTTCAAACTTGCACAAAAAAGATCAACCATCTCCCAAGAATCAAATCTTGAAACATGATTAAAAAACTCTTCTCTGTTTAACCCGTTTTTCTTCATTTTTCGCGCCAAAAGAAATGAAAAAAGATGTACTTCCTCGCGACTCTTCGGCTCGGCATTTTCCAGATATTCCAACATTTCTTCATCCGAAGCCTCCGCCGCAAGTTTGCGAATCGCCGGCACTCTCACCCCTAAAACCGGATAACTACTCGGCGCACCTTTTGCCACAAAATCACCGTATTCTGGGTCAGCAAGACTACTTAATTTTGTCAAAATAGACATCAATTCCCTTATTCTTGTATTCTTGGATTGCCGCACCTAAAGTTTTTGCACTTTGTGCGCCCTTAAAGCTTTTATCGCCAATAATCGTATATGGTACAGAATTAACATTACTATCGCCAATTGCTGTTGCAAAAACATCTAATAATTCACGATTTCCATCTTTATACCAGACCTCAAACCCATAAACATTAAAATCATTTGGATATTCTTGACGAAGCTCTTCGATGTATTCCCACTGCGCTTTACAATGTGGACAGCCATTTCCCCAGAACATATAGACATTCACTTTTCCTTTTTCGCGCTTAATATCTGAGACGTCCGCGTCCTTATTGCGATATGCCACCGTGCGCTTCTCCGAGTTAACTGCCGCTACCGGTTCATCATCTTCTGTCGTATCAACCTTATTCTGCGCTGCCATTTTAAAAGCAAAAAATACTCCAAGCACTAAAATTACAACAATACTAAAAAATAACAAAACCTTTTTCTTCATATCTATATTTTAGCACAAAAAAGAGCCCCGAAGGGCTCTAAATTGTCGTTATTAAGCGATTGTAAGGCTGATTTTGCGGCCTTCTTTATCGATATCGAGAACCTTGAAATCTTTACGTTCGTTAAGAGTAAAGACCTTCTCTGGATCAACATCGTTACCTTCGCCGAGCTCAGAAACGTGAACAAGAGCTTCAACAGCTGGTGAAATCTGTACGAATGCACCAAATGGAGTGATGCGAGTAACAGTTCCTTCAACTTTGTCACCCTTCTTAAGTTTCTCAACTTCTGAAAGCCATGGGTCTTCAGTAAGTTGTTTCATTGAAAGGCTAAGGCGTTCTTTGTCGATTGCAATAATCTTAGCTTTGATTTCATCGCCAACTTTAACGTAATCTGATGGGCTGTTAACACGTTCCCAAGAAATTTCTGAGATGTGAACAAGGCCTTCGATTCCGTCGACATTTACAAATACACCGAAATCAACTACACCAGTGACGAGGCCTTTAACTGTGTCGCCAACATTGAGTTCAGCGAAACGAGCTGCGAGACCGTCTTTGACAGCTTCCTTCTCAGAAAAGATAAGCTTGTTATCTTTCTTTGATGCATCAAGGATGCGAACTTTGATAGTTTTACCAACAAGAGAGTTGAGTCTCTGAAGGATTTCATCTTTATCAGCTGAACCAACACGTGGGTAGTGTTCTGCTGAAAGTTGTGAAACTGGGAGGAAGCCACGAATACCTTCGTATTCAACTAGGAGACCACCACGGTTTGCATCGCAAGGAGTAACCTCAACGATCTCAGCTGCATCGAGCTTAGCTTGGATTTCATCCCAGCCTTTATCTTTAACAGCTTTTCTGAGTGAAAGAAGGACGTATCCATCTTCCATTTCTGCGTCGATAACTGAAGCAGTGACCTCTTGGCCAGCCTCGAGATTACGAGCAAACGAAGCCTCACGACGTGGCACAAGACCAACACCTTTAGCTCCGAGATCGATTAAGATTTCGTGTTTCTTAACCGAAAGCACAACGCCGTCAACAGTATCACCAGCGACAGCTTGTTTGATTGATTCACCCTCTTTAGCGAGGAGTTCGTCAAATTTTGACATTAATTAATTTTCCTTCCTTCGGATTCACTCAAGAAAAGAAGAGCGGGACTTTCCTCCTCTTGAGTGAACCCGAATATTGTGACTATTCTATCAAATTTTCCCTGTTTTGTAAAGACTTGTGCTATACTAAAGCTATGTATATCGCTATTGATATTGGAGGTACAAAAACTCTTCTTGCGCTCTTTTCTGAGCGTGGTCATCTTGTTAAACGTCTAAAAATGAAATCTCATCAAGAACAAGATAAGTGGCTTTCCGAATTGAATAAATTTTTACCTCGCGTCCTTCCCCTTCGCCGCAGTTCCGTTCACGCCGTCACAATTTCTTACCCGGGCATAATTGAAAATGGCCATCCCAAAAAAGCCCCAAATCTAAAGGGGTGGAATGGCGAAGAGATTGAAGCCATTATCAAAAGTATGTTTGTTGGCAAAGGTGTAAATTGCAAAATTTATTACAAAAACGATGCCGACCTTGGTGCCTTTTACGAGTGCTACGGTTACATTGGCTTCTCTGTTTATCTTACTTTTGGTACCGGCATTGGTGGCGGTCTCGTTAAAAGTCGTCGCTTAATGAAAGAATCCGCTAGCTTTGAGCCTGGCCACATGATGAAAGCTTATAAAGGCAAGCGCATGGAATGGGAGAAATTCTCAAGTTCTAAGGCGATTCGCGTTGCAAATAATGACCTCGACGTTACCAAGATTTCCGACAAAAAAGCCCTTGAAGACGTAGCTTGCCGTATGTCTATCGGCATTTCTGACATCATTAAAAAATATAACCCAGACCAAATCATTCTCTCTGGTCCAATCACCGACGTTTTCCCAGGTTTTAAAGACACCCTTACGAAGCTTCTTGAAGCTTCGCTTCCAAAGAATTATGACGTTCCAAATATCTATGCCGCCAAACGTCCTCAAGAATCCGTAATTTATGGAGCGTATCTCTATGGACGCTCAAAAAACTAGCTTCATAGAGACTCTAAAAGAAGAATTTGGGCAATTTTCTTTCATACCCGGTAAACGTTTTAAGTGGAAATACCCAAAATCCATTTATTTTGAAGAAAATGAGGCTATTCCCTTCGAGTATTTCGCCCTTCTGACGCTCCACGAGCTCGGACACGGCCTTTCTGGTCATAAAGACTACAAAACGGACGTTGAACGTCTAAAGATTGAATCTGAGGCCTGGCAACGCGCCAAACGCGAAATTTTGGCCCATAAAAATTGGGGTGTCGAATATGATGAAGACTTCGCCGAAAACGAACTCGATTCCTATCGCGATTGGCTCCACCAAAAATCGAAATGTAAAAAATGCGGCCTGACTAGATTCCAGACCGCTGACGGCAAGTATCATTGCCCTAATTGTGATCTTTAGCGATTATCCCCTTCACCATGGATTTTATTTCTCTGATACCTTGATTCTAATTTTTCGAGGTTCATATTTGCCACCTTCGAAAGAGGTACTTCAAGATATTCTGCAATCATCGCAATATACCACAAAACATCTCCAAGCTCTTTGACAATTTCATCTCTATCAACTGCCGAAATCATCCCGTTTTTATCGCGTAAAATCTTCTTAAACTTATCTGCAGCCTCGCCAGCTTCCCCTGGAAGCCCCAAGACTTTCTCGAGTAGACCGTTCTCTGTCGCGACCATAATCCCATCTTTGGAGTATTTCATTAACCCCTCACGATAAGCTGGATACGTGTCATATTTTAATGCCGAAGTCTGGTAATCATCTAGTTTTTGGACCTTGGCAGTTTTTCCGAATTTCATATAGCCTCCATTCTGTTTACGATTATATCACACCATGAATATTTTTCAACATAAGAAGTATTGACAAAATATAAGCACTATGATATAATGTAGTTATTCAATCTTGAATTTTAATTAATTGGTGGGCAGAAAGAAGCAAAGAAATGGCTGGAACAAAAGCTGGTGGCCTTAAGGCTGCTGCAACCAACAGAGCTAAATACGGTAAAGAATTCTATTCTCGTATCGGCAAAAAAGGTGGTCAACTTGGTCACACTGGCGGTTTCGCTGCTAACCCAGCACTTGCTAAATTAGCTGGTGCAAAGGGTGGCCGTCTTTCAAAACGCGGTCCTGCAAAGAAAGCTGCTTAATTCCCTCTAGGAATAAAAAATACCCCTATTCGTTGAGAAGTAGGGGTATTTTGATGTTTACTTAGCGTTATGAGCCAAATACGCTTGAAAGGACGAAGTTTACGATTGCGTACGCAAGGAGAGCGATGAGAAGGCCGATAATGCCATACATAATGGTATCTTTTGCTTTCTTGACCTTTCCTGGATCACCAGATGATGTTACATATTGAACACCACCAAGGATGATAATTACGACTGCAACAATACCCAAGACACCGAGCACGACGGTGATGATCGTTTGGAGAGTGCCCATTAAATCACTTCCCTTAAGATCGTTACCGTTCATGTTACATTGTGCGACCGATGAGAAAGTAACATTTGAAACTTTTCCATCTGTACCAACAGTAATGTTTTTGAGTTGTGTTACCGCAGCCCTTCTCTCAGCTTCAGTTCCTTCAACAACATATTTGTTGCCTGAACCAGTATAACCTTGGAGAGAGCCAGTTGGACAATCTTCTGTTTTTAATGTTGCGTAAGCTGGTGCTGTTGTCGTAACTGCAACACCCAATGCCATAGCGAAAACTGCAATAGCACTAACAATCTTTTTCATTTTTTCTCCTAATTAGTTCTTCTTATGTTTAGTATAAGCATTATCGACTTTATTGTCAAACTTCTCTTTTGAGCAACAAAAAAACGCCTCTCGGCGATTCTTGAAATATGGTGGAGCAACAGGGATTCAAACCCTGGACCTCCGCCTTGCAAAGGCGGCGCTCTAATCAGCTGAGCTATTGCCCCATATTCTCATTTTGTTAATGTCTGTGGTGGGGATATGTGGACTTGAACCACAGACCTCGTCATTATCAGTGACGCGCTCTAACCAGCTGAGCTATATCCCCAGCAGTCTTCCTCTATTCTACCTTAATTCTTCAAAAAATGCAAGCATAAAATCGATTTTTATTTATTTTTCTATGCTATAATATGCTTATGGACTGGAATTTTAGTATCGGCTGGATGATTACAGGTATCATCATCACGGCCATCAGCGGCGCCGTCGTCGCAAAATATCAAGCAATCTCAGATTATATGCTTTCGGGCGTTTCGTCCTATGATCGCGTAAAATTCTGGGGTATGATCGGTGTTGGAATCGGTCTCGCCGTCATCGCAAACCTCCACACCCTTATTCTTACACTTTTCGTAAACCTCGTCTTCAAACGTGGATAAAAAAGAGCCCATTTAGGGGGCCTTTTTTATTTCCCTATTGCATTTTGTCGCGCCCACTCATACATCGCAATTCCACTTGCGACACCAACGTTAACACTTCTAGTTGAGCCGAAACTCTCAATAAAGCGCACATCATCGACTTCTTTTAAGATTTCTGGCGTTAAACCATCACTTTCACCACCGAAAAGCAGTGTTGTTTCTTTCATAAACTCTTTTTCAGACAATGGCTTGCACTCTAGGACATTATTCTCGATTGCCACCACTTCCCTTCCGCGTTCTCTCTGATCTTTGATAAAATCTTCCACGCTTGGCCAATAACAAATCTCGAGATATTTATCCGTGCACATCGCTCCGCGACGATTATATTTGTGACGTCCAACGATATGGACTTTCGAAGCATTAAAGTTATTTGCGTTTCGAACAATCGTTCCGGCATTAAAATCATGCGAAACGTTCTCAATCGCAATCTCAAGCTCGTTTCTCTTTTCAGAGAGTCTTGCCTTCACTTCTTCGTTAGAGAGCCCTTTGAGCTCATCGACCAAATTTCTTGTATCTTCCATTTTAAAGCATCTTCTTTGAATAATCAGCCCAATCTGTGAGTGATGTTGTCACCCAATATGCGGCTGCAATCAACATTAAAACAATCCCGACTGTCTTGAGGAACATTGAAAAAACACCTGCGCCAGCACTTTTCTTAGCATTTCCACTTAAGAGGAAGCCGAGTACAAACATTACTGCGCCTACCGTCATAAAGATTGGTGCTGTTTGTGCTAAATTTAAGAAGTTTAACATTTTTCTTTCCTTTCTTATAAATTTTCTTGTCCAACTCTAAAAAGCGCGAAGCAAACGATTCCACCAAAGAGGAAAATCGCCCATGTTTATATTATATCACACGAAAAAACCGCCCGAAGGCGGTTCTTAACAACTCAGTTGTGCAATCTTTAATCATCATCTTATCGTTAAGCTTTATGTCGTACCCTTTCGGGAAATATTATGCTTCAAGCTTGCTTAGCACAATTACGACCGACCTAGCTACCTGCGACATTTCTGTTTCAGGCGCATCAAATCCTTCTCAAGAAAGGAGGTAATCCATCGACACGTTCTCGTACCGA
>CAZCZD010000026.1:0-10879 GCA_964503305.1 uncultured Candidatus Saccharibacteria bacterium | reverse complement strand
ATAGAGGCCTAAAGGTCTCATTTTGTTTTCTGATGAGCCGGGTGGGACTCGCTAATGACTTAAATTCGAAGATGAAAGGCGCCAGATTGGTGTTTTCTTCGTTCGAAGTGCGTCTACTGGACGAGCGAGCACGAAAAAACGCCGAGATGGCGCCTTTCAATTCGAATTTTGGTGAGTCGGGAGGGGCTCGAACCCTCGACACCGGGCTTAAAAGGCCCGTGCTCTAACCAGCTGAGCTACCGACCCATATAAATGGGCTTAACTTCATATATTATACTCTCTCTTTCTGAAAAAATCAAGGGCTTTATTTTTTTAAGTCGTGATATAATTAAAAAAAGGGCAATCTATTTTTATGGATGATAAAATCTTCAATAAAATCCTTCACGATTTAGCAAAAGAGAACGGCTATCAAGTTACACGTATTATTGATAGTGTTTATGAACTTAAAAAGGGAAGCAAAAAAGTTTATATCCGTGGTAAAAACTTCGGCTTGAATTCTGCGCTTTCCGCTGCTTTCTCGAAAAATAAAGCTCAAACTTTTGAAATTCTTCGCCGTAACAACATCAAGGCGGTCCCACACTACGAAATTTATCAACCAGCTTTCTATGCGCTATTTGGCGACCAAGAAAAACGCAATAAAGCTCGCATTAATGCTGTAATTAAAAAGGAAAAACTCCCTCTCGTCTTAAAACCTGCTGAGGGGAATCGTTCGCGCGGTGTAACGCTTTGTTCTTCGAAATTAAAAATCAATAAAACCGCTCGTGACCTCTTTATTACCGAGCACGAATTGGTTTTGTGCCCATTCCGCGAAATCTTGCACGAATACCGCACAGTAGTTTTGAAGGGTAAAGTAGAGCTGATTTATGACAAAGTAAAGAAAGATGGACGTGTTAAACGCGGTAAACTCGTCTTTGGCTCAAAAGCAAAAATCCTTGCATCAACTGATAAGAAATATAAGAAACTTGAAGCTCTCGCTAAAAAAGCCGCAAAAACCTTAAATATTGATTTTGCCAGTGTTGATATTATCGAAACTGAAAAAGAAGGCCTTGAGGTTCTTGAAGTGAATTCAAATGTCTGTCTTGGTAATTTCGGTAACACCAATAAAGAGTATTACGACATCGCTAAAAGGATTTATAAAAAGGCTTTCAAGAAAGCCATAAATAAGTAGCCGCTACCCCTTGTAAAACTGCTTATTTTATGATATAATTTTCTAATGAATCAAGATAAAATTAGAAACGTTGCAATTATCGCGCACGTCGACCACGGAAAGACGACTCTTGTTGATGCACTTCTTAAACAGTCGCACACTTTTCGTGACAACCAAGCTGAGATGAACCAGACTCTCATCATGGACTCGATGGACCAAGAGCACGAGCGCGGAATTACTATTACTGCAAAACAAACAGCAGTCTTTTATGACGGATATAAAATCAACATTATCGATACCCCAGGCCACGCTGACTTTTCTGGTGAAGTTGAACGTACCCTTAATATGGCAGACGGCGTTATTCTTATTGTTGACGCACAGGAAGGCCCAATGCCACAAACTAAGTTTGTGCTCCAAAAGGCACTTGGTCTTCATTTGAAACCAGTTGTTGTGATTAATAAAATCGACAAACCTGCTGCACGTATTCCTGAAGTTGAAAGCGAAATCGCCGATCTCTTCCTCGAACTCGCAAGTGATGAGAGTCAACTTAACTATCCAATTTATTATGCAATCGCACGTGATGGCAAAGCTGGAAAAACTACTGAGCTTGATGATGATCTTCACGTAATTTTCGAATCAATCATCAACGATATCCCTGCACCAAAAATTGACGAAAACGAAGGCAAAGGTGCGCAACTTTTAGTTGCGGCACTCGCAGCTGACAACTATCTTGGTAAATATGCAATTGGTAAGATTGTTCGTGGCAAATTTAAAAAAGGCCAAACCGTCAAAATCTTGCAACAAGATGCAACTAAAAATGCTAAGATTGATAAAATCTTCACCTATCGTGGTCTCGGCAAAGAAGAAACCGAAGAAGCATTTGCTGGCGATATTGTCGCATTGACCGGCCTTGCTGACGCAAACATCGGCGATACCATCGCAACCGGCGATAATCCAGAAGCTCTCCCAACCATCGAACTTGAACCGCCTACGCTTAGTATTTACATCGGTCCAAACACTTCGCCACTAAAAGGCAAAGAAGGTGAATTCACAACTTCTCGTCAAATTGCAGAACGTCTTGAGCGCGAACTCGAAACGAACATTGCACTCAAAATCAAACCAGATGGTCTTGGTTATAAAGTTTCCGGTCGTGGCGAACTTCATCTTTCGGTCCTTATTGAAACGATGCGTCGCGAAGGCTATGAACTTGAAGCCGGACGTCCAGAAGTCGTCTATAAAGAAATCGACGGTGTAAAATGTGAACCTGTTGAGGAACTCACGATTGAAGTCGATTCTGAATACGTCGGCGCGGTCAGCCAAGAAATGGGTCTTCGAAAAGCCGACCTTAAAACTCAGGAACTCACAACAACTGGCTCAACCCGTTTCACCTATGAAATCACAACTGCAGCTCTCATCGGTCTCAGAAACAATCTTCTTACTGCAACCAAGGGAACTGTCATTATGAGCTCGATTCCAAAGGGATACAAACCTGCAGATTCGAAATATAAGCCAGAACGCAATGGTGCACTCATCAGCTTTGAAACCGGCACCTCGACTGCTTATGCACTCGACGCTGCACAAGCTCGTGGAACGCTTTACATTCCACCACAGGCTGCTGTTTATCAAGGTATGATTGTCGGCCTATCGAACAAGAAAGATGACATCGACATTAACGTTTGTCGCGAGAAACAGCTTACCAACATGCGTACCCACGCATCAGATGGTGCAATCCAACTTACGCCATACACTCAGCTTTCGCTCGAACAATGTCTCGACTTCCTCCTTGATGACGAACTTCTCGAAGTTACTCCAAAGAATCTTCGCCTCAGGAAACGTCAGCTTGATCCAATCAAGAGAAAGCGCGAAAATCGCGAAAACTAAGAAAAAGCCCCACAGAGGGGTTTTTTGATATAATAATATATATGAATAATCATGAGCTTTCTGGAAATCCTGAATCCGCTCCGATAAAAACCGAATGGGATACGCTCGGCGAAGAAGTTGAATTTAATCCTGATCAAGAAAAAACTGAAGATGGATCTGAAAAATTTGACTCAATGGGTTTTGTCTATGAAAAATATGGCAAAACGATGGAAGCTTTAATTGAAAATGCTTGTTTTGAAGGTGGTGATAAGACTAATCCAAGTAATTATGTTTTGAATATGATATTGTCGGACGCATTTACTGACGACGAACAGCAAAGAATGATTCAAACTTACACAAAATACGGAAAAATTCACGACGCATTCAGTTTTAAAATTATGGCACATATCTCCAAAACGCTAGATAATGCTCGCCCAGATTTTCTCGGAGAAATCAAATCTGACCCGTATTTGCGCGGCCGCCGTATCGACAATCTTGCCGGCAGGACTCACGACGACTTAAATGAGGATGAAGAGAAAATATGCGAACTGCTCGGTTTTGCAGACCAAAATTTTTACGAATCTGAAGAGGTGAGAAATCTTTTTTCGGATGAAACATACCTTGAAAAAACCTACGCAAATATTTTTAAGCACGCCGCACCATCAGAAGTAAATGAGACCGCAGAAGACGCTCGTGCAAAAGCCTTGCAGAATATGCCGACATTTTTTGGTGCGATGATTGATGATGGAATCGTTTCTGCCAAGGAACTAATTGAAGATCCTTATCTTCGTGAAAAACACTTTGACTCTCTTTCGCGCCCGATTAGCGGAGAAGACTTGAAGGAATCTGAATGGAATATGCGCGAGCTTTGGAACTATGATGATGAATTTTTTGATAGTAGTGAATATAATTTTATGCTTGCTGGAAAAGTACGCGAAAATCCTGATATTTATAAGGATGTCGATACGGAAGAAGTTGGCCGGTTAACCAATGAAGCACTCGAGCAAATTTTACTGAAAGATTTTAAAGAAATTTTAAAGGCTTACGAAAAAGACTCGCGAAAAGGTGATGAATTGGTTTTTCAAAAACTTCTACCAATTTTAGGTTTAACTCAAAATCCGCCAAAACTCGAATATGGTGCGCCCAAAGACGAAGAGTCTGGTTTTTATCATCGTCAAAGTAATCGAGTTGTGATTTGCGAAGATACGATAAAACAGCGTGCAGCTGTATCAAATTCTTCATTTGAGCAAAAGAAAAAATCCATCTTCGATTTTCTGCGAAAAAAACAGCTCGATAACGAAATTTTTGATCGAATCAATACGATTGCCCACGAAACTTGGCACGCACATCAGTGGGTTGGTGAAAATGTTGAAGAACCGCGTCGCAAAAAATACCAAGAAAATTTTGTCTACTATATGGAAGGGCGAACTGGATATGATACTTATCGCGCACAATTAATTGAGCGCGAAGCTTGGGAGTTTGGCGGAAAAGTTGAAGCGATTAGTCGTATGGTTTATAAGGAAACAAAAGGAGGGTCTAAATGAGTGAAAAGGGAAGAATTCGCAAGTTTTTAATTGAGGAAAAACATCTAAATCCATTTGAAGCCGAAAGATTTGTTAATCTCTTTTTGAAATATAGCGACATCTGCGAAGAATTTTTGAGTGTAGTTGAAAGTGGAAAAATTCCTGAAAACGGCGTAGAATCCGATGGCTGGTCCGCAAAAATTCTCTCCGAAAAACTTCCACATCTCGAAATCCAGAATATCTATGAGTTCATAGTTGGTCTGCGCGAAGAGCCAGAGAAATACGAGCAATACATCGGCGAAGGCGCCCCAATCCGCTAGGAATTGACAAAACATAAGAAGTATGCTATAATAAAGACATGGCACATTAAAACCACGCTTCGGCATCACCTCTTTTCTAGCGCTTCGAGAGAGTCGGAGGGAGAAAAGAGAGTCTTCATAAGGAGGGATATTTATGAAGAAACAGTTGGTCACCTATTCATGTAACATTGATGTCAAAGATGAGTTCATCTCAAAAAATGGACGCATCAAGCTCGCCGATGTTGCCCAAATCGTAAGCGATTGCGCGCTGAAAGTTGTCGCGAATATGCCACACGAATTTGAGCTTGCGGCTCGGGTCGAAGAGGCTATCATGGCTTACGGCGTCGACACTGATGATGGCAGTTATGTCAAAGGCATTCGCACTTGTGCACGTGTCACAGTCGAGCGACTGATGCCGGCTTTCCCGCACGTTCGCGAAAAGATTCTGGAAAATGGTGTTGATGAATATATCAACAACTTGCCGAAAACGCCGTTCGAGGACGTAGTCTTTGAGTTTTATAAACTGCTCGGACATGAGATTTATCGAGATTCAATCTGGTCTAGCGACTTGAAAATCAAGCTCGTTCATAAGGATTATTATGAATATCTCGAACTCATGATTAGCGACGATTTCGACATCCAGCCTATCCGCAATATACGTGACTACCAGAAATTCCTGAAAGAACAGGAAGACTAAACTAAGTGCTAAGCACCTTGCCCCCGCCACGCGCGGGGGATTTTTTATCTTAAAAGTGGTATAATAAAAGTATGAAGTTTGATTATTTTATCGACTCACATTGTCACATGCATGACGAGGAATTTTACGCGCCACATGTGCGCGATGAACTAATCGAACGCGCTGTCTCGTGCAATGTGAAGAAAATGATTTTGATTGGCACGAGCTTCGAAGATTCGTTCAATGCACGTGATTTTGCGATTTCGCGTAACGAAAAACGTGACACGCTTTTTTGGAGTTATGGCGTTCATCCGGACGGAATTGAAAAAGAACGCGAAGACCCAGATTTTAAAATTGAGAAGCCAATCGCGATTGGTGAAGTTGGTCTTGATTACCATTATTTAGACGAAGTTGATGATCCGGAATATGTGAAGGAAGAGCAGAAAAAACTTTTCGAGGAAATGATTGCGCTCGCTGAAAAATACGATTTGCCAATGATTTTTCACGTGCGTGAAGCGTTTAATGATTTCTTTGAAATTATCGATAAATATCCGACAGTTCGTGGCGTCGTCCATTCATTTACGGATTCAAAGAAGAATTTAAAAAAAGTTTTGGAACGCGGATTTTATGTTGGTGTAAATGGGCTTGCGACTTATTCGACCTTACCAACTCCGCCACTTGATAAAATTTTGCTTGAAACTGATGCTCCATTTCTTGCTCCTGCCGCACATCGTGGCGAACAAAATGAAAGTTCCTATATCCCAGAAATTGCGAAATGGCTTGCAGAAAAATTAAACGTTTCTGTTGACGAAGTGATGCAAAAAACGACGAAAAACTGCCACGATTTATTCAAAATGTAAAAAGCCCCAGACTCGGGGCTTTTACGTGTGATATTGGTTCCAAATATTTTTGGCGCGAAGCATTACTTCATGCCAATCGTTTTCGTTTTCAGTACCTTGTATGGTAAATTTTGCAGTAGTCTTATGGCATCCTTTGCAAAGGACGAAAGCACTGTAGTTGTATAAACTGTAACCGCAATATATGCCGAAACAGCTACGCTCGGACATCATTACGACCTGGCCGCCACAAGAACAGGGATTTAAACCTAGGTATTCTCGCATTTCTTCCATGAGATCACCCCCTAACCGGAACCACACCACCTCTAAGGTGCACCACCAATAATTGTATTATAGCACTTTATTTTTAAACTTTTCATTAGCATTTTATTAAAAAATATGTTATAATATAATTATGGATTCCAAAGATTTTATTTACCTTGATTACGCAGCCGCAACGCCTGTTGATGGCAAAGTTTTTGAGGCGATGAAACCTTTTTTCACGGAAAATTTTTATAATCCTTCGGCCCCATATCTTCCTGCAAAACATGTCCGAAAAATTTATGAAGAAAAGAAGAATGAACTCGCACATACGATTGGCGCAAAAGGAAATGACCTAGTTATCACTGCCGGCGCAACCGAGTCAATTAATCTTGCCTTTACGGTGTTTAAACAATTCGAAAACGCAAATTGTCTTATCTCGAAAATTGAGCATGCTTCCGTTCGTGAAGCTGCGAAAAATCTTGCAAGTGAAGTGCGCGAAATCGAAGTCGATAAAACTGGCTATTTGAGTTTGAAGGATCTTGAAAAGAAAATCGACGACAACACTGTGTTAATTTCAGTTGCGCTTGCAAATAACGAACTCGGAACAATTCAGCCACTCTCTGAAATTTCTGAAATTGTTAAAAAAGTTCGTATGGACCGTATCTCACGCGGAATTGAAACGCCGATTTATCTCCACTCTGACGCATCGCAAGCAATGAGTTTGATTGATATTTATGTTTCACGACTCGGCGTCGACTTGTTGACTTTAAACTCTGCTAAGGTTTATGGTCCGAAGGGAATCGGTGCGCTTTATGTCGCGCACGGTATTCAACTATCTCCAATTACATTTGGTGGTGGACAAGAAATGGGACTTCGTGCTGGAACCGAAAATGTGCCGCTTCTTGTTGGTTTTTCAACTGCTGCAACGATCGCCAAAGAACATGTGAATGGCAATCGCAAAAAATACGAAAAACTTAATAAAATTTTTAAGGATACTTTAGTTAAAAAACTTGACGGAAAAATCGAACCAAAATTCCTTGGCAATAAAAAACACCAACTCGCAAACTTTGTTTCAATTTGTTTTGATGGACTTGATGCTGAACGCTTGATTTTTAAGCTTGAAGACGAAAAAATCTTTGTTTCTACCGGTGCAGCTTGTGCCGCTTCAAAAGGTGAAAAATCACACGTCCTTACCGCGATTGGTTTAACCGATTCTGAAATTGCCGGCTCGCTTCGTATTTCAATGGGTAAAATGAATGACGAAGAAAACGTAAAAATCGCTGCCGAAAAATTAGCCGAAATTGTTAAGAAGGAATTGGAGCGCATCAATGGCTAAGACGGTTTTTGTTGGTATGTCTGGTGGCGTTGACTCGAGTGTCTCGGCCGTACTTTTGAAAGAGCAAGGCTACCATGTTGTTGGTGTCTACATGAAAAACTGGTCAAAAGATTTGCCAGGCATGAAATGTCCGTGGGCAGAAGATTTAGCTGATGCTAAACGCGTCGCAACCAAACTTGACATCGACTTTATGATTTTTGATTTCGAAACTGAATACAAACAAAAAGTTGTCGATTACATGCTTGACGAATTTAAAAAGGGAAACACACCAAACCCTGATATCATGTGTAATCAAGAAATCAAATTCAAGCTTTTTTATGAAATTTCGCGTGAGAAAGGTGCTGATTTTATTGCGACTGGACACTATGCAAATGCTGATGGTGAAAAGCTTTTGAAAGCGAAAGATGAAAATAAAGACCAAACTTATTTCCTTTATCGTATCAGTAAAGATGCAATCGCACATACAATTTTCCCAATTGGCGATATGCTAAAACCGGATGTAAAAAAACTTGCGGCTGAAAAAGGCCTCGACAATGCCTATAAAAAAGAATCAATGGGTGTTTGTTTTGTTGGCGATGTTGGCATGAAGGATTTCTTGAAGGAATATTTGAAGTCGGAAGATGATAAAAAATATTTGAAGCCTGGAAAAATTATCGACCGCGAAACTGGCGAAACTCTCGGTTTCCATGACGGCGCAATTTTCTACACAATCGGTCAGCGTCACGGACTTGATGTCGGCGGCGGCCTGCCATTTTATGTCGTTGGAAAAGATATGGATAAAAACGAAGTTTATGTTTCGAAAAATTTGAACGACGAAAATCTTTGGACAAAAACTCTCGAACTTAAAAATGTTATT
The DNA here is from genome assembly GCA_964503305.1 of uncultured Candidatus Saccharibacteria bacterium. Classification (GTDB taxonomy): domain Bacteria; phylum Patescibacteriota; class Saccharimonadia; order Saccharimonadales; family Saccharimonadaceae; genus Nanosyncoccus. The sequence continues at coordinate 2,082 of CAZCZD010000026.1, read as the reverse complement.
CTTCGCGAAACTGCGACTGAAGTCGAAGTCCGTCTTCGCCACCGTGCAAAACTCGAAAAAGCAATTTTGAAAAATGTTGAGGGCGATATTGAAGCCGGTACCGCAACTTGCGAACTTGAATTCATTGATGAAATAAAACGCACCGCGGCTGGTCAATCAGCTGTGATCTACAAAGACGACGTCTGTCTTGGTGGTGGAATCTTGAAGTAAAAATGCGGCACTTTTGTGCCGCTATTTGGTGGATATTATTTAAGTATTTGTCGGATTAAAGTTTGGAAACCGTCCAAAAGACGGTCGTTGTCGCTGAGCTTTTGCTTAATTACATTGAGGTCACTAGTCGTGATTGTCATGCTTTTTCCTTTGATGCAAGGTATGCAAATCGTCACAATGTCTCTAGTATTTTTGGCAATACCATCCTCGAGCTCGACTAAGGACCTTGGCATATTTCCAAAAAATTTTTCATAGCCTTTTGCCTGGTCTAAATCTTTAATGCATTCTTCGATTAGAGTATTCAAATCTTTGTCTAATCGACCGAGTTTTCTCAACTGTTCTTTTGTTTCTTCTAAATTTGTAATCATAAAACCACCTCCTAAAGTGCAATCCCACCATATACTTATATTATACCATAAAAATTAATAAAATCAATAAAACATAAGGGCAAAGAAAATCCCCCGCCGGAGACGAGAGGCGGGGGTTTTCGGGAGGGTGTCACGACTTCCTCCCATTATGAAAGGAGTTGTTCCGAATGAACAAGAGCTATCTTGCCTTGCCGTAGGTGGCAAACATACGTTTGATTGCTGCAACGGAATATTCCTGATTTCCGATGTAGTACTTCACGTACGGCTTGCCAGAGCTGTCAAATTTGACAACCTGATTGAACGTACAAACCCAACGATCTGCCGAAGCGGACGCATCAACCTGGAAGGTGATATCGGTTTTCAGCTCGGAATCGGATGCGGACCTTTCAATCGGAGTTGTACTCCATTGATAGGACCATGCATAAGTTTGTAAGTCATTCCTGCTGTCGATGCCAGCTTGCCTAAGCTGCTGTTCTTTTGTTGTGCCAGGCGGCGTCGGAACGCTTGGAATTGGATTCCTTGGATCGTTTGCGTTGAAACGATTTTCAGGAATGAATTTGCGCTCGATCGTCTGCACAACGATTCCGTCGACTGTGGTTTCGGTTACGACATAATCTACTACGTATTTGTCGCCAACCTTGCTGTAGTTGATTGCGCCCGCCGCCGCGTACACGGTAGCGGTCGTGCCCAGGATTGCAACGAGTGCAATCGCCAGGGCAAGGAATTTCTTGCTTTTGAACATTTTCATACTGTTCATCCTCCTTAGAAAAGAACGCTCCTGGACTATCCCAGGCGATTTGTGAGCGGTGTTGCTCATAATTATATTATATCACTTTTATGCTAAAAATTCAAGCAATTTTAGTTTTGCTCTCTTTATTAAAGCTTGTTTTTGTGCTAAAATAATCTGTATGAATGCAAGTGAAATTAGACAGAAATTTTTAGAGTTTCAAGAGAAGCGTGGCCACAAAGTAATCGCTCCGGCTCCACTCGTGCTTGAAAATGATCCAACAACTTTATTTACCGGTTCTGGTATGCAACCGCTTTTGCCATACCTCCTCGGCAAACCCCATAAGGACGGAAAGCGCCTTTCGGACTCTCAGCCTTCAATGCGTCTCCAGGATATTGAAGATGTCGGCGATCCTCGTCACACTACTGTTTTTGAAATGCTTGGTAACTGGTCACTCGGTGACTACTTTAAGAAGGAACAAATTCCTGCATTCTTTGAATTCTTAACTGAAGTTGTTGGTCTTGATCCAAACAAAATCTATGTCACTTGCTTTATCGGAAATGAAAAATATGGAATTCCAAAAGACACTGAAGCTGCTGAAATTTGGCAGGAAGTCTTTAAAAAGGCTGGCATTGACGCTAAAATCGCAGAAATCGGCTCGGCTGAAGAAGGTGATAAGCGCGGCGTAAAAGAAGGCGAACATATCTTCTACTATGATGACCAAGAAAACTGGTGGAGCCGAGGAGGAGGAATCGAAACCACTCCAATCGGAGATCC
>CAZCZD010000025.1:9895-10985 GCA_964503305.1 uncultured Candidatus Saccharibacteria bacterium | reverse complement strand
AAGAACGGAGTCATACGGAGCGGAACTTCCGGAGGGAGTGCTAATACTGACGGCTGCGGTCGACGTACAGGATGATCGATTTGAGGTGGAAATACGAGGATGGGCAAGAGAATTTGAGTCATGGGGAATCTACAAGACAGAGATATACGGAGACCTGATAACAGAAAAACCATGGCGAGAACTTGAGAATTACCTATCTCAGACATTCAAATTCCAAGATGGAAGCGAATTAGGGATAGCAGGGTTCGCCATTGACTCAGGCGGTCACTTTACAAATAACGTCTATAAATGGTCGCAGCAGCAAAGAGAAAAAGGAAAAAAATGCTTCGCAATCAAAGGCTATGCGGCAAAGCCAGACATTCCGCTGGTGTATAAAAGGTCAGTTGTTGAAATTACAGAAGAGCAAAGAGGAAGGAAAGTAGTGGTTGGAAGAACAGTACTGTATATCCTCGGAGTTGATTCAGGTAAGGAAGACATAACAAATAGATTGAAAATTACCGAACCAGGCGCAGGTTTTTGCCATTTTCCTGCGGAAGAAGGCAGAGGATACGATGAAGAATACTTCAAAGGTCTTACGTCAGAAAGGCAAATAGAGAAGAAAGTCGGAGGCGTATACAAAAAAGTGTGGGTGAAAAAAACGGGAATTCTAAGAAACGAGCCATTCGATCTTATGAATTACAACTACGCAACACTCTGCCTACTTCGACCTGAGTTTGATTTACTGGAGGAAAAAATAGCAAAAGGAATTAACTACATGGTTCCAAAAAAGAGAGCAAGAAAAGTGAGAAAGCCGATCCAAGGGCTGGAGGTTTAACGAGTGAGAATAATTCGAACGAAATCACAGTATGAAGAAGCAAAGGCTGACCTAGCGGATCTCAAGAAGGCGAAAAAGAAAGTGCTTGAAGCACAGAGCTATACAATCGGAGCAAATCAGCTGAATAGAGCAAGCTTGAAAGAGATAAATGATGAAATCGTAGAACTGGAATCCGCGATTGACCAGTACGAGCAGTATGGATCATCAAAGAGAAGAGTATCGAGAGTAGTTCCGCTGTAAGGAGTGAAGCATGGGATTTTTTGATAATTACAAAAA
>CAZCZD010000025.1:3533-9795 GCA_964503305.1 uncultured Candidatus Saccharibacteria bacterium | reverse complement strand
ATGAACGCAGAGTACTTCGGATACGACATCACGAAAAAAGACGGGAACGTGATCATGAATGGACTAGAGCTCGACCAAAAAGGAAAGGTCGTAGCGTATTGGATAAGTTCAACCTTCCCAGGAGAACATAGCAATACAAAGAGACAGACATGGACCCGCGTTGCGAAAAGAGGAAATAAGACGGGAAACCAGAATATTCTTCATGTGTTCAATGCAGAGAGAGCAGAGCAGTATCGTGGCGTGCCGTTCTTAGCACCTGTTATCCATATTATCAAGCAAATGACGCGATACACCGAAGCGGAAGTCATGGCGGCTGTGGTGAATTCAATGTTTGCTCTGTTTGTTACGACCGAAACGGGAAACGACATGGGAGGATTCGGAGGAGTAGACGAAGAGGACGATATGGCTCCGGCATCAAGAGATGACGACCATATCAAGTTAGGTACAGGAACAGTCAGTTTTCTTAAGGATGGAGAGTCAATTCAGGCAGTGGAATCGGCACATCCGGGCGGGAATTATGGAAATTTCATAGAATCAATGGCCATGCAAGTGGGAGCGGCACTAGAGATAGCGCCAGAAGTATTGCTTAAGAAATTCAATGCAAGCTTTTCAGCGTCAAAGGGAGCTATCAACGAAACATGGAAGTCATTCACAATGCGGAGGAAGTGGTTCGTCAACGACTTCTGCCAGCAAATCTACGATATGTGGTTTTCGGAAGCGGTAGCAAAAGGAAGAATCAGTGCTCCTGGTTACTTTTTGGACCCGATGATAGCAAAAGCATATACAAAAGCCACATGGAATGGAACGGCACAGGGATATCTTAATCCTGTAGCAGAAGTAAATGCGGCGGTAACACGCATACAGAACGGGCTGTCAACGCACGAGGATGAATGCGCAGCAATGAATGGCAGTGATTTTGAAGACAATATCCGCACTCTAAAAGGCGAAAACGAGCGCCTTTTAGAAGTAAATAAGGAGGATACAAATGAAAAAGATTGAGATTAAAGGCCAAATTGTATCAGATACAGTCGGACTGCTCTATAGATGGCTTGGAATCAGCGCTGCATATCCGAATCAGCTTAAGCAGCAGTTAGCTGATGCCAACGGAGAAGATATCATCCTGGAAATCAACTCACCAGGAGGGATTGTAGTGTCGGGGTATGAAATGTACAACGCGCTCAAAGAATATAAAGGAAACATTGAAGCGCATATCATCTATGCAGCTTCGGCAGCAACAATCCTATCGTGCGCAGCCGACAAGTCAATGATTTCAGAGGCTGGAGTGTTCATGATTCATAACTGTTCAGCGCCTTCGGAGGGAGATTACAGAGAACATGAGAAGACGGCCGATCGCCTTCAGCAGATAAACGAAGGAATTATCAATGTGTATGAGGCGAAAACAGGAAAGACACGCGATGAGATCCAGGAGCTGATGGATAACGAAACATTCATGGGGCCATCACGCGCAGTTGAATTAAAATTCGTCGACGGGCTAATTGACAGAGGATCAGATCCAAAAGAAGAAGGCGCAACTGATCAGCAGGCCACACCAGAGCAGGAACTAGTACAGATGGCAGCTTCCGCTTCTTCAATCGTAGTGAGCGAAGAAAAAGCACTTGAAGTACTAACGGCGTTAGAGTTGGCAAAAAATGCGCCGGCGCACACAGATATCACAAGTCCGGTCGATCTCGACCTGACACATACAGACCCAGAAATCAAGAATGAAGAAGGAGGACTGAAGATGGGACTTAAAGAGGTATTAGCTGAGAATCCAGAGCTTCAGACCGAGATCGATCAGCTGACATCGGAGGCTTATGCCAACGGAGTATCAGCAGAACGTGACCGTCTGAAGGAACTTGATGATATTTCAGCAACGGTGCCAGCAGAGATGATGGCTAATGCGAAGTACGGAGAGAATGTCATGAATGCACGAGATCTTGCATATCAGGCACTTCTCAGCGGACAGAAGGCTGCTTCTGCTTACATGGAAAATGCCATTGATGACTCTAACGAGAGTGGAGTAACAGAGGTTGGAGCCGGCGAAGTAGACACCGGCGAAGATACAGAAGATAAAGCAGGCGATCAGCTTGCTGGCTTCGTCAATGCGAAGAAAGGAGCAAAGTAATGGGAGTATTAAATAAGCCAGCCTACGAGTTAGGAAAAGGTGGACTGATTTATGACGCGCAGCATGATATCGATGCAAAGAATGTACCCCTCAAAGTAGCAGTGGAAAAGGAGACTGTTCTTGCAGCAGGCCAGGTGCTCGATTTTGACGCTACAAACGGATGGACAGTACATGCGAAGGATGGAGCACCAGCAGCTATCCTTGCTGAAGAGGTCATTCTTGCAACGGACGACACAGACGTTACAGTTACAGCATATATCTCTGGAGATTTCCACGCAGATAGAGTTACTGCAAATCCAGAGTTAACAGCAGCAGATGTGGAGACCCTCAGATCCAAGGGCATCTACTTAAAGTAAGAGGAGGACAAAGATGATCACTAATACATACAGCATGATCGACGCGGTCAAGAAGATGTATCCGGTTGTTCGATTCATCAAGAATCGTTACTTTCCGGATGGCAAGAGCTATTTCAGCGAAAAGGCTCTGATCGAGACCAAGAAGCAGGGACGCAAGGTAGCGCCTTTTGTTATTCCACAGGTTAACGGAATCACACTCGAATCGGAGGGCTACAGAGCGTATGAAGTAGAGGCTCCATATATCGCTCCTAAGATGCCAATCACAGCTCAGGATTTAGCCCAGAAGGCTTTTGGCGAAGACCCTAACTCTAATCGTTCACCAGCTGATAGAGAAAATGAGGTAGAGGCGGAGCACCTTGACGATCTTCGTAATTCTGTAATGCGTAGACAGGAGCTGATGTGCGCTGAGATTCTCACAAAGGGTGAGACAGTTATGAAGCACTTTTCTTCCGCGGACGACGCAGCGAAGGACCAGAACTACAAAAGATCTGTTCTCAGATTCTACGATGGAGAATTCAAGAACAAGTATCAGTTCACAGCTGACTTCAACACCATGACAGCCGCTCAGAGAATCACAGAGTTCTATAAGATGGCTTCCATCTTACGCAAGCGTGGAGTTCACGCCACAGACCTTGTTATGACAAGCGATGTATCGATGCTGCTTATGACAGACAAAGACTTCCTTGAGTTCTACAACAAGCGCATGGTAGAGACGGGCTCAATCAATCAGAAGGAGATCCCGGAGGGAGTTACCTACAATGGCGACATCAATATCAACGGAGTAGTATGCTCCATGTTCACTTACGACGAAGCGTATGAGGATCTTGATGGTCAGTCAAAGCCAATATTCCCAGTAGGAACACTGATGTTCCTGCATCCAGGAATGGGAAGAACAGCATATGCACAGGTGTCTTTCCTTAAGGGAGAGCACTTCGAGAGCTATGCGGATGCTATCGTACCAAGAATTTATGCGGACGAGAAGAACAACGTGCTTGAAGTCCAGGCTTTTTCACGTCCAGTACCTTACCCGTTAGATTGGGACGGATGGCTTACGGCTAACATCAACGATCCGGTTGTGTCGCAGGCAGTTGCGGACAACTCTGTTGATACTGACGAGCCGCAGACCCCGGGTGCAGTGCTTAAGACGGAGGAAGAAATCCGTGCACTCAAGACGAAGGCAAGTGTAATCAGTTACGCAACATCAATCGGATGCTCAGGACTGACCACAGATGAGAAGTTGGAAGACCTTCAGGATGCAGTTATTGCATATCAGACTAAGATCTACGGAGATTGATTATGATTAAAGCGATCAGTCAGATTGCTGTAGGTTCCAAGATTTTCAAGAAAGGAGAGACTGTCACAGGTCTCTCTGGACTTGATAAGAAGTGGATGAAGGAAGAAGGCCTTATTGAAGTGCTGGAAGACCGGAAGCCGCAGAAGAAACATGCAGCAAAGAAGAAGGAAGAGGATTAGCGAATGTTCAAAGACTCTGTACTGGAAGACTTAGATGAGACGTTCTTTGATTTGGAAGAATTTGCGGAGACGCACAATGTAGACGGGAAAAACATCGATATTGTGGTTACGGATGTGCAATTTGCCAATGCAAAGACAACACATGGATCCTCAAGGTCGAATCTCAATCCAAAGGAGTCAGCCATTAATCTTAACAAGCATCTACTTTTTATCCGGGATAAGGATGCGAGAGGAAAATACACCGTTAATGCGATGATTAAGCTTGACGGTCAGACGATGTTCATTCAGACGGTCAAACACACCATGGGCGTATGGCAACTAGGAATAGGGAGGACACAGGTATGATGCAGGTTGTGTGTACCGTGGACGACGCCGAGGCGAAAGCTTCGTTCGGTAAACTCCTGACGATGTCAGGGACCGTTATCTCAAGAGCGGCAAACAGGTCGGTGACAACCGGAAAAAAAGCCATTAAGCAAGAGACGGCCAAGATATACGAAGTGAGACAGACAGATGTAGAACATGACCTGAAGGTTACAAGAGCATCATCGGTAAGGCCTTGGGTTGTACTACACTTCGAGTCCGTTCATAAGAACCTGTTCACCTGGTCAACACATGGCAGATCCGTCGTCACACCAGGATATCCGGTCAGAAGCTCAAGCGCCTACAATCCGGATCCAGAGGTCTATCGAGCACATGTCATGAAGGCTCATTCCGGAGGAATCGAGTTGGGCGGATCAAGGAAGCCGTTCATGCAGATCACAAGAAGCGGATTCGTCGGATTGTTCCGAAGAACAGCAGAAGGATCAAGACAGATTGAAGGGGTCGCAGCGCCAGCATTAACGCAGGTTATGAAGAATAAGAAGGTCTACGACAGGTTCATGCGTGATACATCGGAGATGTTCGCGAAGAGAATGATCCATGAGTCTGAGTACATCCTGAACAAGAGGTGAATATGACAGATCTTGACTTACAGAAGGCGATCGTCGCCGAGCTCGAAAGACTGATTAAGAAGAATTCAATTAAGGTTCCACCGGCAGACGGCGAGACAAATTGGGTTCCAATCAACGTATATCGACAGGAAAAGCCTTGGAAGAGTGACGAAGATCCAGAGGATCAGGAAAATTACATTCTCGTAATGATTGATGACGAAGATCAGAATGACGATGGGGAATGGGTCGTGACAATTCACTGCCTATTCTCAATTCACTTCGAAGACATGGAGCATCAGGGCAACCTTGTCCTGGCTGACATCATGAATCAGGTATATGAAGACCTGCGTAAGAAGACAATTCTTGAAGGCAAGTATGAACTTCAGACGAATGGAGCTCATAAGAGATTTAATCAGGAATGCTACCCGAATTATTATGAGAGTGACTTGATCACTCAGTGGAAGCTTCCAGAGACATTAACGGAAGGAGTTAACGATTTGGTATGAGCACTACAACATTTTACATCGGGCCGGATATCCCAGGAGTAGTCCTGGCAAATCAGGTCTTCACCTATAAGCCTGTCGCTGTCATCGCAGAAGCGACAAAAAAGAGTCCGCTGGCGAAGTATCTCTTCATCCAAATGAAGGATATTGTCGAGGCGAAGAAGAGCCTCAGAGAAGAAGGCTCAATTATAAATGAAGCGTACAAGCAGACCAAAGCATTAAGTTAAGGAGGAAATAAAAGATGGATTACAAGCACACCATCGAGACAGAGCGCGATGCGGCGATTTCAGTTGAAGCCGCAAAAGCTCTCTATGGCATCCAGGCTGTGGTTGGCACGGCGCCAATCAACTTACTGCCAGACCCAGCATCTGCAGTAAATAAACCGATCGTCGTATCAAGCAGAGCAGAAGTGAAGGAGCTGTTCGGTGATACGAAGGACTATACCAATTACACGCTGATGCAGAGCGTGCTGGCATCGTTCCAGGCATTCACAGTTGCTCCGCTCGTCATGATCAATGTACTGGATCCAAGCAACCCAGCACATGTAACAGCAGTTGCCGCCGCAGCATTCAAAGTAAATAAAGGCAGGGTGGTCGTTGAGCAGGAAGGAATTCTTCTCGCAAATGTGACCGTAGCAAATGGTGAGACAGCAGCAGTGCTTAATACAGACTATATCCTGTCATTCGATACTAACGGATATCTCATTGTTACTGTAACACCAGATGGAGCGCTGGCTAGTGCCACATCGCTCAACATCGGCTTCAAGAAGTTAAATCCGAGCGGTGTTACAACTGCAGATATCATCGGTGGTATCGATGCGAATAACAATCGCAAGGGAATCGAGTTGATTGACGAGATCTATCCTAGATTCGGCAT
>CAZCZD010000025.1:0-3433 GCA_964503305.1 uncultured Candidatus Saccharibacteria bacterium | reverse complement strand
ATAACAATCGCAAGGGAATCGAGTTGATTGACGAGATCTATCCTAGATTCGGCATTATTCCATCACTGCTTCTCGCTCCTGGGTACTCGAAGGATCCAGCAGTCGCAGCAGCTCTCGAAGCAAAAGCGATGATCAACGGTAACATCATCAATTCATTTGCCGTGGTCGACCTTAATGCTGAAGGGGTTCGCAATATCGCGGACGTTCCGGCAGCAAAGGACGAGGCAGGACTCATGACAAGATGGCTTTTACCAGTATGGCCAATGGTCAAGGTAGCGGGAAATATCATCAGCGCATCTGCAGTCTACGGTGCAAGACTCCAGAGCTTGTGCGTTGAGAGTGGCAATGTTCCATCAGAGAGCTCCGATAACAAGGATGCTCGTATTGATGCAGCATGTTTAAGCGATGGAACAGAGGTCTTCTTCACTCAGAAGCAGATCAATAACTATCTCAACGCGAACGGAATCGCATCTTTCCTCTATTTCGGAGGATGGAAGTGCTGGGGTAACAACACGGCAGCGTTCCCACGAGATACAGTTCCGAACAACCGCTTCGTCAAGTGCGTATTAATGGGCAACTATCTCGAGAACCGCTTCAAAACTGAGCAGCTTGTTCATATTGGCAAGAGCGGATCAATCAAGGAGATGCAGTCGATCGTTACGAATTTCAATGCAGCACTTAACGCACTTGTACCGGATGTATTGGCAGGAGCACAGATCCTGTTCAGCAAGGATGAGAATCCGATGTCCGAGATTCTTCAGGGCCATTGGACATTCCATGTTCAGTACGCAGATTACATTCCGACAGAGTACATCGACTGCAAGTTTACCTGGGATTCTTCAATTTTGGAGAATGCTATCAATACAATGCTGGGAGGTAACGAGTAATGAATTTAATTCCTGATAAAATCAACCAGTTCAACGTCTACCGTAAGACAGCAGAAGCAGGAAGCAAGCTGATGGGAATTACAGATGAGGTGCAGCTTCCTACCTTCACCAATATGTCAGAGTCACTGAATCTGGCAGGATTTGCCGGTCAGTTCGACTCACCGACTGTTGGTCAGCTCAATAGCGCTCAGATCGAGATTCCGTTCTCCAACATTAGCGTGCAGGCTCTTGACCTTGTGGCTAATGATGGAGATGCAATCATTATGAGAGCAGCACAGGAGTTCATCGACCCAGAGACTTCCGCCAAGATTTACAAGAACAGAACCATCACCGTCAAGGGAATGACCAAGGAGGTAGCATATGGATCTCTTAAGAAGGGCGGATACGGCAATCCTAAGGTAACGAAGGAAGTGACCTATTATAAGGATGAAGTTGATGGAACCGTAATCACAGAGATCGACAAGTTCAATTACAAGTATGTAGTTAACGGAGTAGATATGCTCGAAGGCATTTCTGACATGATCTAAGATTTATGGAATAGTTGGGGGACCGGGCTTCGGTCTGGTCCTTTTTACAGAGGAGACGAAAAATGGATAAAAACGAAAAGAACATCCAGGAAGCAGAGCTGGAAGCAAAAGCCGATGCTACAGCAAACAAGAATGATATGGGTGATATATATAAAAACATGAGTCTAACTGTAGAATTTAAGAAGAAGTATAGATTCGACGGGAAGGAATATGACAGGCTCGATCTGACAAGGCTCAGAGAGTTAACAACACTTGACGCAGAGTACATCGATGAAGTGATGGAAGATATGAAGCACCATCCAACTCACAAATATGAAGACACTGTTTACTGCAAGCATGTAGCTATGTTAGTGACGGGGCTTCCTGTTGAGTTCTTCAACATGCTGTCATGGAGAGATATGAATGAGATCAAAGGACGCATCTATATCTATTTTTTATTTGGCTAGGAGCGAGTGAGAACCTTGTAAGAAATATAAAAAAGATGATAGTACGAGTATCCATGAGAACATCAACAAGTCTCGACTCGCTCCGGAACATGCCGATGCTAGATTTCATGGAAATCGTAGAAGACATCATAGAGGCTCAAAAAGAGATGGAGGAAGGCTAAGATGGCAAATAGCACTTATACGCTCGAATATTTGATAGGCGCAAAGACCGCGGGATCTTACTATGCCAACATCAACAGAGCTTCGAAATCCATCACAGGGATGGAAGGAACAGCCAAGAGGGCAGCAAGGCTGATCGGAACTGCCTTTGCAGCCATCAATCTTAAAAATTTAGCCGTTGATGCGGTAGAAACATACGGAACATTTGAAAAATCAATGGCAAATACAGCCGGAATCGCAGATGCGACGAAAGCACAGTATAAGCAGTTAGAAAATGCGGCCAGATCAGCCGGAAGAGCAACGACGAAAACAGCCGCAGAGTCTGCTGACGCATTAGGTTACATGTCTTTAGCTGGATGGAATGTAAACGATTCGGTCAAAGGGTTAATGCCGGTATTAAGGCTTGCAGAAGCTACACAGGCAGATCTTAAAACTACATCGGACCTTGTAACAGATTCGATGTCAGCAACAGGGATGAGCGTGGACGACCTGAACACGTACCTGGATAAGCTGGTAAAACTTAATAATAAGGCGAATACAACGTCCGGACAGGCCATGGAGGCGCTGATCAAGACAGGCGGAGCTGCCAGAGTGCTGGGAGTGGATTTTGATGATTTAGCAACTGCGACAGGTATTCTTGCGAATACAGGACGTAAGGGAACTGAAGCAGGAACAACGCTGAATGCCATCATTTCAAGGTTTGGAGCAAACAAAACAGCGCAGAAGGCTATGCGTAACCTCAATGTTGAGATGTACGACGGCAATAAGCAATTTATAGGATTCGAAGAACTGTTGAAGAGAATCCAAAAAGCTATGAGCGGACTGTCAACAGAGGAACAAGCAGGCTATCTTAAAGACCTTGCTGGAACGCACTACTATTCACAGCTGAAGTATCTGCTAGACGGAGTGGCTACATCAGGTAAGAATTCGGTATCGAACTGGGATCAACTAAAAGGAGCTATTAGAGATTCAACTGGAGCACTTAATACGATGAATAAGACAGCGACACATACGCTGTCTGCATCGGGAGAGAGATTTAAGTCGGCTATGGACGACATGAAGATCGGATCTGTCGAAGTGTTCTCAGGGTCAGCCATGGAAGCGGTAGACTCTATGGCGCTGAAGATCCCGGAGATTACAGATGCCATAGAAAAGTGGGGCAACGAAAACTCTTACAGCATCGTGGAAGCTGTTGATGGGGCGGGAGATGCTCTTGAATCAGTTACAGAAGGAGCGCTAAACTTCGGCTCAGCAATGATTGACAACAGAGGAATCCTTAAAGGAGTTCTGGCTACGATTGTCAGCATTAAGACAGCGACATTCGCCCTCGAAAAAGGAGAAGCGTTCACGAAGATGTTCGCTGGGATTACCCCGGTAGGAAAGGAAGTGGCACTGATCGGGCTTGCTATCGGTG
>CAZCZD010000024.1:0-11501 GCA_964503305.1 uncultured Candidatus Saccharibacteria bacterium | reverse complement strand
TAGTTTATTTCCTCGTGTTATATTTTGATTTCACGCAACTTTGTATCTTGATTTACAGGGTAATCTTTGAAATATCATTCCCTCTTCTTTTGTTAAGCACTTGCTATTATTAACTTTATAAAATTATTAAGATATTGCACGGTTTTTTATCGTATTTTCTATTCTATAAAAAAAGAAACTAATTTTCTTAATTAGTTTCTAAAAGTTTTTATTTAACGATATTACGTTTTAGTTTAATTCCTTTTTTATATCTTTTATAAATTCAGGTAAATTTGTAAATGTAGCACATATTCCTCTATTTGTAAGTGTAAATATGTCTTTAGTTTTTTTATAAATTTCATCTTTAACAGCTTTAGGAACTTTAATTGATTTACCAGATTTTTTATATTCTTCTTCAATATATTTTTCTAAAGTAGGAAACATATTTTGAATTAAGAAAACTGATTTCTTTCCAGCTAGATTTCTTGCAAATACAAAATTATTTGGCTCAATGCCTCTTTTGGTCTTTATTTCATTATATATTCTTAAATATTTATCATATTTAGTGGACATTGGAACAAACCACAATATTTCCTTTTCTTTTCTATCTCTAAAACAAAAATATGTAGGTCTTTTAGTACCTGATTTCTTGTTTTCCATCAAATGATATTTGAGATTATACTTTTCAATGAACTCATCTTTTATAAAATATAGATTTCCTTCAATTATTTCCATTTTTCTCCTAATATAAATAAAAAGGGAGTTCAACACTCCCTCATTTATTCACCAGTGTATTTTCTCCTTGCCAACTGGGTGGCTGATTTATCGATTATCTAGGGTATTTATCACTTCGCCTCCTAGTAGGCAGCTTTTATTTATACAATAATTATAGCATTATAATATCTATTTTGTCAATTGATATTTAAAAAAAAGCTAAAATTATTATTAATAGTATATTAAAATAAATAATTATTATTACATTTTTACACAATTTTTTTTAAAGTATATTTTGGTTTTACACAACTTTCTATCTTGAAAAAGCGGGTAATACTTTTATTTCACGTAACTTCTTTTAAATTAAAAAATTAGGGGCATATAGTGCAATGCCCCTTTTCTGGTTTAAATTATTTTTTTACAACTGCTTTGTAAAGCTTTTGCCCCTCTTCCTCGAGCAATTCTTTTTCTACAAGAAGTTGCTCATGTTCGGTTTGTTTCTTGTGGTCATAAGTGTTTTTGTCTGCTGCATCAATTGCTGCATCGATGCTTGAATATTCATTGGCGCTGTTTGCGGTGTCAACTACAAAGCCTGTATGAGATCTTGATACGTATATTGCATATCCATAGCTCATACCAAGCTTAAGATAGTGGATCTCCTCTGCCCTCTTCTCAATATTTTTGTCAAGCTTTTCTAATAGCTTAACAATTTCAGTATTTAAATCTTTGTTTTTGCTGAAATTAAGAAGAAAACGAATTGCGCCTGGCTTGAATATTACTACAAATTCATCACCAGAGCGTCTGTATATCCAACCATAATGCTGGAATGTTTCAAGCATAGCTTTTGAATACTCTTGCAAGGCAATGTCACCAGATTGATGACCATAATTGTCATTTATAAATTTGAACTTGTTGCAGTCCAAGAAAATGACAACAGTATTATAGGAAATGTTTTGAATTTTATTCCTATAATTCCTTGTATTCAGCAGGGATGTTAGAGGGTCAACTGACAAGAAAATATCTATATCATAAATATAAATAACAATAAATGATAAAGAAATTGATAGCCAATCTGACTGCATTCCCTGGAAGAAAATGATATACAGCACGTTTACAGCAATAAAACACGCTATAATCAGCAAAGAAAAGAAATTCTCGTGCTGATTTCTAACAGTTAGTCTGTATAGTTGGAACAGCAAAATAATAAAGCAAACAACATACACATTAAAATAAATATAAACATGTTCAAGCCTCATATACTTCCCTGTTTCATCAATTTCAAAAATCAATGGCATATAAAAATAATTAATTGCCATTATTCCAAAATTAATTACGCAGATAATTGTTGAAAATATTTTTACCAATTTTCTATTGTCATCATAAATTGCATTTGCTAGATAACAAATAACAATCGGCATTAGGCTTATTTCAATACTTTTCATCAGTTTCATAATATTAATTGGTACCTGCATTAAGCCTGCTCCAGATTCCCATACAATAAAATCTAGAAATTCACCAATTATAATTATAAAGCATAATGAGCCAAACCGATGCCTCATTTTATGTCCGATAATATCGTTATCGAACATATGAATTATCATAAATAGCATTATAAACACAGTTTCTGTTAGTATAAAAAACTTATCTACAATCATAGATATTCTCTCCTTTTCAATGTACACAGAATAAAGTAATTAACCTTATTCTATTGTTAATAAGTAACAAGCAATTATATAATTTAAACAAGAATTTTGTAATGTAATACCTTTTTATTATAACATTATTTACAAGAGAATACCAGTCTTTTTTCGACATTTTTCGACTAAATTAATATTAGAACATAAAATGCAAACATTTATTTTGTAACATTTTATGTTCTATATACAAATATTTTTATACTGCTTTATCTTTATTTATTTTATCTTCATTTGTATTAACTTCGTGCATTTTGTCATCATTATCTGCTTCAAATTTTGAAAGTGGGTTTGCTTCCACTGCTGAACGAACTTGTTCATTGTCAACGTGGGTATAAATTTCTGTTGTTGAAATGCTTTCGTGCCCTAATAATTCTTGAAGCGCACGTATATCTACTTGCCCATATTTATACATTAATGTTGCTGCAGTGTGCCTTAATTTATGAGTGGAATATTTTGTAGTATCAAGCCCTGCCTTTCTTAATTCTCTATCTACAACATTTTCAACTGTTCTTTTGCTGATACGCTGCCTATATGAGCTTAGAAATAAGGCTTTGTCTGAATTTTTACTATCCTTTTTAGCGTTCTTAGGGCGTACTTCTAAATATTCATTTATTGCATCAATGCAGGCTCTATTTAAATATATTGTTCTCTCCTTGTTACCCTTTCCTATAACTGTTAACTTCATATCATCAAACCTAATATCTGAAATATTTATTCCAACAAGCTCTGATAAACGTAGTCCACAGTTCAGAAATAATGTAATAATTGCATAATCTCTTTCTTTATTCTTATTATCTTCATCATTGTAAGAAGCTTTAAGTAACATTTCGCTGTCTTCTAATGTAAGATAACGAGGAAGCCTTTTATTTAGCTTAGGAGTTTCAAGGTTTTGTGCAGGGTTTATTTTTAAAATTGGATTAGTAATAGTTAAGTATTTAAAGAATATTCTTATTGTTGAGATCTTCCTTGCACAAGTTGCTGGGCCACATTTCCTATTTATTGAAAGATATGTAATAAAAGTGTGAATGTCATTTTCATTTATTTTTGCTAGATCCTCTATTGAGAAATCTTGAACAGTTATTTTGCTAAAATCTTTTTCATCAGTCATTTTAAAATGATATTTCATATACCTTAAAAACATTAACAAATCTGAGTTATATTGGTCAACTGAATTTGGAGATTTCTTTTTATATGTAAGAGAATATTCCAAAAACGAATTTAAATAATCAGGGTTTTCTTCAATATGTATCATCTTTCTACCTTTCCAGTGTTTTTATGCAATTATCAAAATTTAATGCTATAAAACAAAACGCTGTAAAAATGTTTTGGTGTTTGTAGTGGGACTTGAACCCACACGTTATAAAACATAGCATCCTGAATGCTACGCGTCTACCAATTTCGCCATACAAACAAATTTAAACAAATATCTGGTCATATTTTATTCAAATGAGTCATATATAATTTGTTATATTTTATCACAAAGCATCAATTATTTCAAATATTTTGGTCATATTTTATGACCAAAAATAATAAAATTTCACAAAATATCTTATGGAATTAAAAAGTATAAAAATTGGTTTTGCTATGACAGGTTCATTCTGTGCTTTTTCTAAAGCTATTGATGAGCTAAAAAAACTTGTAGATACTGGAGCAAAGATCATCCCTATAATGTCTTATAATTCTTATAATTTCGACACAAGATTTGGCAAGGCAAATGATTTTATCAAGCAAATTGAGGATATTACTGGAGAGAAAATAATTCATACAATACAGGATGCCGAACCTATTGGACCAAAGAAAATGACAGATGTTATGGTGATTATACCTGCAACAGGAAATACGATTGCAAAACTGGCAAATGGAATAACTGATACACCAGTACTTATGGCAACTAAATCACATTTAAGAAATAATAAACCAGTTGTAATAGCTATTTCAACAAATGATGCTTTGAGCTCAAGTGCAGAGAATATTGGAAAACTTTTGAATAGAAAAAATTATTATTTTGTTCCTTTTAAACAAGATAATCCTATTACAAAGCCACGTTCTATTGTTTGTGATTTTGATTATTTGATTCGAACAATTGAAAGCGCTTTAGATGGAGAACAAATTGAACCAATTATTCTTTAACAAAAATAAAACCACCACATATGTGATGGTTTTTAATATTCAATTTATTTTAATTAGTCTTTTTTGTCTGAATCAACTTTTTCTGCAGATTTAGCATCTTTAATGGCATCGCTTACATCATCAACTCTTTGTAAAATGTAAACACTGTCATATATGTTAATCATTTGCTCAAGTATTAATCCACATCCGCAAAGTTTTACAATTACATCCATAGATGTTGCTGGATTAAATATTATTCCAACACCAAGTGCAATTGAAACAAGAGCCATTACAAACATAATTCCCCAGTTAGAAATTCCTCTAATATTGAATGCGATTTGACCTTTCATAATACCATCAACTACAATCCAAACTCCAATGCAAATTGGTAATATTTCTGAGAAAGAATTTGTGTTAGTAATTAATAAAAATCCTAAAATAATATCCATTGTTGCTTGTGCAAGTTCATAATTGAAAACTCTGTATACATTATCCATTGAGAAATATGAAATAATATGAATTATTCCATCTACAACTAGTATGTAACCTAAGCAAGCTATTAAAACGCTTGTTGTTACAGATGTTTTGCCAACCATAAATATTCCTAAAATAATTAATAGAATTGATAGACAAATTGATTCTGCTTCTACTTTCTTGATATACTTTTCCATATTATCCTCCTTTGTTTTTTAATGCAATTCACGCACTAAATTTAACTACCATAATATTACCATAAAAAAATTTAAAAGTGAATAGTTTTTTGAAAAATTTTTTATTTATTCCAAACTTTATTTAATCTCATTACCAATTCTTGATTATTTTTTGTTGCCATCATTTGATTAATTAACTCTTCAGTGACATCTGCAACTGGTAGTGAAGACATATTTCTTCTTAGTGCATATACTGCTTCAAGCTCATCTTTTGTAAGAAGCAAATCTTCTCTTCTTGTACCAGATTTATTGATGTTGATTGATGGGAAAATTCTCTTTTCAGATAATGACCTATCAAGTACAACTTCCATATTTCCTGTGCCTTTAAATTCCTCAAAAATAATGTCATCCATCCTACTGCCTGTTTCAATTAAACCTGTTGCTAAAATTGTAAGGCTTCCACCATTTTCAATATTTCTTGCAGCACCAAAGAATTTTTTAGGTTTATGTAATGAAGCTGGATCCAAACCACCTGATAAAGTTCTACCAGAAGCTGGAACTGTAAGGTTGTATGCTCTTGCAAGCCTTGTAATACTATCAAGTAAAATTACAACGTCCTTCTTTTGCTCAACAAGCCTTTTAGCTCTTTCAATTACCATTTCGGCAACTTTTGCGTGATGTTCTGGAAGCTCATCAAATGTAGAGTAAATTACTTCTCCCTTAATTGATCTCTTCATATCTGTAACTTCCTCTGGCCTTTCATCAATCAGAAGAACAATTAAAGTAATTTCAGGGTTATTGGTTGAAATTGCATTTGCAATTTTTTTAATTAATGTTGTTTTTCCTACTTTGGGAGGAGCAACAATCATACCTCTTTGACCTTTTCCAATTGGACAAATTAAGTCAATTATTCTTGTAGAATATTCATTTGGAGTTGTTTCTAATTTAATTTTTTCGTCTGGATAAATTGGAATTAAATCATCAAATTTCTTTCTTCTATATGCAACTTCAGGTGCTTCACCATTTACCTCACCAACAAAAATTAATGCAGGGAACTTTTCACCTTCTGCAGGCTTTCTACTTATTCCTCTAATTTTATCACCATTATCTAGTCTAAATCTTCTGATTTGAACTGGTGAAATGTAAATATCATTAGGTGTTGACAAATAATTTTGTCCTCTTAAAAAACCATATCCATCTGGAAGGATTTCTAGAATTCCTTCTGCAATTGAGTCGTTGCTACTTGTTAATGTATACCCTTCTACAACTCTGGCTTCTTCAGGTAGTGGCTGGCTTTCGTTTTTATCTACACTTGTACGAACGCTTCCCTCATCATCATCAAGACTATATGTTTTACGTACCTTTTCAACAGTATTTGATGGTGTGATAGCTCTATTATTTCTTGCAATTACTGATGAACGTGTGTAATAGCTTCCTACACTTTCCTCTTCAACTTTTGATTCATCTGATTCGTTTGTAACTGGAGATTCTTCATTTTTCTCTGAGTTTAAATGCTCACTTAAGACTTCGCATAATTCTGCTCTCTTTAATTTTGAAACATTTTTAATATTTAGCTCCTTAGCTTTTTGTCTAAGTTCAACTAAAGTATATTTATCAAAATCCATATTTTACCTACTATATAATGAATAAAAAAACATTATACCTTTCTATATTGAATAAAATTAAACTATAATAAGTATAACACATATTTGCAAAAAATGGAACAAATTTTTGAAAATTTTTTATTTTTTTACAAAATAATGCAATTTTAATTTTTTATCTATTTCGTTATATTCTTATTTAACAAGCATTTATAGCTTATTTATTAATAATAAATTTATGATAAGAATAATTTATTGTAATAATAATTTTTTACATAAAAAAATTAACTAAAAATATTATTATAATTAGTAAAAATTTGAATAGAATTTAATATAAAATTATTTTTTAGAAGGTCAGTTATGTTTATTGTAAATGTTAAAATAAATAAAAAAATTTTTGTAAAGTGGTTCATTATTATATTAATCATTTTAGGAGGGATAATCTTTGGCCTAACGGTAAAAAAGGTATATCTTGAAGTAAACTCTAAGGGAATTGAAAAAATTAATAACTCAATAAATAATAGCAACGATTTTGAAAATAATTCCGCTTCTAACTTAAAAAACGATGGAAACTTAAATTCAAATAATAGTATTACGGTTAACTCTGATGCTGTTTTAAAATTCGAAAAAAACGGCGTGATTGAAGTAGAAACAGCTAATTTTACCAATTTTCTAGAAAGCTGTAATGAAAATGTTAATGATTTCGAAGGAAAAACAATACATATTTCAGGATTTGTATATAGGTTAAAAAACTTCTCAAAAAATCAATTTGTAGTGGCACGCCTAATGCCAATTCAGTACAAAAGTGCCTCCGCTTCCCCTGTATTTTATTTAAGCAATAATCAAAACATTTCAAATACTAATTTTGAAAGTTATTTTAAGCAAAACTTTTTAAAGTTTAACCTATATAATACATCAAGCACTAAACAATTTTCCACCCCACAAATAGAGCAAATTTCAGACTTTGATGAAAACACTGTGGTAGTGGGAATTCTATGCGAAGGCTCTACCCTCTCAACCTTTAAGTCAAACTCCTGGGTAGACCTAACCGGAACTATCAGCTCCACCAATTTTCAAGAAAAAGGTCAAATCCCTCTAATAAAAGTATCTTCCATTCAATCAATTAAAGAAAATCTACAAGAACTTTTTGTATCAATTCCAAAATAATTTTATAAATAGAATTAATTTGAAACAGTTAAAAAATTATTATTGTGAAAGGCGCCGCGCAGCGACCAAGCGAAGCGCGAATCGAGCAATCATCTTTGATTTGCTCAAAAAATTATTGAAAATAATTTTTTGCAGCATCGGAGATAAATGCGCGAGTAGCAAGGCAACTGTAACAATAATAATTTTTTAACGTAAATAAAATAAGATTCTTCACTCGAATATTGACTTGAAAATCCCCTCCTCTATCATTGGTGAATATATTTCCTTCAAAATCAGTAGCACTATTGGTCCAAGTATCATTCCCATTACACCTATTGTTTTGTAACCTGTATACATTGCAATAAGCGTAAAAATTGGATGTATCCCTATGTGTTTGCTAACCAGTTTTGGTTCTAGTAAATTTCTCACAACTCCCATTACACACCACAATGCAATAATTAAAAATCCAAGCAAAATATCTCCATTCAAGGCTTCTATTATTGCCCAAGGCACCATTACTGCACCAGATCCTACGATTGGAAGAGCATCCACAAAAGCTATTCCAAGTGCTGTGATTAATGGATATGGTACATTTAACTTACACAATTTAAAAATAACGAGCCCAACTAGAGAAATTGCAAATGAAATAAATATTAAAATTGCTTCTGCTTTTAAATAACTACTAAACGATTTAATAAATTGGTGCATATGAACCGTTAATTTTTTCATCCATTTCTCTGGCAAATGATGCTCTAACTGGTCAACAATAAAAATTTTATCTGTACACATAAAAAATAACGCCATCAATGTAAAGAAAAATGTCATAAGCAAATTTGGAACTTTCTTAATCCACGTTTTAAGGCTCTCTAATGTATTTGTAATCCAATTTACCAATGAATTTATCCAATCATTTTCTGTGTTTTCTAAATTTGTTTTAAGCTCATCTGGCATATTATCTACTAAAGCTTTATTATTTGTAAAACTATTTACAATGTTTTTTGTTTTATCAAAGTAAGTGTCTTTCCCTTGTAAAAGATTATTCGCTTCTTTAAAAAGAGTGCTACTTCCCCATCCTATTATTGCAAAAAGAAGCAATAACGTAATTCCAATTATTACAACAGAGCTTACAAGCCTTGTCCATTTAAACTTTTTCATAAGCCATTTTATGAGTGGCTCTAGAAGAAGGGCTAGAACTAGAGCTATCAAAAATGGCATATAAAATACAGATAATTTTAATGCAACATAAATTAGTAATAATGTAAAAGCAAGAATAACTAGCTTTTTCGCAACTTTCATAATATAATTATAATTTGTTATCATAAATACCGCCTTTACACTATTATATGAGAATTTCTTTTAATTATTCTATTTAGTTTTACGAGTTCAAAATTATATTGTTACGTTAGGCTTGCTGTTCGCAAGCGACCTCTTTGCTACAAAAAATTATTTTCAATAATTTTTTGAGCACCTTTAAGGAAGCTTGTTACAAATCGCCCTCCACTTACGTTCCGGTTGTTCGCTGCGCGCCTACACTTCACAATAATAATTTTGAACTCTATATAGAATCTTTTAGAGCAAATATTATTAAAATTCTTATTAAGTCGTGCAAAATATAATTGTGACTTTTGCCAGAATTCTCATCTGTTACAAATGCACTATATATCTCTTTGCTCATTTCTTCGATTGTGCTTATAGTTATTGGTTTGCCTTTGTATTTTTCAAGAACTACCCTTATCATAGGGTGCAAAATTTTATACAAATCTGGGTAAATATCTTGCTCTAAAAGCTTTTTTATTTCCTCTTTTGGATCTCTCTTTGCTGTTTCTGTTTTAACGCTATTTACAGTATTCATATTTGGCTGGCTAATATTCTGTTGCACATTTGATTGATTATTTAAACTATTAGAATTAATTTTTTGATTATTGTTTGAATTATTTTTTTCTGTTGTCTGAACATTATTTTTTTGAGAATTATTTGTTATTGATTGATTTATATTATTAGAATTAGTTTCACCATTGTTAGAATTGTTTGTAGTAATTTGATTATTAGAATTTAAATTAATATTTTCTTCATTTTGCGTATTAAAAACATTTATTTCTCCAGTATCTGTACCCTTTAGGAAATCTGCAAAATTATCTTCGATATTATTATTTTGCATTGGATCATTTTCTGCTTGAATTTTGTTATTTGGCATATTATTAACAACATTCATATTTGATTGTTGATTTTCTGTATTTTGATTTGAAGGCATACTATTTTCCATTGTTAAATTTTGCTGACTATTATTATTTTGCGTCTTCAAACTCTCTGGCGGATCTGCATAAACTCTAGTATTACTGTTAGGATATGTGTCCCTTTCAAAATAATCTGCCATATTATATTTTTCTCCTAAAATCTTTTCAAGATAGCTATTATCTTCCATCAAAAAAATCCTTTCCATTAAATTTTCTTCTGTTTAATTTTATGATAAAATATGATTAATATGAATAAAAATTTAAAATATATTTTGCGAAAGGCGGTGCGAAGCGACCAACCGAAGCGTAATAAAATATTATTCGTTTACGCCGGAGCCTTAGGTGGATTTTATTTCATAAAATCCACCGGCGACGCGAGCAAGGCTTAATGCCTTGCGACAGAGCGATTTGTAACAGGTATCCTTAATTCGCTCGCAAAATTATTGAAAATAATTTTGCGTAGCAAAAGGAAAGCTGCGAATACAAGCCAATTGAAGCAAAATATTTTTAACGTAATTTATTAAGATATGTAACCAAATAGAGCATTACGAATAAAATTCGTAATGCTCTATTTGGTTCTAAAGATTATTTACTATTTCTTTGAACTTATCTCCTCTTTCTTCAAAGTTTTTGAACAAATCAAAGCTTGCACTTGCTGGAGAAAATAAAACAATTTCTCCTTTTTGCATTACCTCTTTTGCCTTTGATACCGCTTCTTCAAGAGTTACGCAATTATATATTGGCATTGTTTTTTTCTCTTTTTCAAGTTCATCTCTTACTGCTTTTTCAATCTTTGGAGCAGTTGCACCCATTAATATAAGTTTAGAAACATTATCTACAATAGGCTTAGCAATTGGAGTATAATCTAAGTGCTTATCATATCCACCTGCAATCAGTACAATTTTCTCATCAAATGAATTTAAACCTGCGATTGTTCTTGTAGGGCTAGTTCCTATTGAATCATTGTACCATTCAACTCCGTCAATTTTTCTAACAAACTCAAGTCTATGTGTTACTCCTCCAAAACTCTTGATTGTGTCAACGATTACATCTTCAGGTGCTAATTCAAGAGTGGCTGCAATTGCTGCACAAGCATTTTCGCAGTTATGTTCACCTCTTAATTTCATCTCTTTTTGCATTACTAAATGCTTTCTAACACCGTTTTCACAAAGCTTTATTGTTCTATCACTTTCATCAAAAGAAACTCCATTGTTTAGCACCTCTTTATGGCTGAAGTAAATAACTTTTCCCTTTGCCTCTTTTTTAAACTCTTTAGTAATGTCATTATCATAATTGATTATTAAAAGTCCATCTTCATTTTGATGTAAGAAAATATTTTTCTTGCTATCAATGTATTCCTGATAATCTTTG
>CAZCZD010000023.1:12291-12635 GCA_964503305.1 uncultured Candidatus Saccharibacteria bacterium | reverse complement strand
ACTCTGACAATCGTTCCCTTCTCCTGATTGACCAGCTTTTCATAACTTCTGGAATATTTTCGCCTTCAATTAATTTTGCTCTATCCTCGAGCCACTGTACGATTTTTGTTGGAATGTGAATACCGGTAGCTTCAAAGAAGCCATTTTGCCATCCACCAGCAATATTCGTTTCAAGTACAATGAATCTTCCCGTTTCATCATCGCGAATCAAATCTACGCCTGCATATTCGAGTCCTGAAGCTGCCGTTACGCGCACTGCGAGATCAAAAATCTCCTCACGAATCGCCACATCATCCTCATTCCAGCGTTCCTTGCCGCCGGATTTCGCCATAAAATCACTTTCG
>CAZCZD010000023.1:9538-12209 GCA_964503305.1 uncultured Candidatus Saccharibacteria bacterium | reverse complement strand
ACCGCCGAGTACAAAAACTCTCCAGTCGTATTTCGACTTCACAAATGGTTCCGCTGAAAATACCGCATAATTGCCCTCAAAGCCTTCCAAATCTTCTTTACTAGTGATTAAGGCAATTCCTTCGCCACGCGTGCCAAAATCCGGTTTAAGCACGAATGGGTAGCTAATTGTACCATCATTAATCATCTCTAGCACATTCTCTTTCGAAAGTGCTGGATACATCGGCAACATGTGTTTTTTCACTTCTTCATCACCAAGAAAACATTCGTGTTGAAAGAACTTATCTGAAGTGTTAACTCGGCCGCCTTCTGGACGTGTATTAATCGTCACGCGGTCTGAATGATTCAAAAAATAAATCGTACGCTCAATCTCATACTGATTTTTATATTTGACCGGCCCACGCCAAATCACGAATGGTGCAAAAATTTCATCAAGTTTTCCTGCCGAAATTTTATCACTTGGAATGGTCTTAAGAAGTGTTGCCTTCCACCCCATTTTTTCAGCAGTACGAATAAGCTCGCGCGCCATATTTTGATTCAGCTCGCGACCTTCAACAAGTGTCAATTCCCTTTTTATCTTGCCACCCATATACCCCTAAATTATACCATAAGCGAAAATATTTTTGAATACAAAAGGACAGAGATTCCCCGAGTATCTCTGTCCCTTCAAAGTGAAAGGAGTATGAACCAACCTTACTTATTATTTAGAAGCGTTAGTAAGTTTCTTAAGTTGTTTGCGTGATGCTACATAGTATGCAGTACCAGTTCCAATTGATGCAATCACGACCGTTGCAAGAACGATTTCAGTAGCACCAGTTTTTGGAAGTTCTTTTGGCTCACAATCACGATGAACAGTCACAGCTACTTTATCATAGCCAGTACCATTCTCGGTTGCGATTGAAGCATTGTTATAAACTTTTGTATCACCACATGGGAAGATTTTTTCATCATCAGCCACTTCAACTTTATAAGTGAGCGTCATTGAATCACCTGGTTTAAAGTCACCAAGGTTTGCGCCACCATTGAAGAGATTGTCTGAGATAAAGTTACCTTCAGTGTTGAAATTTGATCTAAAGAATGATGTGCCATTGACATAAGTAAGGCCGTTTGGCATAGCATCATAAGCTTTGATTTGAAGTTGATTGATTGTACCAGTGTTTTGATATTGAACCTTGAAGTCAATTGTATCACCTGGCTTTACAGTGATCTCTTCTCTATAATCATCTGTACCCTCTTTTGCAGCAGTCTTCGAAATTTTGAAGCCAGCTTGATCAACTACGAAACGATATGTAACGTAACCAGAGTATTCGTTACAACCAGGAACTGTACCCCAAAGGTCATTCCAGTATCCAAGCTTTGCACCTTGTTCACCGAACATAGCTTCGCTTGAAAGAATTTCGCCGTTGATTGTACCAAGGCTAGTGATTTTTGCTGAGTTTGGAACATAGCGCAAAAGTACGGTCGAATCCGAATATGCGTATGCTGTGTCGAAAACTTCAGCTGGTTTTGAGTTAGTCGAGGAAATAATACCTTTGACAACTGCAGAGTGACCTGCGGTTACTTTTTCAGGTTGCTCGACACGAAGACGAACGTTTTCAGCAATGCCTACACCGCCGTTTTCTTTCTTGTTGAGTTTAGATTTAGCGTTGTTGTGGAACCAAATTCCAACTTCGTATTCTTGGCCAACCTCGAGGGTTACCTTATCTACATATTTATCGTCAGTACCTGCTTTACGGATACGAACGAAGTTTCTTTCATCACCGATTTTTGGGTTATCGGTAATAGAGTTAAATGTGACATAGTCAGCCGGTTCTGCCCAAGTGAATGTTGGACGGTCCTTTGGCCCCCATGCCTCTGTAGCAGCGCTAACATCGCCCGATACAACACCTAGTGCTGCACCGATTGAGAGCACCGCCACCGGAAGGATGTGTCGTGCAGTTCTACGAACATTCTCCCATGTTTTGGTTTTTGTTTGTGTTCTCATTTTTAGGGCTCCTTTCTTCCCTTTTAAATGATCGTGTTTATTTTCCCCCTGCGCGTTTTGGTTTTTGTTTTTATCCTAATCTATCCATAGCTTCTGATGCGCCTTCGCCTGGGGCTTGGTCTTCACCAGCAGATTCTTGGTTAGCTTCGGAATCATTAACTTGGTTAACTTCTTCAGGTGTTGACGGTTCTTCAACGGTCTGAGTTCCAGTCTCTTGTTGTGCGCCGTTATCATATCCAGAAGTATCGCTTCCATCATAGGTTGCTTCAGTTTCTGGGTTGGTTGAGCCACCACCGTCGGCATCAGTATTTCCACCGCCTTGATCGCCGCCGTTTAGGAAGTCATCTTCAGCGAGTCCGGATGAAGAACCAGGAGTCTCATCGTTGACATAGCCGTTTCCGCCTTCGTCAACTGGAGTTCTTGAAGCTTCATCAGTTGGACCAGTTTCTTCCTGAGTTGGCTGATTGATTTGGTCCCATCCATCGTCTTCGTTACCAGGAAGAATATCGGTCTTACCATCGTATTCATCACCAGTTTCAACACCAGTTTCGACACCGGTTTCAACACCAGTCTCGACACCAGTTTCGACGCCGGTTTCGACGCCGGTTTCAACACCAGTCTCGACACCAGTTTCGACGCCGGTCTCTTCACCAGTTTCGTTTTCGGTTCCGGTTTCATTTTCTGTACC
>CAZCZD010000023.1:0-9438 GCA_964503305.1 uncultured Candidatus Saccharibacteria bacterium | reverse complement strand
CGACGCCGGTCTCTTCACCAGTTTCGTTTTCGGTTCCGGTTTCATTTTCTGTACCAGTCTCATTCTCAGTTCCGGTTTCATTTTCAGTACCAGTCTCATTCTCAGTTCCGGTTTCGTTTTCATCACCAGTTCCTTCTTCGCCAGTGCCTTCTGAGCCGGTACCCTCTTCACCTGTGCCCTCATCACCAGTTCCTTCTTCGCCAGTGCCTTCGCTACCAGTTCCTTCCGAACCAGTATCTGGAGTAATGTGTTGCCAGATAAGCTGACCACATTTACCAGAGATACCAAGAATACGAATCTTCGACATGATATCTTGTGCTTCTTCGTCAGTTGCATCTTCTGGAATTACACCAACAGCCTTGAGGAAGTTATATTTACGTCCACCAATCTCATTGGTATCAAGAATATTTTGATTATCTTCATCAAGATATTGCAAGACTTCAAAATCAACACGAGCGGTAACTTGGTCGTCTTTGAAGTAAACCATACGTGGTTGTTCACCCTCATCAGCAACGTTGACGACATAGAGCGATGAGTAGACATCACCTTGTTTGACTGTCTCAAGATTCAAAGTATGTCCAGCAAGTTCACGGTTAATATCTTTAATTGCATTTGCCATATTCATTTGGAAGACAGAATCACCTTGGCCAAGTTCTTGAACATCACGCATAGCATCAAAGGATGTCACCGATTTACCATCAATAGTGAGGTCTGCACCCATAAGTGCTGCCATTTGGCCTTGGAGAACTGGATCGTCAGCAAGTTGATCGATGTTCTCTTGAATTTGCTCAGCTTTTTGTGCGTCCGTAATTCCTTCAGTTTCATGATCATAGAGCCATGGAGTGAAGTTATGGATTCCTTCCTTACCTTCAGCAAAGAATGCTGAACCTTCATAGCCTCCATATGAAAGATTAATCTCGAGATCAGTTCCGTCCGAATACTTAGTGTCGATGAGGTCAGAAAGTTCTTCACCTTTTTCTGCATTCAAATCTACTTCAAGTGAGAGATTATCTGCAACATCTTCAAGGTCAACTTTCTTATTTTCGTCTTCATCTTCACCGTCTTCTTTGACATCTTCAATCGCTACGCCATTTCCAGCCGTATCAACGATGTTCTTTGCCATATCTTGTGGCATAAAGTTTGCAATTTGGTTACCAACGAGGAATGCAAGCAATGCAGCTTTTGCAATTTTTCTCCAACCACCTTTTTTCTTTAATGCATTCTTTCCACCATCTTTTACACGCTTGTTGCGGTTAAAGAAGTTTTTAATTTTTGCGAAAAGACCACGTTGGTTTTCGTTTTCAAAACCATCGTCTTCATCTTCACCTGCTTCACCAGCTTCAAAACCACCACCAGGTAAGTCTTCGCCAGCGCCATCAGTGTCAATCTTTTTTGCTGGAGCAGCTTCAGCAGCTTTTGCATCTTCGGCTTTCTTTGCCTTCCACATATCTTTAAGTGCTTCACGGCAACGTGCTTCGTCAAAGACACCGTCTTTGGTATAAATTGCACGCCATTCTGGATCGCTGAGATAGCTTGCTGCAAATGCTTCGAATTCTGCATTTTCTCTTTCGCCTGCGTCTTCACCGCCTGCTTCACCGGCTTCAAAACCACCACCAGGTAAGTCTTCACCACCTTCGCCAGCTTCACCGGCTTCACCGGCATCATCGCCTTCACCAGCTGGTTTCTTGCCAAGTCCACGGTCAACCCATTCTTCCATTACATCAGCTGCTTCAACTTGGTCTTGCTTAAGTTCTGCAACTTTTTCTGCGTCACCATTTGCCAATGCTTCATTTACATTTTTGTTGTAATATTCGCGTTCGCTTTCAACGTACTTATCACGTTCATTAATACGTGCATTAAGTTCGTCAGTGCGTTTTTCTGCATCACCACGAATTGCAGCTTCAGCTGCATTATATTCGTTTTCTGCATTTTTCTTATCAGCATCAGCTTCTGCCATTACTTTTTCTGACTCATGAATTTCTTCTTCAACTTTAGCATACTCTTCGTCAGAAACGTTTCCGCCCTTCTTTGAGCGTTCTTCGAGTTCTTGCATTTTTGCGCGAGCTGCTTCGTTTGCACGAGCCGCTGCATTAAATGCTTCAACCGCTTTCATGAAGGTTTCGTTGCGCTTTACAAGTTCTGCATCAACTGCTTTGTCAGCACCTTCCTTAATGTTTGCAATCTGCTCAAGCTCCTCAAGCTTCTTAACTGCAGCCACCATTTCAGTTTTAAGTTCTGGATGTTTTTCAAGGAACTCAAGTGCTTCTGGAACTTCTTTGCGAATACGCTCAGCCATTTCCATTTTTGCTTTTTCTTGAGCTTCATTATAATCTTCAATTTTTTGTGCATTTTCAGCTTTTTCAGCAATTTGTTCACCGCGGCGAGCAAGCATTGCATCTGCATCTTCGCGTTTAAGATCACCGGACTCAACACGTTTTTCAACCATTTCTTTATATGTGTCAAACGTAGTTTTTTCAGCTGGTTTATCTTCTGGTTCTGGATTTTCTTCCAAGAATTGTTTCTTCATTTCGTTGATTTGGCGAATTCTTACACCATATTCTTCATTTGATTCACCTGGCATGCGTGGGTAAAGATCAAGATTTGATTCAGTTCGTTCTTTTCCAGTTTTTGAGTTAAGATTTTCTTCGCCAGCAAAATCATTAGCAAAAGCATCACTTCTTGCATTTGCTTCGTCTGGTGTCATATTTGCCCATGCATTATATGCAGCTTCATTTTCAGCTTGTTCAGCCTTTTCGACCTTACGAGCCTCTGCTTTTGCAATTAATGCATCGCCTTCTTCTTGTGTATATACACCGTCGGCGATTTTCTTTTGAATTCCTTCGACAAATTTGTCGGTTGTATCTTTTGGCATATCGTTCATAGCATCATCCGTATCAATTGGTTGTCCTGCTTCGAATCCGTTTTTAGGTCCGCGTTCCATAGTTATTTCTCCTCCCCATTAAGATAATTGTCACGAAAGGCATTCATTGTTTGTTCAGTAATCGTCTCCACATCGATTCCTGATTCGTCGATTGCCTTTGCGATCTTTTCGTCATCTGCGCCGCCATCGAGTTCTTCATTCAATTGATTAACGAGATAGTCTGGCATTGCAAGAATAAGAGCTTTTGTAATTTCGTCTGAAAGTTTTTCACGAAGTTCCGCACGGAGCTCGTCAGTTGGTTTGACACCTTTATCAGCAATCATCTTCTCAACATAGATTGCTACAATCTGTTCTTGAGTAAGTGATTCAAGAACGTCTTCTGGAAGATCTGCATCTTCCGGCAAGCTGTTGATACGCTCAATCAGCTCGTTTATTTTTGCTTCATCTTGTGTCATAGTGTGGAGAAACCTTTCTTTTTAGTGTTTTTATATTAAAATATGACTTTTCTGACCTCAGTTTACCGCTTATGTATATTTTTGTCAACATTTTTATCAAAAAACCACAAAAAACTGGACTTTTTCGTCCAGTTCTTTGTAAAAAGGTTAAATTTTTTAATTTATTTAGCTAATTATCGTAGCGAGATGGCCTAATCTTTTAGCGATTTTGGCTTTGGCTTCTGCGGAGATCTCACTCTTGGATATATATGAAGCTTCGTTTTCGAAAAATTCAAACGACATATATATTTTTCCTCCTGTTTAAAGTTTTTATTTTGTGGTTAATTTTATTATTTTGAGCGAACTATTTTGCGTCCGTTTTGAACACATATTTTATAGTTTTACTCTGTGCTATCTATCTTATGGCTTTGTATAACTTTTTTATACAACCTTCGGTTGTTAAGCTATATCTTACATTGGTGTTTCCTTTCGTTAGTTTGTATTTGGGTTTTTCGGCTCCCGCCTATTTCCTTATACTTTTTTCCTTTCTTTCAGTTTTTTATTTAGACTTTTCGTTTTCCCTGCTTGTATATATATTTATTTGTTTTTTCCTAATCGGATCGATTTCAGGGTTTCTTTTTTGTCTTTGTTTAGTTAGATTTGATTTTTATTTGTATTTCTTTTCTAACTTGTCTTAAGTGTATCATACTTATGCTTATTTGTCAACACTATTTATGCCACATTTTTCCAAAATGTAAAATATAACAGGGGTAAAAGCCACAAAAAAATAGCTCCTTTTCGGAGCTATTTTTCTATTAGTCTATGCTTTTTCGAGTGAAATCGTCACATTATCACCATCAATCTTCACGATTTCGTCATATTTATAGTTCTCTGCTGATGCATCAGTCGTAAATTCAGTAGCAAGTACTTCATCCGCAATCATTTGCTTATAATCATCTGACACATAGCATGAAACCGAGAGTTTGATGCGATCATCAACGTTAAGTCCAGCTTTCTTACGTCCAGATTGGATAAAGCGGATAAGTTCACGCGCGAAGCCTTCTTCCTTAAGTTCTGGCGTCAAAGTCTTATCAAGTTTTATTGCAGAACCGTTTGTAACGCGTTTTACGTTCACTTCATCAGCAATAATGGATTCGTAATAGTCTGAAAGCTTTTCGCCGTCATATACGAGCTCTGAGAGCGGCTGACGTACTTTGATTTGATCTTCAGTCTCTGACTTTTGCATACGAAGCGCAAGACCTTCAGTAATGATATCACGCGTACGCTTCATTTCGGCAAGCACTTCCTCGTCAATCTTACCAGCTTCTGGCCAATCGAGAAGGTGAACTGAAGTTTCACTTCCAGTCATCTTTTGATAAAGCTCTTCTGAAAGGAATGGTACGAATGGTGCCAAGATTTGTGCGAGATATACTAATACAAAGTAGAGAGTTGAATATGCCTCAAGTTTATCTTCGTCATCCGTTGCTTTCCAGAAACGACGGCGAGAGCGCCTGACAAACCAGTTTGAAAGGTCGTCAACAAATGGCAAGATACCTTCAACAGCTTTTGGAATATTGTATTCCTTCATACCTTCCGTAATTTGATTACGTGTTTCGAAGAGTCTTGAAACAATCCATTTATCAAGTGGGTTCTCAAACTTTTCTGGCTCAATCGCATCCTTTGAATCAAACTTATCGACTTCTGCGTACATTGTGAAGAAATCGTAAGTGTTCCAAATCATCGAAAGTTTTCTTGCGACATCGGAAACATCCTTATCTAAGAGGGCGAAATCTTCACCTGCAAGTACCGGGCTCGAAAGGAGCAAGAAGCGAAGTGAATCTGCTGAGAACTTGTCCATAAGTTCGTTTGGATCCGTATAATTTCCGAGAGACTTACTCATCTTTCTGCCATCGTTAACATCAAGTCGTAATAACATTCTTGTAAGCATTATGACCAAAGAGCGCAGTGTTTACAGCATGAACATAATAGAACCATGCGCGAACCTGGCCAACATATTCAACGATGAAATCTGCTGGATAGTTAGCTTCAAATTTTTCTTTATTTTCGAATGGATAGTGAAGTTGCGCAAATGGCATTGAACCAGATTCAAACCAACAGTCAAGCACTTTCTCAATACGCTTAAAATGTTTAATTTCGACTGCAGCAGTACCGCGTTCACCAGTTCCTTTTACAGCTTGCCACTTATCATATGCAGCTTTAGCTTTCTCGTCACTAAGTGGAAATACTGATTGCTTACCATTTGAAAGTATCACACAATATGCATCAAATTCAATCTGATCAACCCATGGACGGTGGTAATCTTCCAGCTCAACACCTGAAAACTCTTTCAATTCTTCATAAGAACCCATGACAACAACGTCACCATCTTCGCTCTTCCAAACTGGCATTGCAGTTGCCCAGAAACGATCGCGCGAGAGGTTCCAATCTGGAGCCTGTTCGATATTTTTTTCAAAACGACCATGCTTCAAGTGTTCTGGGAACCAGTTGATATTCTTATTTTCTTCAATCATGAGTGGCTTCGAACCGGTAATGTCGAAGAACCAGCTTGGGAATGCACGATACATAATCCTTTGTTTTGAACGCGGGTTAAATGGATATTCGTGTTTAATATATTCAATCTTATAGACGATTCCCTTTTCTTCAAGAATCTTTGCGATGAATTTGTTTGCCGCCCAAATTTCCATACCGTTTTCATCGGTATCACGGACACCAAGTTCGTGAAGTTTTTCGCTCATTTCTGGAAGATAATAACCGTTCTCGTCAAGCACATCAACAAAGTCAACGTCTTCAGAAGTTCCGAGTGCATAGTCATCCTCACCATAGGCTGGAGCGATATGAACAATTCCAGTACCATCTTCTGCCGACACAAACTCCGCGCCGTGCACTTTATATGTACCTTCTTTTCTATCAGCTTTAGCAACTGTTTCAATTAATGGCTCATATTCCACTCCAACGAGTTCTGAACCTTTAATTTTTTTCTCCGCTTTTACATCTCCACCTAAGACTTTTTCAGCAAGTTTTGTTGCTACTACAACCTTTTTACCATCAACGTCATAAATTCCGTATTCGAGCTTTGGTGAAACAGCGAGTGCAAGGTTAGCTGGAAGCGTCCATGGCGTGGTCGTCCAAGCAAGAAGATAAAAGTCCTTTGCCTTGAAGAATACGTATGCTGAAGGATCAGTCACGAGTTGATATGCATCATTATCCATAGTTACTTCAGCTTTTGAAACTGGAGTACAGAACTTTGTATCATACATCAAAACTTTACGGCCCTCATAAATCTTTCCCTTTTCATAAAGGGTTTTGAACGCCCACCAAACCGACTCCATGAAGTCCTTATCCATCGTACGATAAGCACCTTTAAAGTTCACCCAACGTCCGATTCTTGCGATAGTCGATTCCCAAGTTTCTGAGTTTGCAACCATCGATTCACGTGCCTTTGTAATGTAAGTTTCAAGTGGCCACTTTGTGCCAATTTCGCGACGGTCCGTAATTCCAAGTTGTTTTTCAACGAAGTTCTCTGCTGGAAGACCATGGCAGTCCCAACCCCAACGACGCTCAACGCGATATCCATTCATGGTCCAGAAACGTGGCACTGCATCTTTTACAATTGATGAAAGGAGTGTTCCATGATGTGGGTTTCCGGTAATAAATGGAGGTCCATCATAAAATACATAGCTTCTTTTTGCATCGCGATTCTCAACTGATTTTTCAAAAGTTCCGTCCTTTTTCCAATATTCCAAAACGGCTTTTTCGTATTCTAGCGCCCTTCTTCTTTGTCCTGATTTATATTTCATAATTCCTCTTTACTTTAATCTTCTTTTCCGGGGTTCTGGCCTACACTACTTTTTTATATACGGTTTTCGTGTAGGCTCCGTAATTGCCGTTTCGCATATTTCATCTCGGAATAATTCGTAAACATTTCCATTTATTTTTTCGTCGAAATAATCTTTTATTACGTAAAGTTTTTTCAGTCCAGCTTGCGGGTTTGAGACTGGATGGCGCGATAGAATATCACAAAATCTATCATCAATCGTCATAATACCCTTCCAGCTCGCCATATTATCTGCAAGTTGAGTTAACTTATCATAATCGTCATATTCGTTTTCATTGAGCCATTTTTTCAAAAATTCCAAATCTTCCGGAACTAATCTTGAATCAAATCCGCCATCATATACTTCATATACATTATAGAAAGTATGAGTAAGTGCACTTCTTGCTGCTTCTGGAAAACCTTTTTCCATCAAAAGACGATAACCATTAAATGGGTGCGTCATCGCCATCGTATCTTCGCCATCAATCTCAACAAAGACTTCATTATCGCGCTCAATCGCTTTATAGAAATCATGCAAAAGGCCCTTCGCATAAGCGAGGTCCTTGTCCATTCCTGCTTTCTCGGCTACTTTTTCACAAACTCGTGCCACATCTCTCGAATGGTTTTGCCAGTCAACCGATGCCCGAGGTTGTTGAAGCGCCCAAGAAAACAGCTCATCTGCTTTCTCTCTATAATTCATTATATATATTATACCACAAATTAAGCGTCACGCATAATGTATGTGACTTCTTCGAACTGAGGTAGCTTTCCTGACCATTTCGCAAGCACTTTTGAATCGTCACGCATCACACAAAGTGTTGGATATTGAACAATGTCATGATGTGTTGCAAACATCTCTCCAGAAATCGTCTCTGGATCTTCCCAATCAACATCATATCCGGTTGCTTTCTTGAAATCAGCCACCCAATCAGTAGCTTCTCTTGTATATTCCGTATTATCGCGGCAAACCATCACCACCCTCATCGTAATCCTTTCTATTTATTACTTGATTCTCTTTGTGAGCGAATAATATTTTCGAAGTCTTCAAGCGTCTTGAATTCCAAGAATACAGAAGCAAAACGCACGTATGCGACTTCATTTACTTCAGCAAGCACGTCCAAAATTGCCTGGCCAATCTGTTTCGATTCAATTTCATCGCTTCCAAGGTCATAAACCTTTGAAACGACTTTATTGACAACATCTTCGACTTCAAGGTCAGAATTAAAGAATTTTCCTACACTTCTTCGAACCGCCGTGAGGAGTTTATCGCGGTCGAATTGTTCTTTATTTCCAGAACGCTTTTTGACGACCAAAGCTGGCATTTCAATGCGTTCATAAGTTGTAAAACGACGCCCTTCCGGCGTTACACGTCGGCGGCGAATCATTGCTCCGTCAGGAGTCTCACGGCTCTCGAGAACTTTTGAATCCCCGATTTTAATGTTATTAGCCATGTTACCTCCTGACGTTATTAGCTATTATTATTTTTTACCACGCAATCTTGCACGAAGTGAAGGTGGAACATCCAAGTCATCTTCTTCTTCAGCTGGTTTTTTATCCCAAATGCTTGAAGTTTCTTCTGATGGATGAATCATTCCTGCATCAGCGTCTGGAACTCCATAAGCTGGTGCTTCTGCTTCATAAGCTTCATGTTCTGCAGCAAGTGCTTCTTCAGCACGTTTTTGACGGTAGTAAGCTGAATCAAAGCCAGTTGCAACAACGGTAATAACGATTTCCTCTTGGAGTTCTGGGCGAATTGATGCACCAAAGATAATGTTTGCATCTGGAGAAACCGCACCAGTGATTTCTTCTGCAGCTTCTTGAATTTCGCTCATTGACATATCGTAGCCACCAGCAACTGAGAAGAGGACACCTCTTGCGCCATCGATTTTAACTTCGATAAGTGGAGATTCAATAGCTTGACGAGCAGCAACCTTTGCACGGTTCTCACCAGATGCACGGCCGATACCCATAAGAGCTGAACCTGCGTTCTTCATGATTGCCTTTACATCGGCAAAGTCGAGGTTAATAAGTGCGTGTTCAGTAATGAGTTCTGAAATACCTTGGACACCTTGGCGAAGTACATCGTCAGCAATCTTGAAAGTTTCAAGAAGTGGTGTTCTTGGGTCGATAGTTTGAAGAAGACGATCGTTAGGAATTGTAATGAGAGCGTCAACTTCGCCAGAAAGTTCAGCAATTGCCTTGTCAGCGTTAGCCTTTCTCTGTTGTCCTTCAAAAGTGAATGGCTTTGTAACGACACCGACAGTAAGAATGTCGCGGTCTTTAGCTTC
>CAZCZD010000022.1:8800-12759 GCA_964503305.1 uncultured Candidatus Saccharibacteria bacterium | reverse complement strand
CGTCTCTAATTCCGTAAAAATGCCAGCATCAACTGGTCTTGTTCCAGAATACACTTTCAGTAACTTTGTCGTCGGTACAAACAATGATATGGCAGTTTATACCGCTAAGGCCGTGATTGATGATCCGGGTGGAAAAAGAAATCCTTTCTTCCTTTATGGTAAAAGTGGCGTTGGTAAAACTCACCTTATCCAAGCTATTGGTAATGAACTTTTAAGAAAAAACCCAAACTTAAAAATTCTTTACGTGCCAATCAATCACTTCTATTCTGATTTTATCGCAGCAATTCGTAGTAAAAACCCAGACTCTTGGCGTACAAAATATGAGAATCTCGATGTTTTGATTATCGACGACTTTCAGCAAATCACTGGAAAAGATAAGAGCCAAGTTGAATTCTTCAACCTCTTCAATGATATGTATCTTTCAAAGCGTCAGGTGATTATTGCATCTGATAGGCTACCTGAAGAAATTAAAGACGTTGATGTACGTCTCGCATCAAGGCTCACCCAAAACGGTGCTTATGATATTCAACTTCCAAGTTTTGAAGATAAATGTGCAATTCTTCAAGCTAAAGCGGAGTTTGATGGCGCAAATATTGAACCAGAAGCAATTGAATATATTGCAGAGAATGTAAAGACAAATATTCGTGACCTTAATCGTGAATACGAACAGCTTCTTGCATTTGCTGACCTCCGCGGCGTAACACCACTCCAGATTATCAACTCTGGCTACACCGGTCCATCAGCTTCAACACAGAAGCGCACCACTACAGCTAAAAAGATTATTAACCAAACCGCAAAACTCTACGAGATGGACGTGAAGACTATGCTCTCAAGGTCACGTGTTGCACATATTTGTAACGCAAGACAAGTAGCAATGTATCTCATGAAAAACGAACTCGGACTTTCAACAACTCAAATCGCCAATGAGCTTGACTTAAAAGATCACACCACAGTTATGAATGGTTTTAAGAGTATCGAAAAAAAGATGAAGATGAATTTCAAACTCCGCGAAGATATTAATATTCTTAGGGATAAAATTTATGAATAAATGTGGAAAAGTTGTGAAAAATCCTGTGAAGAAGTTCGTGGAAAGTTCCTGGAAAAACTTAGTGGAAAAGTCAACTAAAAATAAGTTTCCACACAATAAAATGGTTTTACACATGAGTTTTACCAATAAAATCCACGTATTTTTACACAAGAAAAATAGCACATTCTTCCCTGTTAAATCAAAGTTTTACACATTATCCACATAGCTTATTATTACTACTACTAAAATAATTTAATAAAGGAAAGGAATTAAAAATGGAAATCAATGTCGATCAAAGTAAACTTGCAAAAGCACTTAGTGTCGTCTCAAGGGTTGCTACTGGAAGTAAAACAACTCTTCCAATTCTCTCAAACGTTTTAATTCGTGTTTTAAATGGTAAAGTAACACTTACAACTACCAATCTCGATATGGCTGTAGTCGACTATCTTCCCACTTCTAGCTCAAAAAATGGTGAGATTACAGTTCCAGCAAGACTTTTAGCTGACTTTGTTTCAAATCTTCCTAAAGGTGATGTAAAAATCTCAGTTAAGGATACGAAAATCACAACCACTTCTGGAAAATATAAATCAGTAATGAATGGTGTGGATGCATCGGATTTTCCTGAACTTCCAGAACTTAATGAGAAAAAGTCAGTTATCTTTAAAATTCCAGCTGAAGAATTTAAAGAGAGCGTTTCTTCGGTTAAGGTTGCAGTTTCAACCGATACAACTCGTCCAGCATTTACTGGTGTATATTTTAATACAGATGAGAAGAATCTTTATGCTGTGGGATGTGATGGCTATCGCTTGGCAGTTAAGAAGTTAGTTTCTGGTATTTCTTCAGAAATTAAAGCAATTGTGCCAATCGGAGCAATTAATGAGGTTTTAGCTTCTATTTCAGAAGAAATCGACGAAGTTGAAATTTTATTTGATGAAAGTCAGGTCTGTTTTAAGTTAGGTGAGATTGAAATTACTTCAAAATATATTGATTCATCATTCCCTGACTATAAAGTTCTTATTCCAGAAAAAACAAATGTAGAATTTGAGGTTTCTAAAACAGAGATTTTGCGTGTAACAAAACTTGCTGCACTTTTTGCGAGAGAAGTTGGTGGCTCAATTATTCTTGAAACCGATTCAGCTAAGGGTGCACTCTTAGTATCTTCAGTGGCTAATGAATTTGGTGAAAATACATCGGAAATTGAAGTAGAAGTTTCAAAAGACGAAAAAGTGATTGTTAATTCGAGATATATTTTAGATGCATTAAATTCACTTACTAGTGAGACAATTAAATTTGGTTTTTCTGGTGGTGTAATGCCAGTGAAAATTACAAATTCTGATTCATCGGATTGTGTTCATATTGTGATGCCACTTAAGGGGTAAAAAGTGGTAATAAAATCGATAAAATTAAATAACTTTCGTTGCCACGAAGATTTTTCTTATAGTTTTAAGAAAAAAACTTCAGTAATCGTGGGTGAGAATGGAAGTGGAAAAACTTCAATTCTTGAAGCGATTTATGAAGCACTTCGTGGAAAAAGTTTTCGTGCAACCGACTCGGAAATTTTAAAACGGGAAAGTGATTTTTATCGAATTGAAGTAGATTTTTATGATGGTGAAAAGACAGTTGTGGCATTTGGTTCCCTTCTTCAAGATGAACCAGCTAAGAAACAATTTTTAGTAGGTGGTAAAAAATATTTAAGACTACCAAAAAAATATCGTTATCCAATAGTTTTGTTTTTACCGGATGATTTACATTTAATATCTTCCTCTCCGACAAGAAAACGTGATTTTTTTGATCGAATTTTATCGGAACTTAATGATAATTATTCAACTACTTTAAATAGATATGAAAAAGCTTTAAAGCAACGAAATGATTTATTAAAGAATTACACAGAACTGGATTATGAAGAAGTTTCGAGTGTGATTTTTTCCTGGAATTTATTGCTTGCAAAATATGGCGTGGAAATTCGAAAAACTCGTGAAAAATTTATTGAAGAATTAAATCTTCGACTTACAAAAACATATCGTTCAATTGCGGAAAATTCAGATGAAGTTTTTGTGGAATATAAAATGCAAGGTGAAAAAGTTTCGGAAAATGAATATTTAAGAAGACTGGAATCTGAACTCAAAAGAGATTTGATTTTAGGTCATACTGGATTTGGTGTACATCGCGATTCTTATGAATTTTTATTTAATAATTCTGATGCGGATGGTTCGGCAAGCCGCGGAGAAGTTCGTTCGATAATTTTAGCAATGAAATTTATTGAAGCAGAACTTATTTACGAAAAAAATGGAAAAAGACCAATTGTACTTTTAGACGATGTTTTTTCAGAGCTTGATGAAATGCGCCAAAAAGCTCTAACAAGAAATTTTAAAGACAATCAAGTTATTATTACAAGTGTTGAAATAAGTGAATAATTAACAGTTTGAATAATTTACTTTGTAATCTTCAAGATTAATGCCATTGTCGGTTAGATACTTGGTGGCATTATTTTTGAATTGGTCGAGTTGTGGAGTTTTTCCGCAAGCATAAAGATAAATATTAATGGTAATTTTTCCCTCTTCGTCTTTTACTGCAGAAATTTTATAACCATCAACATAATTATCTTTTGGGGTAATTAAGAAAATTTTGTCTTCTGCGTAGTTGTTTTGAATTTCTCTTGCTTTAAATTCAGAGACACTTTCAAAGCGAGTTTGATTCTCACGGTCGGATTCAAACCAATTTTTATTACCGTCTTCGCGTTCAAGATATTCATAAATGCGATTATCTTCACCTTTTTTAAAAGTGACGGTTTTTTCAAGTGAAACAAACTCGCTTTTTTCAATTTTTATAGTGTAGTCACCTTCTTTAAAACGAGCTGTTCCAGAAGTGTTATACTGTTTGTTATTAATAGTAAGTTTGGCATCTTTTGGAGCGATGAGAATTCTTACTTCAA